>CBHTTJ010000168.1:0-13059 GCA_966095605.1 uncultured bacterium | reverse complement strand
CGCAAAGCTCGCATCGTTTCGCGAATCGCCGTCGGGTGATGACCAAAGTCATCGATCACCGTAATTCCCCCCGAGATGCCGCGAATTTCCATGCGGCGCTTGATTCCCTTAAACGTATCGAAAGCCGATTGAATTTGTTTGTTCGACAATCCGGAATGCTTCGCCGCCGCTACCACCGCCAAAGCATTCCGCACATTCAACTCGCCGACGAGATTGATATGAAACTGAAAGCTCGGGATTTCAAAGGTCGTCGCTGTCGGGCCAAAACGAAGATTAAACGCCTGCACTGCGTTGTCAGCGCCCAAACCAAAACGTTTCACCGGACAGAAATTGACGTCCATCAGCGGTGCAAGATTCGCATCATCACCATTTCCCAGAAGCAATCCGTTGCGCGGAATCAGGCGAATAAACATGCGGAATGCTTTTTGGATCGCCGCCAGATTTTCAAAAATGTCAGCGTGGTCGAACTCCAGGTTGTTCACGATAGCGACTTCAGGCAGGTAATGAACGAACTTGCTGCGCTTATCAAAAAAGGCGGTGTCGTATTCGTCTCCTTCGATAATCAACCATTCGCTGTCGGTGAAACGGGCTCCCTGCCCCAGGTTTGTTGGAATCCCGCCGATGAGATAACTAGGATTAAGTCCGTTATGTTCAAACACCCAGGTAAGCAATGAAGTTGTGGTGGTCTTGCCGTGTGTACCGCACACGACGAGCGATCTTTTGCCGCGAATGAAAAATTCCTTCAACATTTCCGCGAGGGAACAATACCGGAGCTTATGCTCCAGCACGGCCTCGGCTTCCACGTTGCCGCGGGAAATCGCATTACCCACCACTACGAGGTCTGGCTTATGCGCGAGATTTTTTTCTGAGAAAACCGGTGTGACCTCGATTTTTCGCTCCGCCAGAAACGTCGACATCGGAGGATAGACATCTTTATCCGAACCCGTGACATGAAAACCTCTTTCCTTCATTGCGGCGGCTACTGATGCCATCGCCGTTCCGCAAATCCCGATAAAATGAACTGATTTGATATCCGAAGAAAACATCGTGCGCGGAATATGACTAAACAGCATCCGTAGCAAAACAAAAATTTCATACTGATTAATCCAAAACGGGGCACCGGGCAAAAGCTCGACTCCTTCCTGCCTGGTCGATAACCTCCTGTCCCCATGCAGCCATCCTCACCGCCTCCGGCGCGACAAGATCCTATTCACGCAACGTCGAAAAGCGTTTTGACCAAAGAAACAACCCCGATCGAATGGCGGCTGGGTATCGCGGCAACCATTCTCATCCTCGGAATTATTGCCTATGCGGTCCGCGACCTCATCGGACCCCGAGGGCAGGCATTGACCGGCGTGTTTTGTTTTTTTGGCCTGGTGGCAATATTTTCGACCAACCTCCGGGCGGTTAACTGGCGGACTATTGGCTGGGGTGTCGCGTTGCAGATTATCCTGGCGTTACTGGTTCTGAAAGTGGGTTTCGTTCATGATGCTTTTGAAGATGTAAAACTGCTGGTCGTCAAGTTCATCAGCTTCTCTGACAAAGGCGCGGAGTTTGTGTTCGGCAATCTCGCGCGTCCGGGAGACCTAGCACTAAATCCAGGCAAAGAATTTCTGTTCATGTTCGCCTTCAAAGCCCTGCCCCCAATTTTATTTGTCTCCGCCTTTTTCACCGTTCTCTATCATTTCCGCGTGTTGCAGAAAATTGTGAAGTTGATGGCGCGGGTGATGGTGCATTTGATGGGAACGAGCGGTGCGGAAACGTTGTCCGTCTCGGCGAATGTTTTCATGGGACAAACCGAAGCACCGTTGATCGTGAAGCCATATGTCCCGCGAATGACCAATTCAGAATTGTTCGCGCTGATGACCAGCGGCTTCGCGCATATCTCCGGCGGCATGATGGTGGTCTATATTAATTATGGTGCTGACCCGGTTGCCGTCCTGACGACCTGCATCATGGCGTGCCCGTGCAGTCTCTATCTTTCCAAGTTGTTCATGCCAGAGATCAGTCGTCCCGAAACTGCGGGGACCGTGCATACCCATGAAGAAAAATCGCCTTACGTCAACGGCATCGACGCCGCGGCCGCGGGAACAACCGACGGTTTGAAACTCGCGCTGAACGTAGCCGCCATGTTGATCGTCTTCATCGCGTTCGTCGCAATGTTCGATGCTTTGTTGGGATTTGTGAAACCGGGGCTCGCGTTTTTGCATATTCAACTCGGCAGTTGGGCTGATGATCTGTCGCTCTCGAAAGTTTTCGGCTGGATCTTTTCGCCAGCGGCTTTCCTCATGGGCGTGGAAATAAAGGACGTTCCGCATGTGGCAAGCCTGCTCGGCGCGAAACTCTCGATCAACGAACACTACGCTTACCTCGTGATGAAAGGCTGGAAAGCAACGCCGGATTTCATGACCGACCGTTCTTATATGCTCGCCGCGTTTGCGCTCACGGGTTTTGCAAATTTCGCTTCCGTCGGCATTCAACTCGGTGGCATTGGAGCCATCGCGTCAGATCGTCGTCACGACCTGGCGCGGCTCGGTCTCCGAGCGCTCTTTGTCGGATTCGTTGCCACGTTGTTGAATGCCGCGATTGCCGGCGTTTTGCTTTAAGACTGCCCTGCTCACGGTTTGCGAACGGCAGAATCCTCCGGCACGATTTCCAACTGTAATTTTTCCGTGTACCGGATGGCGGTTAACGTCGACCGCGCCCCCGCGCGTTCGCCAGTCAAATGTTTGTGCAGGTCGTCGATCCCGCTAATAACATGCCCGTCGAATTCAACGATGACATCGCCTTCACACAAACCAGCACGACTCGCTGGACTCCCCGGTTCAACGGCCACCACCAGCATTCCGGTTTCTGTCGTAAGATGAAAATACCGAACGATCTTTCGGTGAACTTTCGTCGTTTGTCCACCCACGCCAATGTAACTTCGTCGCACGACACCATCTTTAATCAACCAACCGGCGATATGTTTGGCGGTATTGACGCCGATGGCAAAACAGAGGCCTTGCGCCGGGAGTATAACGGCCGTATTCACACCGATGACTTCCCCTCGTGAGTTCACTAACGGACCGCCGGAATTACCGGGATTCAGAGCGGCGTCGGTCTGGATTAAATTGTCCATCAACCGTCCCGAGGCGGAACGAAACGAACGACCCAGCGCGCTGACCACGCCTGAGGTCACGGTGTATTGAAAGCCGTAGGGATTTCCAATCGCCACGGCGAGCTGTCCCACGCGCAACGTGTTGGAGTCGCCCAGGCGAACGGGCTTGAGATTTGGCGCATAAATCCTGACGACAGCCAAGTCGGTATCCGGATCTGTTCCGACAACGTAGGCATCGGGTTTGCGACCATCAGCAAGGGTCACTTCAACCCTGTCGGCTCCATGCACCACATGACTATTCGTCAAAACAAATCCGTCTGGCGTGATAATAAACCCTGAGCCGCTTCCGCCATTCTCACGTTTCTTGTGAACATCAATCTTAACGACCGAGGGGCTCACCTCTTCCGCCGCAACAACCACGGCGTTGGAATAAGCATCCAACAGTGGACCGTCGGCCGGAGGACCTGATTCAGCCGCAGTAGGCGGATTGAGCTCACTGTAACTGTCACCAACCGGCAACACCTCGAATTTGTTGGCTGCGTTTTTCATAACGACAACGCAACAGAGAACGAGTTGATCGTTATGTCAAATACAAGATGGTTACGGCGAAACCGGCAGGATTTCGTCGATTAACGATTGAACATCGTCGTAAAGATCGGCCCTTTCATCGGTTTGTGTCGCTGGATCGTCGATCACCCAATCGCTTTTGTTTCCATCCATTTTGGATTGAAGATTCAGCAAGACTTCCGCCGCGCTATCCGAATCACCGTCATCGACGAGAGACTGGCTTTCAGCGACGCGATTCAATATGGATTGACGCAAGCCTTCTTTAGCGTGAACCGTTGGAGCATTCAAAAGATTGATCGAGAGATTGGTAATCACGTGCGTAATATACGAAGTAAGGCTGGGAATTCGAGGCGCACGAGCCGTGGTTGTCGACATTCCATCCGGGCTCGTCTGTTCAACCTGGACAAAGACATTTGTCGGCGGTTGTGTGGAAACAAATCCGAAGAAATAAGTCGATTGGCCATTGGTAAATCCAGGCGCCACGTGCATGTGAAATGAAACGCTGTTTCCCGTTTTCGTGGCATAAGTCAGAGCCTGCGTGCCCAATCCTCCGTTTGTGATCAACATCACCTGGTCGCCCGTCACGCCGTCACCGTTCAAATCCAGCGTATTGACGATAGGGCCACAATTAAAAGTGAGAGTGTGGACAAAGGGATCGCCGTAACCGGTATCGAGCCGCAGAGCCGTTAGATCAAGACGATACAAGTATGCATAGAGTCCAGCCGCGGGTGTCCCTGCCGAACCGGTAAACGTGCGTGATTGCAAAAAGGCCTGGCCGCTTCCGCTGGCGACGGGATAAACGGAAACCGAATCGCTCGTGTCTGTGGCGGTTACGCTGCACGAGGTATCAAAGAGGCAATTGATTTCAGGTGCGCTGACGTTGACGATATTCAACGTTGCTGCATGCAGATGAACTCCCAGCGACAAGGCGGACACCAATAAAGCAAATTTCATTTTCATTTCTTTCGAGTCCTTTGATGAATTAACGATGGATGGTTTGGGATATCCTCGGATAAAGCGTGGGAAATATGAATTCAGAGATGCGAATGGAACAGAGGGAGTCGGCACTTCTTTGGATTAAGTTTTTTCCCGACTGTTGGAAATGAAAACTCTGGAGAGCTGATTACGAAGTCTTACAACTCGATTCGATTCGCCCGGTAAACCACAACCCCTTCTTCATTGGAAAAATTCCGTTTCGGACCGAAATGATGCCGTGGCAATTCAGGTCGGCTTCGGTCTGTCCACCAGACATTCAAATCGGCGACAGGCATATAAATATATCGAGCCGAACGATCGCCTTCCAGATGTGGACGGGAAAAATAAGTTATCAGGTCGACGGCCAGTGGAGGCGGCCCGAAGCGAATGAAATATTCAGGAAATGGGAATCGAGGCGTTCGATGGAAAAGCGATTCTCTTTTTTACATCGGCCGGAAAATCCAGAACATCACTGAATCGGACCACGTAAGTGGCCGCAACGAATAAAGAGAGGGCGATCACCGAAAAATTTCTCGGCTTAGTCGTTCCACGCCTCGGCACGGGGTCGGCCCAGACGCGCTCCGTTTGGATAGGTCCACGCGCACGATTTCTGTTGGGGAACGCAGTGACTCTATTAAACTTCAAATCACCTGAACAGGTGAATTGGAGATTCCAACCAACTGTTTGGTTACGTTACGCAAACGCAGTTTTACCCGGCGCTGCCATTGGCGCGGTGGGAAGCTTCATGTTCCAATCGAGAGGCTCTGGAAACAGATTTTCTTTTGAGTTAAGCATCTGCTCCCACGTAATTTCCTGGCCAGTGTAAGCAGCGGTTCTACCCATGATTCCCATTAATGTGCTGTGCGCCATCCAAACACCGTCATTAATCGGTTCACCTTTGCGAATCGCTGCAAACAATTCGTCATGTTCGTTCTGATACATGTTTTTGCCAGGCCCATTGTAACGCCATGTTTCTGTGGCCTTGATGGTTGGCGTTCCATGAATAGTGCCAATGCCGGAAGTGCCGAGGAGATAATCCGAATTGTCCGCGTAACAGTTGCTGATTTGACGTTGAGAAACAAAAGCTCTCATTCCACCAGGAAATTCATAGCAAACATCCATGTGATCAAAGATGTTTCCTTCGTGATTCGGAATTTGGCGCCCGCCATTTCCCACCGCCTTCAACGGCAACACGCCATTCATCGCCCACGCAACTTTATCCACGCTATGGACTGCTTGTTCGACGAAGCCATCACCTGACAACCAGACAAAGTTATACCAATTGCGCACCTGCCATTCCACGTCGCTCATTCCAGCGGGGCGATCACTCGCGGGAGGCATCGGTTTTACTGGCCCGACAAGAAACGTGGCATGAATGGCGCGAATCTCGCCAATCGCGCCGTCGTGAATGCGTTTATAAAATTCGCGACGAGACAGATCATACCGCCAGCAAAAGCCAGCCACGAGGGAGAGGTTTTTCTTTTTGGCCTCCGCCGCGGAAGCGAGGACAGAACGAACTCCCGGAGCATCAACCGCCATTGGCTTTTCGCAGAAGACATGTTTCCCTGCATCAATCGCTGCTTTCAAATGCGATGGGCGAAACCCGGGCGGCGTGGCCAGAATGACAACGTCCACACCACTATTAAGAACCTTCTGGTAAGCGTCGAGTCCGACAAAGGATGTCTCTGGCGTTACTTTCACCTTGTCCGGATGCTCAGTCTTCAGGTTTTTCAAGCTGTCCTGAAGCTGCTTTTCAAAGACGTCCCCCATCGCGACAAGTTGAATATTCTTATCCGCGGATAACGCCTGACTTGCTGCGCCCGAGCCACGACCGCCGCAGCCAATCAGCCCCACCCTTAAAGTTTCTCCAGTGGGCGCCGCGGAAGATTTAATATTGAACATCATGGGCGATGCGAGGGCACTCGCCGTCAGGACGGTCGAGGTTTTAAGGAATTGACGACGTGAAGACGCAGGTTCGGATTTAAACATAGCTTTGATTCAATTTAAGAGTAAACGTTCAGAATCACCGATTTGCCGCCTTTCGATGAATTCAGGCCAAATGCTATTCAAGTTTTCTGGGATTCGACAAGTAGTCGAAATGGACTAGTGCAGGGTCGAAACCAGCCGGTTACGTTCATCCGAAAGCAATCCAGATAATGAATAAAATCGGGATCAACATCTCGCGTCATCACTCAAAGCATCTCAGCGAAATCCCCCGATCAAAATATCGAGACTGTTATCACCATTTGCGGCAATGCGGATCGGGCATGCCCCGCCTTTCCCAGTCAAGTCAACAGTCACCTTGAGGTTTTGATGATCCGGCGCATGCACAGGGAACGGAACATGAAATCCTCGTTGTTTTCCGGCGCGTCCGGATGAAATCAGGAAAACTTTTGCAGCATACGTTGCCGGAAGAAGAGATGCTCTCAACACGAAGTCTTGAACGGAGCCCTTGCCTTTCATAATCGTTTCCCAAAAAAGGAAATTGAATTTGAACAAACCACGGGGGAGGGCTATCTATTCAACGTTGAATTTCCTGAAACAAATTCTGGCAGTGGTTTTCTTGGCGATTTGGCTGCCGATGACAAACCATTGTTGTCTGGAAATGGCAGGAATTCTTCCGACTGATGAATGCTGCGTTGCAGAGGATTCAACAACCACAAGCGGAGATCCCTGCGATACCGAATGCAAGCTGGTTGAAAAAACGGGCTACAAAACGGAAACGAACCAGAAAATCCAGGTTGTCGTTCCGTTTTTAATCTCCCTCCTCGCCAGCTCTCCTGAACAGTTTTCAAATTCAGTCAGTGCCAACATCCATTTTTGGCCTCCCGACGCCTTACACCTCCCGCAGTTTCTCATCACGACCTCCCTGCCCATTCGCGGGCCTTCACTCGTCTCTTAATCCTCGCTTTAGAAATTGTTGATGGACGTGGTGTATCCACGTTCTGCGTTCTCGTTGGTTAATTACTAAGTTGTTGGTCCTATGAATCGAATTTTCTCTGTGGTCTTTGGCTTGACCACGCTCCTCGCCATAAACACATCGGCAGAGCAGAACAGAGCCAAAAATGAAATGACGTTGGATGCGCTCGTGGCTGATGCCTTGATGCACAATCCTGAGCTGAAGTTCTACCGTGCTGAAATTGCCGCAGCGAAGGGTGACCTTAAAACGGCTAAAGCCATTTCCAATCCAGAGGCAGGATTTGAACTTGGCCACAAACACTCTCGTGATAACGCCGGGCTCGCCGGCGAAGGCGCGGCGTGGAAAGTTTCAGTTTCGCAGTCATTCGAATTTCCCGGGCGCATGGCATTGCGAAAGGCCATCGCCAATCGGGAAATCGAATTGGCCGAACTCGGTCTCGAACAATTTCGCGCAACATTGGCGACGAAAGCACGTCGGCTGGGTTATGGACTCCTGATCGCTCAGGAAAAAGCCAATGCCGCCACAGAAGCAGCAAAGCGCGGCGAAGAACTCGTCAGTGTTCTGGTGCAAAGAGAACCCGCCGGTGTTTCTCCGCTCCTCGAAACACGAATCATCGAAGCCAGTGTCATCACGTTGAAAAGAAAATCGCTGGAATCAACCAGGGCCGCGCAAACGGCCTTGTTTGATTTGAACCAGCTTCGCGGAGAACCGCTCTCGGAATCATTGCGAATTGCCAACCCGCGTTTACATTTTCAAAAATTGCCTCCGACCGATGAATTGCTGACCGCGGCGTCCACCAATAATTTTGATCTTCGCACCCGCCAGATCGAATTCGCGCAGCAGGGTATTCGCGTGGATCTGGCGAAAAAGGAGCGTTGGGCGGGGATCACGATCGAGCCCTTTTATTCCCAGGAAAAAGCAAATGAGACAGAACGCACCATGGGAATCGGCGTTTCCATGCCTCTGCCGCTTTGGAATCGAAACACAGGGAACATCGAATCCGCGAAGGCCCGGCAGGATCAGGCGGAGACGTCGGTGCAGCTGACGAAACGACAAATCGAACGGGATATCCGCACGAACGTGCTCAGTTACCAGACTCAGTTCGCGGAGATGAATCGTCTCTCCCCAAAAGCAATTGAACAATTGCGTGAAGCCGCCGAACTCGGAGATCGCCATTACAGGCTGGGCTCATTGCCCGTTGCGACTTACGTGGAACTTCAGACGCAATATCTCGAGGCGCTCGAAGCCATTTTCGCCACGCAAGCGGATGCATTGGAGAATCTCCAGGAGCTCGAACTTCTCACCGGCCTTAAACTTCACTCCACGCCATGATCGATCGCATTCTCGAATTTTCCATGCGACAACGGGCGGTAGTGTTGCTCGCAGCTGTCGTTTTGCTGGGTGCCGGGTTGTGGTCGGGATTCCATTTACCCATGGATGCCGTGCCGGACATCACTGGAGTCCAGGTTCAGGTCAATACCGAGGTCCCCGCGCTCGCGGCCGAGGAATCGGAAAAGTTGGTCACTCAACCGATTGAGGTCGAACTGGCCGGTCTGCCCGGCGTGGAAGAAATGCGTTCGATCACGAAATTTGGTCTGTCGCAGGTCACGTTGCAATTCAAGGATGGCACTGACATTTTTCGCGCACGCCAACTGGTGAACGAACGGCTGCAAGGCGCTCTCGAACAGCTTCCCTCAGGATTACTTCCGAAACTCGCGCCGATCAGCACTGGGTTGGGCGAGATTTTTTATTACAGCGTCAGCTTTCGTCAGGATGCGACCAACATGCCTGCAAACGCTTTGGATCGCCTTATCGAATTAAGCGAAGTCCAGACCTACCTTATTAAACCGTTGCTTCGAACGGTTCCCGGTATCGCTGAAATAAACGAAAGCGGCATTTATCGACGTGAATTCGTGATCGAGCCGAAACCGGAGGCATTGGCGAACGTGGGAATGACGTTCAGTGAACTCGCGGACCTGATTGCGCAAAACGTGGAGAATACGGGTGGCGGGATCATTAGCCGGGGAGGAGAACAATTGACGATTCGAGCGGTGAGCCGCGTCCAAACTCTCGAGGACATCGCCGGACTTCCTTTAAAATATGGCGCGCTCGTAAAGCCACTCCTCGTGTCGGATGTCGCTGACGTCAAAATGGGAACGGGGTTTCGGACCGGTACGGCTACCTTGAATGGCAACGAAGCTGTCATCGGCACCACCATGATGCTGTCGGGAGAAAACAGCCGGGCAGTGGCTGAACGTGTAAAAGCAAGGCTGGCTGACATTCAACAAAAACTTCCACCGACAATAGAAATCAAGACCCAATACGATCGTTCGGAATTGGTCGGTCGCACAATTCAAACGGTCAGGAACAATTTATTTGAAGGCGCCGTGCTCGTCGTCGTTATCCTTTTGCTGCTGCTCGGCAATTGGCGGGCCTCCTTGATCGTGGCCGCGGCGATTCCCCTTTCATTCCTGTTCGCGCTCGCCGGCATGGCGCGCTTTGGCATTTCTGGAAATTTAATGAGTCTCGGAGCCGTGGATTTCGGGCTCATTATCGATGGAGCCGTGGTCATCGTTGAAAACGTCGTCCGACAACTGGGACAACGACAACACGAGATGGGTCGCCCCTTGACCGACGAGGAACGCGCCAAAGTCGTGCTCGCCGCCAGCAAACAAGTCGGCACACCGATGTTCTTTGGTGTCATTATAATTACGGTCGTTTATATCCCGCTTCTGGCATTGACTGGCATCGAAGGAAAGATGTTTCACCCCATGGCCTTGACCGTGATGCTCGCTCTTGGCGGAGCATTGATTCTGGCGCTGACACTTATGCCCGCGCTTTGTTCTTTCCTCCTCCGCGGTAACATTCGGGAAAGCGACAATATTATCATCGCCCTGTTGAAGCGGTTATATAAACGACTCCTTCACCTCGCGCTGAAACTTCGATGGCTGGTTGTTGTCGTTACCATCGTTCTCTTCACCGGCTCGGTTTGGCTTTATACGAAACTCGGGGCGGAATTCGTGCCGACACTCGATGAAGGCTCGATCACCGCGATGCTCTACAAGCCCACTGGCATGAGCCTCGATGAATCGTTGCGAACCGACATCGAGGTCGAGGCAAAGCTTTTGAGCGAGTTCCCAGAAATCACGCGCGTGTTTTCCCGTATCGGCACAAGTGACATTGCAACTGATCCGATGCCGGTGAACGAAAGCGACATGTATATTTTTTACAAACCGATTGAGGAATGGCCAAAGACTGCTGGCCGGCCCAGAACGAAGGCCGAATTAGTCGAGCATCTGGAAGCCTCAATCCTGAAAATCAATTCCGACTACAATCTTATTTTCGCCCAACCCATTGAAATGCGTTTCAACGAGATGCTTGAAGGCACCAAAGCTGAACTGGCAGTGAAGATTTTCGGAAACGACTATGACGTATTGGAAAATCTCGCCGGACAAGTCAAAGGTCTCCTGGAAAAGATGCCCGGCACAGCCCAGGTCGAATATGAAACTGAGGGACGAACACCGCAGTTACAGATCAACGTCAAACGAGATGAACTTCGGCGTTATAATCTTCAGGCAGCTGAAATCAATAAGACTGTCAGTGCAGCGCTCGCTGGAGCAGTCGTGGGGAACGCGATCGAAGGGAATCATCGTCATGACGTGGTGGTGCGAATGCCCGAATCCATGCGGGGTGATGATGAACAGATCAAAAAGTTGCCGGTGCGTGTCGGGGAGAATGGCCTGTTACCTCTGGGACAACTGGTTGAATTCGCTTCACTGAAAACCGTTGAACCTATTCAACGTGATGATGGACAACGCCGGGCTGCGCTGATGGTGAATTTAAAGACGCGCGACATTGAGGGATTCGTTCGCAATGCGGAACGGCAAATCAAGGAACAAATCAAATTCCCGGAAGGATATCTCATCGAATTCGGCGGGCAGTTTCAAAATTTGCAACAAGCCCGCACAAGGCTCGCCGTCGTCGTTCCCACCGCGCTCGTCTTGATCTTCGTGCTGATCTTTCTCGCCTTCGGAAGTTTGCGGCAGGCTTTGATCGTTTATTCCGGCATCCCTCTCGCCGTCACCGGCGGCGTCCTGGCTTTATGGCTGCGGGAGATGCCTTTCAGTATCACGGCGGCGGTCGGTTTCATCGCGTTGAGTGGCGTCGCCGTGCTCAATGGCCTGGTGATGATTTCGTATTTCAACCAACTGCGCGAGGAAGGAAAAGCTATTCTCGATGCCGTCGTCGAAGGCTCAATGACACGCCTTCGCCCGGTTCTTATGACGGCGCTCGTCGCCAGTCTCGGATTCGTTCCCATGGCGATTGCCTCGGGAGCCGGTGCCGAGGTGCAACGGCCACTCGCCACCGTCGTCATTGGCGGCATTTTGAGTTCGACGTTTCTCACACTTGTGCTGCTACCAGTGCTCTACGCATGGTTCGAAAAGGGAGTCAAAAACGGCACCGGAAAAAATAACCCCTGAAAAATGAAAACTGCTCTCCGGGGAAGTTGGAGCGGGTGAAGGGAATCGAACCCTCGTATGCAGCTTGGGAAGCTGCCGTTCTACCATTGAACTACACCCGCGTAATGCCCGTTATTACTACCAGCGAAGTCGCCCCTCGGCAAGCGCCACTATTTTAG
Source organism: uncultured bacterium (assembly GCA_966095605.1). Taxonomy (GTDB): domain Bacteria; phylum Verrucomicrobiota; class Verrucomicrobiia; order Limisphaerales; family JACDHS01; genus CBHWET01. The sequence continues at coordinate 858 of CBHTTJ010000168.1, read as the reverse complement.
TCGACGAAACGTTTTGTGAATCGCGGCCTGGTCGGTTGGCTTGATCAGGATCTCGTCGATGTTCACGTGCGCCGGACGACTTGCGACGAAGAGAATCGTCTCCGCCACATCCTGCGCCACCAAAGGAAATGTTCCCTGATAAACTTTCTTCGCCCGTTCCTCGTCGCCTTTGAAACGGACGATGGAGAATTCCGTTTCAGCGAGACCCGGATCCACTGAACTGACGCGCACGCCCGTGCCGTTGAGTTCGAGTCGGAGGGACTGCGTGACCTTTCGTTCCCCGGCCTTCGCGGCGCAATACGCGGCGCCGCCTTCATACGGCACACGTCCGGCGAGGGAACCGATATTGATAATGGAAGAACCAGGATTCTTCACCATGAGCGGCAAGCTCGCGCGGGTCATGCGCAGAACGCCGAGCACATTCGTCTGCATCATCGTTTCCCAATCTTCGTCTTTACCGGTCGCCACCGTGTCGAGTCCGAGTGCGCCACCGGCATTATTAATCAACACATCCAATTGTTGGCGAGAACCGATCTTCGTTTTCGCCCACTCGACAAATTTCTCGACGCTCTGGGTTTTTGAAACATCCAGCGCCTGCACGTGCGCCTCCCCTGCCCCGGCTTTGCGAGCGGCTTCGGCGACTTCCTTTAATCGGTCCACACGTCGGGCGCCGAGCAGAAGATTGGCTTTTTCTTTGGCGAAAGCGATGGCGGTGGCGCCACCAAATCCACTGGAAGCCCCGGTAATCAAAACCCATTTGTTGGCGAACTGAGACATAGCTGGAGCATTCAAAAATCGTTTACGGGAGGCGAGCGTTTTTTCGTTCCTGTAGCGGCGCGTCTCTGACCGCCGCATTCT
>CBHTTJ010000167.1:0-13274 GCA_966095605.1 uncultured bacterium | reverse complement strand
GTACGCGTACAAGGGAGTTTTCCGGACCGGAATTTCGTTACTTTTTCCGTACAATTCGATTTTCCGAAGCGGGGAAGTGGCGCTGCACGCGTAGAAGGCTTTTACGGGAGTCTGCTTTTCAGCGGTTTACGCTCATTACCCGGTTCTTCGCTGTTCAGAACTTAGCGTGAATGAATCGGTATGGGACGGGGTGAGCCCGTGACGAGCCAGATCTGTAGCGCCGATTGTTAATCGGCTGTATCGCGAGTTGGCAACTCGCAGTCGCCGCGACAGCCACGCCAGGGTTATTGATTCGAATGGCCTCGTGATTTGCGCAGCCCGCCGGTTGACAACCGGCGATACAGCCGACTACCAGTCGGCGCTACGCTTTCGTCCACTCATGCGGTTGATAGCCAAACGTTAGTCATTTTAACTAAATGGCACTACTCACCGTTGCCCTCGCTCGCTGTGGGAGAGGTTGTGGATCTTTGCTTCTTTCGGTAACGAAAACGTTTTGATCGTCGAATGAACGCGGAAAAGGGGCAAGGCGCCCGGTTCAAGCCGGTCATTTTTTGCGGTTTTGGCCTGTTTTCCACCTCAGGAGTGCCTGTAAATTAGACACTTGCGCCGCGATGAATAATGAACGACATGTAGCGTCCATTGAAGCAGCGGTACTTGAATAAAAGCCTGGCGGTTGACCAGCAAAGCTGGATTAAGCCAAAGCTTTATTCGAAACCGCAAAATTATATGAAGACCCGTTTTTTGAGTGGGTTTTTCGCAGTTGTAGGAGGTGGGGCAGCAATCGTGGGATGTTTCCAGCCGAGCAGTAAGGTAAGTGCCGAGGCACCCCGTGTCGTTACGACCCCAGCTCCGGCGCCGGTTCAGACTCCAGCCCCGACAACCGTCAGTCCACTCGCCCAACAGCAATCCATCAGCAGCCAACCGTCGGCCCCCGCCGTCGCAGAATTACCCACGACGTTGTCGCCGGGTATTTCTGAAGTCGCCAAACTGTATCAATCGAATGTCAGCGAAGATATTTTGCTGGCGTACATCAAGAACTACGGTCCGGCATTCAATCCGACTGCGGATGAAATTCTTTATCTGAATGACCTTGGTGTGTCGGACGATGTGATGACGGCGTTGATCCAGCATAAAGGTGATCCGAATGCCCCGGTCGTTGCGGCAGCCCCGCAGCCCGAAGCGCAACCGGCTCCATCCCCTGCCCCGGCGCCCGCGCCCACGCAGGAAGCGGTGACGGCTCCGTTGGTTCCGCAGGGATCAGCGGCGGCAGTCGCGGTGTCTGAGCCCGCGCCGGTAACTGTAAATTATTTTTATGAAACGTTGTCGCCTTACGGATATTGGGTGGAAACGGAATACGGTCGCTGCTGGAGACCGGCAGTGGTGGTGAGCAATCCGGGTTGGCGCCCGTATTGTGATCGCGGTCACTGGATTTATACCGACTCAGGTTGGTATTGGGCGTCGGATTATTCCTGGGGCTGGGCCACGTTCCACTACGGACGTTGGTGCTCCGATGTTCGTTTTGGCTGGGTGTGGGTTCCTGACACCTGTTGGGGGCCGTCGTGGGTGAGCTGGCGTTATACGTCCGATCATTGCGGCTGGGCGCCATTGCCGCCGGCGGCTCATTTCCGTGCCGGTGTAGGTTTTACGTTTCACAGCGCGAATGTCGGCATCAGCTTTGATTTCGGTCTGAGCGATTCGTGCTACACGTTTGTGCCATCGCATCGTTTCTGCGATCCGCATCCTTACCGTTATTGCGCGCCGCGCGACTCGGTGAAGGTGATCTACAATCGCAGCACGGTGGTGAACAATTATATCATCAATAACAACACCACGATCATCAATGAAGGTATCGGACGCCAACGGATTGAAGTGGCGACCAAACATCCGGTGCAAAAGGTGTCGATCCATGAATGGCCAAAGAACAGCACGCCAATCAGTGCGCCGGACCGGGTCCATCGTGTTGGGAATGACCTCGTCGTTTACAAACCGCATGCTCCGAATCTCGTGAAACCGAAATTCACTGCCGCCACGACGACACCAACGACCCCGCAGAATTCCAGTGGCTCGGCCTGGGGAGCGAAACCTCGTGGCAACTCCGGGAACAACTCCGGCAACGTGGCGAATTCGGGCAATAACGGTAACGCGTGGGGCAGAAGCTCCCAGCAGTCAGGAAAAAATTCCCCTGGCAATCAAAGCACCTGGGGAACAGCGACGTCGAAACCTGTAGCGACCGCGCCGATTACACCTTCGCAAGGACAATCCGATAACAATTCGTCGCGACACCAGGCGTTGCAGCCAAAGCATGGCCGCGGCAACTCGGTGGTTTCTTCGCCAAACGTCACCGCTCCGCAGCGACCCGCGGCTCCGGCGGCGTCTTCGCAATCGGCTCCATCTGATAATTCGTCGCGCCATCAGGCCTTGCAGCCGAAGCATGGTCGCGGAAGTTCAGTGGTCTCCTCGCCTTCGACAACGATCCAGCAAGCGCCGTCGACGCCTTTAGCCGCACAGCCTGCGCCATTGGTTCCGCAAAATTCTGGTCGCGGTAATTCCTGGGGAGCGTCTTCGCACGGAAATTCGAATCGTCCTGAAATCCCACGTCAAAGCACGACTGCTCCCGTAGTGCAGGCCCCGGCGACTCCGGCTGCTCCGTCCTATCGCTCGCAGCCGTCGGCGCCCCAAGCTGCGCCTCGCGTTTCGTCGGATGCCGGTCGTGGATCTCATGGCCAGAGCTGGGGACAAGGTGGCCGCTCTGCCTCGCAAGCGTCGCCTCGTTCTGAAGGCAGTGGCCGATTGGCCGAAAAAGATTCGGGTCCGGGCAACGGAAACGGAAATGGTTTCGGCCGAGGCCGCAACTAAGTTTTTAGAACCGGTTCTAACGATTCCGGACAAACATTTTGCCCGGGAGCTGGCGGACCAACCGCTTCATTTCAAGGCTCAGCAGCGCCACAGACGCTGCTGAGCTCGGCAAGCCACTCTTCCGAATGACTTCGTCGATACTTAATTCGTCTTCTGCATTGAGCGCGTCATAAACGACGCGCTCGTTTTCCGAAAGGGTCAGAGAAGGAAGAGTTCCAGTCTGCGCGGGACTCTCAGGACGGTTGCTCGGAGGAAATAAATATTCGAATTCGCTCAGGACATCTTCCGCTCCTTCGCAAAGCTTCGCCCCCTTTTTGATCAATTCGTGACAACCTTTGCTGCGAGGTGAATCGATTCGGCCAGGAACGGCAAAGACTTGCCGACCGTATTCAACCGCCATATTTGCCGTAATGAGCGAACCGCTTGTTAAGTTGGCCTCGACGACCACCGTTCCGAGAGTCATGCCAGCGACGATACGATTTCGAATCGGGAAACTCTGCACGTCTCCTTTGCGATTGAACGGAAATTGAGTCATCAACGCACCATTCGCGGCGATGCGCTCAAACAACTCCGCGTTCTCCACCGGAAAGACCACGTTAATCCCAGTGCCGAGAACGGCAATGGTTCGCCCTTTCGCATTGAGTGCGCCTTGATGTGCTGAAGTATCGATGCCGCGCGCACCGCCGCTCACGACAGTTACGCCCACGTAGGCGAGTTGGTAGGCCAGTTTCCGGGCGACTTCCATCCCGTAACTGGTCGTCATGCGCGAACCCACCATGGCGACCGGGTTTTTGTCCTTATCCGAAAGTTTGCCTTTGACGTAGAGGACGAAAGGCGGGTCGTAGATTTGTTTTAAAAGTTCGGGATAAAGATCATCGGACTGGATCAGAACTTCACAGCCATATTGTTGGATGCGATTCAATTCCCCTTTGAGGTCGACTTTCTTTTCCCAATTACGGATGGACTCGGCAACCTCTTCTCCAATGCCACGCACCTGCAGGAGCTGCGATTTCGACGCTTTTAAAATAGCTGGCGCTTCGCCGAAGTGTTCGAGGAGTTGACGCACGCGGACAGGTCCGACGTGTTCAACCATATTTAATGCGATTAGGGCTTCCCGTTCATCCATGGCCCCAGTGGAAATACTTTCTCTCGCCGGGAGCGGCAAGCTTTCGCTCAAAAATAATTACTTCAATCTGGAAAAGAATTCGTGCGCGGTAGCACAGGTGACGCGACTCAATTCCTCGAGTGAACAATTCTTAACCTGTGCCGCCATCTCGGAGATTTCTTTGACGTAGGCGGGCTCATTCCGTTTTCCACGATATGGCAACGGCGCCAGGAAAGGACAATCCGTTTCAAACATGAACTTGCCCATTGGTGTCGCGGCGAGGGTATCGCGCACGTTCTGTCCATTCTTGAAGGTTAAGATACCGGTGAAACTAACGAGAGATCCCATGTCGAGAACACGACGCATAGCCTCGGGCGTCCCGGCGAAACAATGAAAGACTCCGCGTACCTTTCCGACAAACGGCTTCATTTGCTCCAAAATTGCTTCGAAGGAGTGGGCTTCATTGGCAACGTCCCGTTGGTGAATGACGCAATTGAGTCCGGTTTCGGCAGCGACTTCGAGTTGTTGCTGGAAAACCTGCGCTTGTTTCTTTTTTAACCGGGCATCGTCTTCGACGGTTCCACCATTTTTGCTCGGAAGCCTATAATAATCCAATCCGGTTTCACCAATGGCCACGACTTTGGGATGCTTTGCCAACTCCCGTAACGCCGGTCGAATATCATCGGGAGCTTCCAGCGCATCATTAGGATGCCAGCCGGCAACGGCGAAAACGTTACCGTGTTGCTCGGCTAGCCGGATGGCGCGCTGACTACTCTCAAGATTTGTGCCGATCGAAATCATGCGCGTAATTCCTGCGGCGGCGGCACGTTCCAGCAGTTGGGAGAAATCTGCTGAGAAATCAGGATAATCGAGATGAGCGTGAGTGTCGTAAAAAACAGCCATGGGAGTTTAGAGAGATGGCAAAGCGCTCAATTCCTTCGCAAACGCTTCTGGATCAAAATCGGGAATGGACTGCGCAAGCTTGAATAAACGGCCAACAACTAAATCTGTCTTTTTCATCGACGCCCCTGCGTCGCGAAGAGACAGACGGTCCAAGGCGAGCACCAATCTTTCGGCACGCCAGGCCTGAAGGTTCTTTGGAACGTTGGAATCCTGGAAAGCGGCTGCCGTCTTGCCTAGGCTTACCAGACATGTATGAGTCAATTCCGAAGTCCACGAAATCTGATTCACGCTTTGAGCCACGGAATCGCAGGTCTTTTGCGCAGCCGCAAAATCCGTTTTCTCACTGTTGAGCTGCAAGGCCTTCAATCCACGCAATGAAGGATCGACATCGTCCAGTTGCTGCAAGAGCCAGACGAGAGCGTTCCAACGTGCAGTCAGGTTTTCATCAGACTGGGAACCACGATCCAATTGCCAGCTCATTTCCCGAAGCGCGACCACTTGACCAATCAACCATGCCTTGGGACCTACGACTTCGGCTTCGCGCCAATGTTTTGGCTCCGAAACCGATTGTCCGTCTAATTCAAACGTTAATTCCGGATGGCCAGCGGCAGCGATATCGCGATCGAGAGTTTGGTGACAAGCCACGCAGGTGTTCGCGCGGACGTACAAATCTTTGAGGTCGCGCAAGCCAGCTGCCACCCGATCCGCGTGACTAAAATCGGGTCGAGTATGTGAACGCAGCCAGTTCTCCGCGGGTCCATGGCAATTCTCACAGGAAACTCCATGAATGGCTTTCGCCGTTAACAAACGATTTTGCTCGGGAACAACACCCAACGGCGCGTGGCAGACTGTACAGCGAGGATTTTTAGTGACATCTCCCAGCTTCAGAACGTCCGCAAACCGGTCTGCACGAGCAGAAGTAAGAGTTGCGTACGATCGGGAATGAAAGTCGTGCTTCGTCCAGATCAGATCTTGGTTCTTCTTTTCATCCGCGCCGCCATGGCAACTCGTCGAGCTGCAAGTTGATGCGCCCAAATATCTCGGGAGAGCATTCGTGGAAGGTCCCGCGATGACGTCATTTCTGACCATCAGGAGAAGCATTACAATGGCAATATTGCTTTGTCTCATCATCTATCCCGAGCGGCAGAATTGAACTTGCGCGTTTACTCCGCCCTGCACTTTTGTTAAACAATTATCTCCTTAGATGCAACTGTTGCTCGATCAAATGCGCATAATTCCGGCGTGGCGTTTTGGGTATGCCGTAGGGATCGCGATCGTCGGCGGCGCTCTTCTGCAGGTCATGTTGCAACTATTCAGTTACGGACGCCGCCTTTGGTTCGAAAAGCAGCAACAACGACTGGCTCGCGAAGAAATGCAGCTGTCGATCAAGGCAGCCATGTTGCGCTGCCGGGAGAGCGAACAAGTTGCATTGGTCTGGAACGGCTTTCGCAAGTTTCGTGTCACCAAAAAGGTTTTGGAATGCCAGGACGTCTTCTCCTTCTATTTGGCTCCGCATGATGGCAAATCGATTCCAGGCTTCAAACCCGGCCAATACCTGACTTTTCAGCTTAATGTTCCAAACCAGACGAAGCCAATCGTTCGCTGCTATTCCATTTCGGATGCCCCGCGCGCGGACAACCAATTTCGCGTCACAATCAAAAAGGCTCTGCCGCCACGTGGTGTATCGGATGCGCCTCCCGGCATTGCGTCCAGCTATTTCGCGGATCATCTGCAGGAAGGCGACATTCTCGACGTTAAAGCTCCTGGTGGTGTCTTCTTTTTGGATCTACATCGCTCTACGCCAATTGTCCTGATTTCAGGAGGTGTTGGTATTACGCCGATGCTCAGCATGTTAAACGGATTACTCAGCCTCGGCTCGAAGCGGGAAATCTGGTTTTTTCACGGCGCGCGCAACAGCAAAGAACATATTCAAAAGGAATATTTGGAACGGGTTGCGTCCGAACATGACAACGTCCATCTTTTTGTTTCCTACAGCAATCCGTCAGTAGATGACGCGATCGAGAAGGATTATCATCACAAAGGTTACTTCAGCGTTTCACTTCTGAAGGATCTGCTGCCATCCAACAACTTCGAATTTTTCATCTGCGGCCCTCCAAAGATGATGGAAGACGCCGCGAAACATCTTGCCGAATGGGGCGTCCCCAAAAATCGCATTAATTTTGAGGCTTTCGGAGCGTCAACCCGCAAGAGCATCGATAAGCCGGTGCTGCCCAGCGATACGCAGCAGCTTGGAAAACTGAAGATTGAATTCACCCGGTCCGGCAAAACGGTCATGTGGAATCCCACTTGTGAATCGCTTCTGGATTTTGCGGAAGAATCAGGGATTGAAGTCAATTCGGGATGCCGGTCGGGAAGTTGCGGCACCTGCCTGATCGCAGTGAAATCCGGATCTGTTCAATACCTCGGCTCGCACGATGCCCCTGGGGAGGATGGTTCCTGTTTGGCCTGTGTCTGCAAACCGAAAACAGACCTCGCTTTGGATGCGTAGCTGATTCTTGAACTAGATGAACTCCACAGCATCACAACGACCCGAGCGCTGGGACGATTCTACTTCTTTCGGCGGTGGGATGTCAGAAACTGAGGTCGATCAGCTCTGCACCGTTTCGCCCTTCAAGGAAATGAATCCGGAGGCGTTTCCAAAACGGCTGCCGTTGCGGGGAATTCTTCAACACGACACACGCATTCGAAAATACAAACGCGGTGAAATTGTCGTGCGTCAGGGTGATTACGGCACGTCGGCATTTTTGGTTTTGTCCGGCGAGGTGCGCGTGGTACTTAAACCGGACTTGCCGCCGCGCCTTTTGGGTCGCAAGGAAGCTGATCGTCCGAGTGTTTTCAAAATCCTGGGTCAGTTTTGGAACAGCAAACATCCTGAAACACGCACCGCAGACGAACTTCGCCTGCAGGATGACGACACGTCCAATCGACTGGATGATGGCGAAATAAAAGTGTTTCTTCAGGACGTACCCCGAGTGCTGAATAAACATCAAACGGCAACCCTCACCGCCGGAGAATTTTTTGGCGAAATTTCTGCACTCGGCCGCATGCCGCGCTCCGCGACGATCTTTGCCGAGAATGATGCAATGCTCCTCGAGATCCGATGGCAAGGTCTGCGCGATTTGTTGAAGTACGATAAGTATCTCAAAACACGAATTGATGGGATTTACCGTGACCGCGCCCTGGCGAGTCATTTGATGCAGATGCCGATCTTTAAAAAGTTAAGCCCGGAAAATCTGCAAAAGGTAATTGATGAGGCGGAGTTCCTTACGTTTGGCGAATATGATTGGTCGGGTGACTACAAAAGATTGGTCGAATCTACCAATACTGAAGGTGGTCCACCAAAAGAACCAATTATCGTGCAGGAAGGCGATTATCTGAATGGCCTGGTCCTCATTCGCGCGGGCTTTGCCCGGTTAAGTCAAAAATTTGGCCGCGGCCAACGGACGTTAAATTATCTCGGCATCGGACAGAACTACGGTTTGCAGGAGATCGCTCACAACTGGCGGAAGAAAGATGCCATCGTTCCGTTTCAATACACGCTCAGCGCCATCGGTTATACACATGTCATCGTCATTCCCACTCCGTTAATTGAAGAACTCGTCTTGCCCGGTATTCCGTCGAAACGCCTGCCGCCCATCATTGCTCCAAAGGAAAAAACATCGTTCACCGAGAAGAGCAAAAAAACAGCGGCAAAAATTGGCCCGGACATGATGGAGTTCGTGGCGGAGCATCGTTTTTTCAACGGAACCGCGACGATGTTGATCGACCTCGATCGCTGTACGCGTTGTGATGATTGCGTGCGTGCCTGTGCCTCAACGCACAACAACAATCCGCGTTTTCTACGTCATGGGCCGATCAATGGAAAGATTATGGTCGCCAATGCCTGCATGCACTGCATCGACCCGGTTTGCATGATCGGATGTCCCACTGGCGCCATTCATCGTAATGCCTTTGAAGGCGAGGTCGTGATTAATCAATCGACTTGTATCGGTTGCCAATCCTGCGCAAACAATTGTCCCTATGAAGCGATTCGCATGGTGGAAGCGCGCGATACAAAGGGGCGAGTTATTTTCGACCCCGAACGCAAACCGATTTTGAAAGCGACCAAATGTGACCTGTGTGTGGATCAATATGGGGGCCCCGCGTGCGAACGCGCCTGTCCTCATGACGCCCTCGGTCGCATCAACATGAACGACCTGGACCTAGTCGCGAAATGGCTCAAATAATTCTTTCCAGAAAAGTGGGCCGGATCCTCAAGGTGACTTTTTTTATCATCGTTTGCTTCGTCCTGAGTTTTCTTGGTGTCAAATATTTCAGCCACTTTTCACGGGTGACTTATCTAAGCGGATGGTTGCTGCTGGCTTTAATGCTTTTTTTGGCGCTATACAATGGGCGAAAGAAAATCCCCTTTCTCCCGTTGTTATCTTCCCAGGCCTGGCTGCAATTCCACGTCTATGCCGGTTATTTCTCCGTGCTGCTTTTCGCCGCCCATATTCACTTTCGTATCCCGACCGGTTGGTTTGAAATTACGCTTAGCCTCATCTACCTGATGGTTACCATCAGCGGCATTCTCGGTTTTTTCATTTCCCGCACATTTCCCAAGCGACTGACAACGCGGGGCGGCGAGGTGATCTATGAAAAAATTCCGGTGCTTCGACGCGAACTGGGCGAACGCGCCAAGGCGCTGGCATTAAAGTCCATTCCGGAAGTACAGGCTTCGACCGCCGCTGATTTCTATGCGGATGAACTCGCTGACTTTTTTGCCCGGCCTCGAAACCTATGGAGTCACGTTTTTGAAATGCGTGGACCGCTCAATCGCTTGCTGAAGAAAATCGACGATGTCAGCCGCTTTTTGAATGAAAAGGAACGCGCGGTCATGTCGCAGATCGCCGATCTCGTGCGACAAAAAGACGGGCTGGACTATCATCGTTCTCTGCAGTTGACACTCAAGCTCTGGCTCTTCGTTCATATTCCGCTCACCTATAGCCTGCTAATTTTCTCCATCGTTCACGTCATTTTGGTCTATGCCTTTTCGGGGGGAGCTCGATGAAAGATCAGCTGCCATCACCGGATTTTAATTCGAAAGATTACGAGCGCCCCAATCAGAAATGGGTTTGCGGATGGTTGTGTGAGGGCAAGCCGTGCCATAATGGTCCCGATGGAAAAGGAAAATGTGGCGCAACAGCGGACTGCCAACCGACGCTCGACAAAACGGATCCTAATAACCCCTGCTACGTCTGCACTCGGTCCGCAAAGATGGGCGGTCCGTGTCAGGAAGGTCCGCGCCCGGATGGATCCTGCAGTCATCCACCAAGACGTTGTCAGCCGCAATACAGTCTTCGCACGAAACGTGGGATTTTTACGAAGACCGTCACCGCTTGCACTATTGGCATTTTGCTGCTGTTTCTTTACGGGGCGTATCGTTGGAAATTTATCTCCCCGGGTGAACTCTCTTTGAAACATCGCAGTGCTGCGTTCCAACAAAAAGCACGTGAGGCTTTCGGTAAAGATCAGGAGTGCGCCACATGTCATGCCGCGGCGAAAGGTGGCCCTATTGTATGGATGGAGAGCGCAGCTGTAGCCGATCCGGCGCCGCACGAATTCTACAAGTTGTTATTAAATCCTCATCCGAGCACGACGCGCATTGATCTTTCCTGTCAGAAATGCCATCCCCTCCACGATTTCCATGAGCCAAACGTTGCATGGGAATATTCGTGTTCGAGGTGTCATCAGGAGCATCGCGGGACGATTACGATGAAACAGCCGGACGCACAAAATTGCGTTCGATGCCACGGCGATACGGATGTAATGCTCGCGGCGGCGCAAAAGGGCGCGACGATCGACGCAGTTGAATTCGATTTCCAATTCGATCGGAGTCGTAATGTTTTCCGAACCCCACACCCAACGAATGGTTACACACAAGTAATCCACGAGTTTTCCGCAGATCATCCCGACTTTCAGATTCACACCGCACAATTACGGGACCCCAACACACTCCGGTTCAGCCATGCGACGCACATGGGAAACAATCCGCGAATGACCTTGCTCAATGGCAAGTCGTTGGAATGCACCTTTTGCCATCAACCGGGTGCTGGCGGCATCTATTATAAAAATGTTACTTTCGAAAAAAACTGCCGGGCGTGTCACGCGTTGCAATTCGACCAGGAGAATCCAGAGCTCACGATTCCCCACGGAAACGTTTCGTTTGCCCACGCCTTTTTACGCAGCCTTCCGCAGCAGTTTGCGGATTTTGCGCAGAAGAAAGGAATCACTTCCGAAAGCGGTGTTCAAAAATTCGTGCGGCAACGGCTGGGGGAAATGCGCCAACAATTTGGTTCCACGGAAGAATTGGAAGCGAAGATTTTTTTCAGTGACGAACGGACGGCCCCGGCGGCGAATGTCGGCGGCCTTGGCGACAAAGGCCGTTCCCTGTTCCCCGGCTGCGCCTATTGTCATGAAATTAAACACGGCAAGGACCTTCCAATTATCACCGCTCCCGTGATGCCCGAACGTTGGCTGAGTCGCGGCCGATTTGATCATTCCCGCCACACTTCCCTGACCTGCGTTACCTGCCATCAGGCGAGCGGCAGTAAACAAGCGTCCGATATTCTTATTCCTTCAAAACAAATCTGCGCTGTCTGTCATCAGCCAAAAGGTGCCGCGCGCAACGATTGTTATGAGTGCCATTCCTATCATCACTTGCGAGATGTTCCCTTGATGAAGACGGAAAAGGCCTCGCCGGAAAAAGCCTTGTAATGAAAGCCACGACAACGGCTCACAACGCCGGATTTCGCGGAAACTTCGCGTAAGGCAGGCGCGCTCCACGATAAAGTTGCCGATCCGCGCGAATGGCTGCTGGCGCAAGAAAACCAACTGTCCCCGCCGCGGCAATTAAATCATCCTGATCCACACCGTCGCCGCTGACTCCGATCGCTCCGATCAACACCCCTTTACGGTACAATGGAAAGCCGCCCGGAAAGATGGTGATGCCATTCGGCAAATTTGGATTCGGAGGAAACGCCATCGGAACGTTCGTCACAGTCGCGCCATTGAGCACATTAAACCCGGTAAAACCGGAGAATTGTTCCTGCAACCCGAGGAACGGCCCGGGCGCTGTGTTCACGATTCCGGGAGGATAAAGACTCTGTGCGAGAAACCCTACCGTCCGACACGAGAAAGCTCGTTGATTGTCGGAGAAGAAAATAGCGGTGCGCGCTTTTTGCACCGCCACATCCCAACTGAACATCGTCGCGTCCGGCGTGCGAAAGGTTCCCAGAATCTCCGGAGCAGAACCGTCCGCATCGGGATTGCTCACGACGGTGATAAACACTTGAGCGGGGCGTCCCGCCGGCAAACGAATTCCGGCCCGTGTGACACGAGCCCGCGCGGCCGCTTGGGCCAAAATGCGTTTTACTTCGGTGGCTTGAAGTCGCGGTTGTCCATCGATCAGATTTGTCGAAGGATCGTTGCGAATTGGTTCGCGAATTTCTCCTTTCACTCCACCCAGCACGGCCACGGGATAGGAAATACTCGGACTATTGGTCAAAAAGTAAGGAGCCACTGCGGTCCCCAGACTTCCGAGCGGCAACAGTGCACTCGGTTGCGTTGTGCTGCTCACATAGACCACGCGGATGCCGTCGATAAAAATATGCGTACCTAAAATCACCGGACGCGGCTGAAAACCGATTTGCCCCGCAAGCGCGACGTCTTCATCGAGGTCTGCTACTTGAGTGCCCTGCACATTTTCCGAGCCATCGCCGCTGACGCCGATGCCGCCGATCAATTTTCCATTTTTATAAAGAGGTACACCTCCCGGCGAACCCGAAAGACTCGTTCCCGCGATCGGCGCGCCGTTGGTTCCACTCGGACCTGAGTTAGTGAGGGGATAAGTCAGAAACGTCGCAGGATCTTTGAAGCGGTTAACATCACTGAACGGGAGGTTGGAAAAATTCACTCCAACCAACGGCCCGGGTGGTTTGTTGGCAATGCCGGGCGGGAAATGTTGTTGCACGATGAACCCGGCGCTTCGGGAGGTCAGCGCTTCCTGGTTGCTGCTGAGGAACGCCGCGGTGCCGGCTTTTGAAACTGCGGAGGCAATCTTCGCCTGTAACACGTTCAGGTCAGAGGGAATTGCTCCGACCGCCCAAACGCCGAGCACATATCCCTCGCGATCGACGACAGCAATGAAACTATTCCCCGAAATCTGTTTCGCACGATTCGCCGCCTGTTGAATCACCAGACTGACATCGGTCACGGTCATCTGCGACCACGCGGATGAGGCGATGAAAATAAAAAGAGCCAGCAGGAATCCCGGCAGCTTCTTCATCCTCTGACGTTTCCAGAGAACCCGACTCCCTGGCAAGGCGCAAATTGGGCCGACCATCCTGGA
>CBHTTJ010000166.1:0-13342 GCA_966095605.1 uncultured bacterium | reverse complement strand
AGTAAAAAAGGTTTCCTGAGCTGCGGAAAAGAATTTTCCTGAGTAAAAAAGGTTTCCTGAGCTGCGGAAAAGAATTTTCCTGAGTAAAAAAGGTTTTCTGAGCTGTGGAAAAGAATTTTCCCGAGTAAAAAAGGTTTCCTGAGCGTAGGAAAAGTTTCTTCACGCGGCGAATGACAGGTTGGCGAATTTCGCGATGTTTTGCCTCAATTTGAGTTCCCCCCGCCTTTTCTTATGGATTAACCAGACGAAAAGCCGCTGAAATATCATCGAACACCTCGTTGCCAACCATGTCCAAATCTCAGATGTCAGCGACACTTTGGAGAATACCATTTCTTTTGGGATTGTTGTCGCTGCTCTGGTTGCAGTCTGGCTGTTCGAACGCTTCCTCTGACGAACCTTCTTATGACGGCAAGTTACTCAGCGATTGGTTGCGCGACTTGAACAAGGGGCCCGATCGGGGCGGTTACGATGCGAGAATTTATGAACCGGCAGTCAAAGCTATTCAACATATCGGCACGAACGCTTTACCGACCCTTCTGAAAATCGTTGAGACCGGCGAGATGCCGCAGGCCGGAAAATACAAAAACAATTTCGACCAGCGAAATCCGTATCTCGCCGCAGCGGGATTTAGAATATTGGGCCCGTTGGCGAAACCGGCTGTTCCGAAGTTGACGGCATTTCTTGCTCAAACCAATGAAACTTCCGTGTTGATAGCGATGCATTCCTTGATCGGTCTGAAGGAAGATCAACGGATTCTCACACTCTTGACCAATAGCAATACGAATGTCGTCCAGGCCGCCATCATTGCTCTCGGCGAGGATTGGATTACGGCGGAGGCGGTTCCGCCATTGGTGTCATTGCTCAAATCTCGTGAGATGGCATTTCGTTATTATTCGGCGTGGACGCTCGGGCGGATTCATAAGGCGCCGGAAACGGCGATTCCCGGGTTGATAGCGGCTCTCAATGATGAGTCGGGCGAGGTGAGGAAAAATGCCCTCGGCGCGCTCAACAGTTTCCAACTGCCGTCGACAAACCTCGTTCCGATACTGATTGAAGCGATCGAAGATAGTCATCCACCGGTCCGCGCAGTGGCTGTGGGAATGATCGGAGACATTTGCCGCTTTGATCGCTCGATGGATGATCGTGTCGTTCCGGCTTTGACGATGGCCGCAGATGACGTCGACGAACATGTCCGCGTTACAACCATGGCTTCGCTCGAAACAATTTTCAGCGGGCGACTCGGCGGTGCTCATCCCCGTGATCGAACGACGAATGTGCCGTTCGGCTCTTTCTCCCATCATGCCAGGAACCTGATCGCGCTCTTAATTCGAAAATTGTCCGATCCTCGTCCCATGGTTCGCGAACACGCCGCTTATGCCCTGGGAGAAATCGGTCCGATCAGCGATGACGACGATGCGCCGATTCTTGCCGCGCTTATCGAAGCTGCGAAGGATCGAAACAAAGAAGTCCAATTCCGTGCGAAGGGCGGACTGAGTAACTTTCAGGACACGATGAAACGGTGGGATGAAAACAGCCCCAGCACGTTTGGCGTGCAAAGCACCCATCTTCTCGAATCATGGGGACCACAGAAGAATTATTTTTATCGTGCGATGATCCCGCTCATTCCGTGGCAACGAGCGAGAACATTTTTAGCAGGAGGAAAAATAGTCGGCGGCACCCAATACAAAACGGGCTGGCTCCTGTTGGTGGATAAAGAAAATCATCAATCCCTGACTGGCCCGCCATACCCGGATTCGCTGAGACAGTTTGCCGAGAAGAGCGGAGTGGACGTGAGTAAAATTGTGATGGAATAGCAATGGCAATCCAAACATTCCTGTAATCTTCATCGCGTTGCCGCCGTCTCATTTGCCACTGAGAGTTCATCACATGAACCGAACCCATCTCATAAATAGGCAAGGGGCGCGTTGCGAGAGATTTGGCGCTGGAGCAAGGCGCGAGGAAGGAAAATATCCTGATGGATCTTTGACTGACGAGCAACGCAGCTCCAGCGTCAAAGATCGGCAACCCTTCGGGCTGGAGAGGAAAAGAGCCTCTGGCGTCGTTGCTCCTCAGTCACAGGTCCTTCAGACATGCTCCTTCGTCGCGCCTAGCCAGAGGCTCTTTTCCTCTCCAGCGCGCCCCTTGCCTATTTATGAGATGGGTTCTAGAATCGTTTCGAAGAGTCTCGCGCTCGTTTCTTTTGCTTTCCTGTTGTTTGTTTCCGGTTCTGTCACCGCGGCAACTAAACCGAACATCGTGGTCATCCTCGTCGATGACATGGGGTATTCAGACCTCGGCTGTTATGGCAGCGAAATTCCGACGCCCAATCTCGATTCACTTGCGGCAAATGGTCTGCGCTTCACCCAGTTTTATAATACCGGCCGTTGTTGTCCGACGCGCGCATCGCTCTTGACCGGCCTCTACCCGCATCAGGCGGGCGTCGGGCACATGACGGACGACGATGGTGTGCCGGGTTATCGCGGTCGTCTCAACGACCAATGCGTGACGATGGCGGAGGTGCTGCGTGGCGCGGGTTATTTCACAGCGATGACCGTGAAATGGCATGTGGGACAGCAATATGGCGTGGCGCCCTGGACGCGCGGGTTCGACCGGAATCTGACCTCAGCAGCGGGCGGTTACTATTTTGCCGATGCGCCGAATGCGAAACTGTTTTTCAACGGCAAACAATTGGAACGCGATTCCCCCGAAGTGCCGAAGAAATGGTATTCTTCGGACCTTTGGGCCAATTATGGAGTGAAATTCATTGATGAATCGCTCGCGGCAAAGAAGCCGTTCTTCCTTTATCTCGCCTTTAACGCGCCACATTTTCCTTTGCAGGCGCCCGAGGAAGACATCGCGCAGTTTCGCGGCAAATACAAAATGGGCTGGGACAAATTGCGGGAGCAACGTCATGCGAAGCAGATTCAACTCGGTTTGTTGGGAGCCAACGCTCCGCTGACGCCCCGGCCGGACGAAGTGAAGGCCTGGGATTCATTGGACGAAAAAGAAAAAGAACGTTTCGACCACATCATGTCCGTCTACGCAGCGGCTGTTAATCATATGGATCGTTCGGTGGGGACTCTGGTCAAGGCGCTGAAGGATCGTGGTGTGTTGGATAACACGCTAATCCTGTTCATGAGTGATAACGGCGGGAACGCGGAGAGCGGCCCGGGCGGTGTGCTGATGGGGAAAAATCCCGGGTCGGTGGATTCGAAAGTTTTCTGCGGACAATCGTGGGCGACGTTGGAGAACACGCCGTTCCGTCGCTACAAACATTTTAATCATGAAGGCGGCATTTCCACGCCGTTGATCGCACATTGGCCGGCAAAGATCAGCGACAAGGGTGAGTTCCGGACCCAGCCCGGTCATTTGATCGATATCATGGCCACGTGCGTGGACGTTTCAGGAGCAAAGTATCCCAAAACATTTAACGGTAATGTGATCACGCCGATGGAAGGACGCAGTCTTGTTCCAGCGTTCTCGGATAAAAAAATCAAACGCGACGCTATTTTCTGGGAACATGAAGGCAACGCTGCGGTTCGCGAAGGGGATTGGAAGCTGGTGCGTTTCGGACGCAACAATCCGTGGGAACTGTATGACCTTTCCAGGGACCGGTCGGAACTGAACAACCTCGTGAATTCCCAGCCGGACAAAGCAAAAGCACTCGCGTCCAAATGGGAAGCCTGGGCGGAACGAGCACACGTCAAACCGTATCCGGGTGGAAAATCTGACTCGGCTCCGAAGGAAAAAGCCAAAGGGAAACGAAAGAAGAAATCGAAAGCGTGATTTTAAATTGTAGAATTTCGTTGCGATGGGATTCTGTGCGAAATGAACGAACCCGCATCGCCGCACTCAAAAAGTTCGCGTCGATTTCGTTGGATTCTGTCAGGCATCATTCTTTTCATCGTCACGGGAACATCACTGTTTCTTGTTTCGCGTGATCCTTTTGCAAACGATCCTCGGTTTGTGATCACGAAAAGTAGCGAATCACGACGATCTCTTTCAGAGGCTTCGAGTGTTAGCGACTTGACGATTCGTTGCCTGATGCGAATACAGGAAACTTTTTCCAAACGAGCGCACCCTTATACTTTTGGCGGTGGGTCTACAAATTTTTGCAGCATTCATGGGTTGCTGAATCAATGTGATGAGGTCACGGGGCGGCGCTACGTCATTTTCAAGGATGTTGCATCTGGAATTGTTCGCTTCGGCCATGACCAACCGCTCAATGGGGAGCAATGGGTGGCTGCCTTTACACACGCGCTTCAGACCGGAAAACCCGGTTGGAATGATTCCAAAAGCGGCAAATGGCGAGAGGAAAACCTGGTTGTTCTCACGAACGATGCGAAAACAGTTCTCGTCATTCCGCCGGAAATGGCGAAAGAATTTCAGTCTAAAAAGAGGGAGTAGCGATTTTTTCTCTTTCTCCATTAACATTTTATGATGAATCGACGTCTCTATTGTATGCATCGCACATGCGCACGAATGATTGTTGCCGTCAGTGCCGTTCTTTTTTTCATTGCAGCCAACGCCGGAGCAGTTTCTCAAAAGCCGAACATCATCTTCATTTTGAGTGATGATCTCGCGATGGGTGATTTGGGTTGCTACGGGCAAAAGCAGATCAAGACACCCCGACTGGACCAGATGGCGGCGGAGGGAACGCGGTTTACCCAGGCGTACTCCGGAACGAGTGTTTGCGCACCCTCACGCGCTTCGCTCATAACAGGATTGCACACGGGACATTCGCCGATTCGCTCCAATTGGGAAATTGCCGCCGGTGAAGGGCAGTTTCCATTGCCAGAGAAAACAACGACTGTGGCGCAAATTCTCAAAGGAGTTGGCTACGCGACCGCTTGCACCGGCAAATGGGGCATGGGCATGTTTGCAACAACCGGCAGCCCGTTGAAAAAAGGTTTCGACCATTTCTTTGGCTACAACTGCCAGCGCCATGCGCAAAGTTATTTTCCGACCTATTTATATAATGACGACAAGCAGTTCGATCTTCCGGGTAACGATGGCAAAGGCGTCGGAAAAACATACGCGCAAAATTTGATTCAGGCCGATGCGTTGAAATGGATTCGTAATCAGAAGGACAAACCCTTCTTCCTTTTTTACGCCGTGACGCTGCCGCATGGTCGCCAGGAGATTGATGATCTGGGTGAATACGCTTCTCGCAAGAACTGGACCGAGCAGGAGAGAATTTATGCCGCACAGGTGACGCGCCTGGATCGTGATGTCGGTCAGATCCTCGACCTCCTGAAGGAATTGAAAATCGATGATAACACCATTGTCTTCTTCGCGGGCGACAATGGATCTTCCTTTGCCCCTAATTCGCCGTTGGCAAAACAATTCGACCAGACGAAGGGCGGGCAACTGCGCGGATTCAAACGAGGCATGTATGAAGGAGGTTTGCGTCAGGCGGCCATGGTTCGCTGGCCGGGAGTAGTGCCTAAAAAAGTCAGCAACGAACCGTGGGCCTTTTGGGATTTCCTTCCCACGGCGGCTGAGTTGGCTGGAGCAAAAATTCCTTCAGGTTTTCAGCCGGATGGTTTGTCACTCGTTTCCTTTTTGAAAGGAGGCCCGGCGCCACAGCGGAAATATTTCTACTGGGAATTGCACGAAGGAGCGTCGATTCAAGCGATTCGTTTCGGTGACTGGAAAGCGGTGCGGAATGGACTTTCGAAAGATATAGAACTCTATGATTTGAAGACTGATTCCGCCGAGAACAACGATGTCGCCGCGAAACATCCCGACGTTGTCAAAGAGGCGGCGAGTCTAATGAATAAGGCTCGCGTTGATGATCCAAACTGGCCCATGCGCGATGGCAAGAAGAAGGCAGTCAAAGCCGCGCGCTCGACCCAGAAGCCTGTTGCTTCCTGACTTAACGCTGAACGTTTCTTAACTCGTTTTCGTCCAAAGAACGTCTAAATGATCGATTATCTTTTTCCCGAGAGTTCGGCCAACCGTCCGCGAAGTTCCTTTTCTGTTGCGGCACTTTTTACTTTGCCAGGACTCTTATGTTTTATTTTGGGTTGTGGTGATAAAGATAAAGCAACTTCGTCGGCTTCCAAAGAATCCGATGCGACCACAGTAAGAGCGGTCAAGACATTCACGGCACAGGTGCGCCCGATGGAGCGCAGTATAACCGTAACAGGTTCATTCAATGCCCGTGAACGCTCTACCTTGAGCGTAAAGGTTCCCGGGCGACTCGACACAATGGCCGTGGACATTGGGAGTGTGGTTGCAAAAGGCGACGTGCTCGCGCAGATCGAGAAAGAAGATTATGTCCTGAAAGTGAAGCAAGCTGAGGCATTGTTGACTCAAGCTCGAGTTCGGCTTGGTTTGTCACCAGAGGGAAATGATGACCAGATCGATACCGAGAAAACGGCAACGGTTCAGCAGGCGCAGGCGGTGTTGGACGAGGCGCTCGCAAACCGTGATCGGATCAAAGCGTTGACCAAAGAGAAGATTTCCGCGCAGGCAGAATTAGACACCGCGGAAGCGGCGTATCGAGTTGCCCTGGGGAAATATCAGGATGCATTGCACGATGTACGCGAGCGAAAGGGATTGCTGGTGCAGCGCCGCGCCGAGTTGAACCTCGCGCAAAAACAGATGGTTGATTCCACGATTCGAGCCCCATTTGACGGAGTGGTTCAACAACGTCGGGCAAGTCCCGGTGAATTTTTGGAAATGGGGACGCCGTTGCTCGTGATCGCAGCTGTGAATCCACTTCGCTTGCAATTGGAAGTGCCGGAAAGGGAATCAACGCGTATCAGTGTGGGACAACCCATTCGCATTACGGTCAGCGAAGATACAAACGTTTACTCTGCGGTCGTGAGCCGGGTGAGCCCGATGCTTTCCGAATCCAACCGGATGTTGGTTGTGGAGGCCGATGCGCCCGGAGCTCCAACGTTGCGTCCCGGCTTATTCGCGGAAGCCTCCATCGTTGTGAGCACGAATGATCCTGCATTGAGCATTCCAACGAATGCGGTGACGAGTTTCGTCGGGTTACAAAAAGCATTCATTGTCAAAGAAGGCAAAGCCGTCGAAAAAAGCATCACGATCGGACGTCGACGCAATGGCTTGGTGGAGGTAATCAACGGTATTGCACCGGGCGACAAAGTGATTCTGGATCCGGCGAAAATTCGTTCAGGACAGTCTGTGACCGAGGAGGCTGATGCAAAAGCTCGCTGAGATTTGCCTGCGGCGGCCAGTGTTCGCGTCAATGTTGATCCTTTCCCTGGTGGTCGTGGGGACGGTCAGTTATTTCCGACTGGGCGTGGATCGGTTTCCTTCGGTTGATCTCCCGACGGTTAATATCCGGACAACATTGCCGGGCGCGTCTCCGGCGGAAGTGGAAGCTCAAATTTCGCAGCCCATCGAAGAGGCAGTGAACACAATCGAAGGGATCAAGGAACTTCGTTCCATTTCCTCCGCTGGATCGTCCTTCGTCATCGTGACATTTGAGCTGAATCGAAATATCGAAACGGCCGCGAATGATGTGCGCGATCGTGTTTCAAGTGTATTGCGTGATCTGCCTCCAGAAGCTGATCCTCCGATCATTTCTAAACTGGATAACGATCAAACTCCGATCCTGAGCATTGCCATCGCAGGAAATCGTCCCGCGCGAGAGCTCACGGAGTTGGCGGACAAAGTGGTTAAAGAACAGTTGGAACGGTCGGCTGGGGTAGGGGAGGTGGAAATTGTTGGTGGACTGGAACGGGCGATTAACGTCTGGGTGGATGCGGATCGTTTAGCGGCTTATCAAATTCCGATCACCGCCGTTCGTGATGCGATCGTTCGCCAGAATGCTGACGCACCCGGCGGTAATGTGACTTCAGGCTATCGAGAGAAAACGTTGCGAACGTTAGGCAGGATTGACGATCCCCAGAAGTTCAACGACCTGGTCATCGCGAATATCAACGGCTCGCCCATTCGGGTTCGTGACATTGGACGAGCTGAAGACGGAACCAAAGAACCGAGAACATTGGCGCGTTTGAATGGTATTCCAACCGTGACGCTTGATATTCGTCGTCAATCCGATGCGAATACCGTGCAGGTCATTGAAGGAGTGAAGGCCAAACTTTCTTCCGTTCAAGCCTCGCTCCCCCCGGACGTGAAGCTGGAAGTGGTTCGCGATCAATCGCGATACATCGTTGAGGCGTTACATGAAATCAAAGTGCATCTTGTCCTCGGCAGTTTCCTGGCTTGTTTAGTGGTTCTTTTGTTCATGAAGAACTGGCGGGCGATGGTGATTGCCGGTATCGCCATTCCAACCTCTGTTATTGCCACCTTCGGCATGATGTGGGCGCTGCATTTTACCTTGAACAGCGTGACCATGCTCGCCCTTGTCCTGATGGTTGGTATCGTGATCGATGACGCCATTGTCGTTCTGGAAAATATTTTCCGCTTTGTTGAGGAGAAAAAAATGGACGCGTTTGAGGCTGCTCGCGCGGCAACAGAGGAAATTGGGATGGCCGTCCTCGCGACGACGCTTAGTCTTGTGGTGATTTTCGTGCCGGTATCGTTCATGTCCAGCATCTCGGGACGGTTTCTCTTTCAATTTGGGATCACTGCGGCAGTGGCGGTTCTGATCAGTCTTCTCGTTTCATTCACGCTGACTCCGATGATGAGTGCCCGTCTGTTTGCGAAGGCGAAAAAGCATAGCGGCGCGCATGATGAGGCCAAGTCGCGTGTCGGATTTTATGCACGCCTTGACCATGCTTACGAACGTCTCCTGCGCTTTTCAATGAATCATCGAATCGCGGTGATTGTGATTTCATTGGTGTTCATTGCCGCCTCCGTTCCTCTCTATAAAAACATTCGACAGGAGTATATTCCGAGCAATGCGGACGAAGGCGAATTTGATTTGATGGTGACAACACCAGAGGGGCTCAGCATCGCGGCATTGGATGAATTATCTCATACCATTGAGACCGAACTGAGCGGAATCCCGGCGATTCAGACAGTGTTAGTTTCGGTGGGTGGCGGTCTTGGTGGCTTGAATACTGTGCGCGCTTACGTCCGATTGATTCCCCATGAAGAAAGAATTTTCTCCTTTGGCCGATTGGGAAAAGAACTGTTGCATGGCCATCCGTTAGCTGCCTTTCGAAACAATTATTCGCAACGCGACGTTGGACAGGAAATTCGCAAACGCCTCAAAAAGTATCCCGCATTGCGTCCCGCGATTCGCAGCACACAATCATTCCGAATCGGTGGCAGTTCTGCTGAAGTCGATTTCTCGTTGTTGGGACCAGAGTTGGATGTGCTCGACAAATTTGCCGTACAGTTGCTGAACAAGTCGCCACAGCTCGGCTTAATGGACGCGGACACCACGTTGAAACTGAATTCGCCCGAATTGCGCGTGAAAATCAATCGCGCCCGCGCGGCCGATTTGGGCGTTGATAGCTCGGATATCGCGACCGGTTTACGCCTGATGGTCGGTGGGGATCCACGCGTCTCACGTTTTCGCGATGAATCTGTGAATGACGATTACGATGTTCAACTGCGATTGACTGACCAGGATCGTAAAGATGCTGAAACGATTGCGCGCTTGTTCGTTCCAAGCAAGAACGGAGGGTTGGTTCGATTGGATAACCTTGTTGAATTGGTTCCAGCTCAAACGGCTTCGCGTATCGACCGCTTAGATCGTCAAAGACAGAACAGCCTTCGCGCAGCGGTTGCACCGGGATATGGTCTGGGAGATCGCCTTAACGCCTTGCGTAAAGCCGTGGTCGAAATGGGACTGCCGCAAGGTTATACCTCGCGCGTCGTGGGTGGTGGACGGGAACTCGAAACAACGTTCAGGGAATTTATTTTCGCCTTCCTCCTGTCGATTGTGTTCATGTTCATGATTCTGGCGTCGCAGTATGAAAGCTTGCGCGATCCCTTCGTCATTCTGCTCTCTTTGCCTCTGACTGTTCCTTTTGCTTTCTTCACACTGTGGGCTACCAATGGGACGTTGAACCTTTATTCCGCGCTCGGGTTGCTGGTGTTGTTCGGCGTGGTGAAGAAGAACGCGATTCTTCAGGTGGATCACATGAATAATCTCCGTCGACAAGGGATGAGCGAATTGGACGCCATTATCCAGGGGAATCGCGATCGTTTGCGACCGATTTTGATGACCACTCTGACGTTCGTTGCAGGAATGCTTCCTCTTGCCGTCGGAAGCGGACCGGGAGCGGAGGAGCGTCGTGCTACTGCGCTCGTCATTATCGGCGGACAAAGCCTTGCGTTGGTCCTCACATTACTGGTGACCCCGGTGGCTTATTCCTTCGTAGCGCACCGCGAAAAGAAATGAGTCCGGAGCTCTAGACCGAGGCCGGTTTCATGCTAGCTTGCGCCCGATGTCAGAAAACGACACCAAAAAACCTGCGCCAACCTTTTCAAAGAGTGAACGGTTTCTCCTGTTCATTCTCGCGGCCATCCAATTTACCGCCATCGTCGACTTTCTTATTATCCTTCCGTTGGGACCGCAGTACATGCGCGTTTTCAATATTACGCCGGCGCAGTTTGGATTGATGGTCTCAGCGTACGCAATCAGCGCCGGAATCTTCGGCATTCTTGCTGGATTTATTTTGGATCGATTTGATCGCAAACCGGCGCTGCTCTGGCTCTATACAGGATTTACTTTAGGGACATTCTTTTGTGCGGTGGCGCCGACTTATCATCTTCTCGTGGCTGCGCGGGTGGTCGCGGGTGCTTTCGGGGGTGTTTCTGGAGGGCTGATCCTGGCAATTATCGGAGATGTAATTTCGCCGGAACGACGTGGGAGAGCGATGGGGCTGGTAATGACTTCTTTTTCGGTCGCCTCCATTTGTGGCGTTCCCCTGGGACTGTTGCTGGCTTCACACATTAACTGGCATGTACCATTTCTGGCGCTCACGGGTCTGAGCCTTTTAATCCTCCTGGGTGCGGCGAAAGCGATGCCGCATCTTCGTGGGCATCTGGATCATCTTGGCGACGATCATCCTGTCCAACGCATGCTCGTGATTCTAACGCTTACCGACCATCGCATGGCTTTTGTGTTTATGGCGGTGACGACTTGCGCGGGCTTTTTGATTTTTCCATACATCAGCAATTACATGGTGGCGAATGTTGGGATGACGGAAAAACAATTACCGCTGATCTATTTGTGCGGTGGTCTTTGCACCTTGTTCACGATGAATTTCGTTGGACGCTGGAGCGACAGGGCAGGGAAGCACAAGGTGTTTACGATTGTTTCATTTGCCGCGGCGATCCCCATTCTGACCTTAACGAATTTACCTCATGTGCCAGTTTACATTGCCGTGGCGACTTCGACCTTATTGATGGTTTGCATGTCCGGACGAATGGTTCCGGCAATGGCGTTGATGACAGGCAGCATTGAAGCTCGTTATCGCGGTGGATTCATGAGTATCAATTCTTCAGTGCAACAATTGGCGTCGGGCGTGGCCGCTTACACGAGTGGATTGATTTTGGGTCAAGGTGAGAAGGGTGAAATCACTCATTACCCCATCGTAGGAATTCTGTCGGTAATCTGTGCCTACAGCTGCATTTACCTGGCGCGTTTTCTTAAAGCTCCAGCAACCGCTCACATGCCCATAGCGGTTCCTGCCGAATAGAAAATAGCTGACCTTTTGGCGCGCCGTGAAGAAGGCTTTACTTTATTTCGGCTTTCGCGGCACCTTCACGGGCGCCACGACATGAGTCTGCTCGAAGTTCAACATCTTAAAGTCCATTTTCCCGTGAAGCACGGCCTTGTCAGTCGTGTGAAGGGTTATGTCAAAGCCGTGGACGATGTCAGCTTCTCAATCGCGGCAGGTGAAACCCTCGGTCTCGTTGGTGAAAGTGGCTGTGGTAAAACAACGCTGGGTCGCTCTCTGGTCAAACTCGTTGATCCGACTGACGGCAAGATCCTTTTCGAAGGCAAAGACATCGCGAATCTTCACGGCGCCGATCTAAAAGCCTCCCGGCGTGGCCTCCAAATGATCTTTCAAGACCCGATTGGGTCATTGAACCCCCGCATGACGGTGGAAGAAATCATCGGAGAAGCGCTGGACATTCATAAACTCGCCGCTAACAGCGATGTGCGACGTGCGCGCATCCGTGAATTGTTGAAAGCGGTTGGCCTGAACGAACAATATGCTCAGCGCTATCCGCATGAATTCAGTGGAGGTCAACGGCAACGCATTGGTATTGCTCGCGCTCTGGCGGTTGAGCCGAAACTTATCGTCTGCGATGAACCGGTCAGCGCCCTGGACGTTTCCGTTCAAGCGCAGATTGTTAATCTCCTGCAAGACCTCCAACGGCAACGCGGCCTCGCCTTCCTTTTCATTGCGCACGATCTGGCAGTAGTGAAACACATCAGCCAACGGGTAATGGTCATGTATTTGGGGAAGATCGTTGAATTGGGCTCCGCAAACGCCGTTGTCGATGAACCAAAGCATCCCTATACTCAGGCGCTGATCTCGGCGATTCCCGTGGTGGATCCGGATTCGAAACGCCAGCGCATGGTTCTTGCCGGTGACGTTCCTTCGCCAATCAATCCACCTTCCGGTTGCCCATTTCATACCCGCTGCCCGATAGCCATAGATCGTTGCAAAACGGACATTCCTCCCTTGCGCGAGATCACCCCCGGCCATTTTGCCGCCTGTCATCTGGCGAAATGATGAATTTGTCCTTCCCACCGACGTCCAATTTTTTTGTTCAGAGGTCGTAACGCATTTCCGTGTATCGACGTCTATTGATTTGTTATGAAGGCGAAATTGTCGAAAGGCGCTTTTACTTTAATCGAGTTGCTGGTGGTCATTGCCATCATCGCAATTCTCGCGGGTATGCTTTTACCCGCTCTGGGGAAAGCCAAGGAATCCGGACGCCGCATCTCCTGCGTCAATAACCTTCACCAGATTGGAATCGCTCTCTTGCTGTATGCTGACGAAAACGACGGGCTCTATCCTGCACGTGGGGTTTCCTCCAATCGATGGCCCAACTCGCTTCAACGTGGTTACAAGGACTTGAAAATCATCGTTTGTCCCAGTGAAGTTCGCACTCCCCTGGGAGGACCTTTTCCAACGAACACTCCTGACGGTGCTCCTCGGAGTTACATCATGAATGGCTTTAATGATTATTTTGGCACCACCCCGACAAATAATTCCTTGCGTGAAAGCGTGATCGTCTACCCTTCTGACACCATTGTTTTTGGAGAGAAGAAGATCACTTCAGAGCACTTTTGGATGGATTCCAATGCATGGGATGATTGGCAACAATTGGATGAAAAGAAGCATGGAAACGTCACTGGCAATCCCCAGGCTGGCGGATCTGATTACGCGATGGCCGATGGCAGCGCTCGATTCATTCCGAATGG
>CBHTTJ010000165.1:0-13448 GCA_966095605.1 uncultured bacterium | reverse complement strand
CTGACGATCACCTTTCCGCCTGGTGCTTTCGCTTTAAAATCGCGAATCGCTGCGAGTTGTCCTGAGGGAAAATTCGGATCCACGGCGAGCACCTTCAGCAACTGCGGTCGACCAGAAACGATATTAGATGAACCTGCCGTGTAACCGTTGATCAGATGCACGGAAAGTTTGCTGTTACTCAGCTGCTGCGCAGACAAAACGGCAGTCATCAGCCAAAGGTGGACGCACAGCACTGTGAAGAAGCGGCTCTTCATCGAAATTGCATTCTAATCTATCGCCACGGCACGTGCGAGAACTTAGCAAAGGGACATTACTTCGCCGCTGGGGCCTCTCCCTTTAGAAAACCAATCAAATCAGCGAGCTCTTGTTTACTCATCGACTTTTCCAATTCCTGGGGCATCAAGGACAATCGACTTGAAGCCATCGAAGCGATTTTAGCGCGAGGCACTTGTTCTTCAATCCCCCCTGCCTGACGCAACGTAATACTTGTCGGCGTATCAGCGGCGAGCAGGCCAGAGATGGAATTTCCGTCTTTGGTCTCAACGTTATAAAGCGTATACGTCGGCATGATTTCGAATTCCGGGACCATCACGTGAAGCAAAAGAACATCTTCCGGTTGATTGCGAATCCCTGTCAGGTCTGGACCAACAGATTTTCCTTCTCCTGCGAACGTATGACATGGCGTGCAGGTTTTTTGGAATACGGCGTGCCCGTTCGCAGAATCGCGTTTTAGCGTTAGCACGCTTTTGTATTCTTCATACACTTTCATGCGATCACCGGCGTTCATGTCTTTAAAAAGCGTTGTGGCGCGATTTTTAATCGCTTCGTCTTTGCTGTGCATGAGTTGATTTCGCTTGTCGCCATTAATCGTCCACGCCGGGACATCACCCTTTTCCACTGCGGCAAAAAGCAACTCCACCTGCCGTCCAATGATTGCATTGGCTGCGGCATCACGAATCGTTGGGGTGAAACCAGCCCAACGCTCACGAGAAACCAGGGAATTCAGGGCCGCGGCATCCGACATCTGGCTCAAAGCTCTGACTGCCGCCATCTGAATTTCACTCGGTTGAGCCGGGTCCAACAACTTCTCCAAAGTCACTCCCGCTGTTTTATAATCCGATTGACCAAGGAACGCGATAACCACGACTCGTTGCCCGAGGGACAGCTCGTTAGATGTGACCAATTGCGCTGCCGATTGAAAAAGTCCGGTCACACGCTGGCGTAGCGCAGATATTTCCGGAGCATCTCCCGTCAGCAACTCCGCGAAAGTTAAAGTATTGGTCCGTGCCTTCAGTCCTTCTGCAATTCCGTTCACTGACGCAATTTGCCACGTGGCATCCACCTGTGCGGTCGACTTGGTCAAACTTCCAAGCAATTTGATCACGTTTTCCCGCGATTCGCTCACGCCAACAATTTTGCAAAGGTCAACGAACATGGCGGAGCGACCTTCTTTTTCAGTTTTGTTGGCCAGCAACAATTGAAGAAGCTCATCGCCTTTATCCCCAATCGAAGTCAATACAGCCGCACGAACCCATTTATCCCCCATATCACGCTGAGCGATTCTGGCGAGAGCGGGAACAATTTCCCGGTTATTTGCCTCGCCAAGCGATAACGCACATTGAAAACGGACGCGCGGCTCCGGGTCATCAGCGAGAGCAATCACACGGGAAAGCAACCTGGCGGATTTTGGCAGACGCGTTTCTGCCAGCTGAATACCTTGCTCGCGCACATTGGGGTCCTTATCAGCCAGTGCCAACTGAATCTCAGCATCGTCCAATGCGTTCAATCCTTCCAACATTCGCAAGGCATGAACGCGGGCTTCAGGCGTTTTGCCTTTCTTGAGCAACGTTTTCAAAAACGGAATGGCCGTTTTCTCCTGGCGTTCCAGCAAAAGGCGTTGAGCGGTAACACGCCACCAGGCGTTCGGGTTATTGAATTCGTTACAGATCTCTTCGACACTCATTTTGGAAAAGTCTGGACGACGCGCCATTTGCTTCTTCTGCGTTTCACTCAAGCTCGCCGCGGTGATGCGATACAATCGGCCTTTGTCTTTGCCACTTTCAAAGTCCGTAATCTTCCTCGTTGCTTCCGGCAGGTAATCGGGATGTTCAATCGTTTTTCGATACATATCGCAAACATACAGAGCGCCGTCGGGCCCCACGGCGAGATTGACGGGACGGCACCAATTATCTGGCGAAGCCAAAAACTCGACACCATCCGCAGCGCGGCTCGCGATAAACGTTTCGTTGGAAGACGTAATCACATCTCGATGCACCAGGTTGCCCGCAGGTTCACAAGTGAAAGAGTTATGAATGTATTCCTCGGGAAGCGCAGTTCCCCGGTAAAGCGTCACAGCACATGCGGACGTGAAGAATCCGGCGTGAGAAGCCGCGGTGGTGATATTGGCACTCTTGGCGTAGACGCGACAGGCAGCTCCGTGATCCGGAATATCCTGCACGACTTCAGCAAAGGAAAAGTTTGGATTTCGTTTCAGGTACTTCAATTGCATGACCACATGTTGAATGTGCGCTCGGTTCATGCAGATAAACTTGTGACCGAAATCATCGAAGCTTTGCCCGAACTGAGCCGTTCCGGAGGTTGGCTCCAGTTGTTCCGTTAAAGGATTGAATCGTCCATCCACACGGTTGAGGAAAACTTCCGACCAATCGGGATGTTTCGGAGACTTTACCTTGGCGGCCGTGAGTCCAGATGTGAGATAAATGAGATTATCGATATTCAGCGTCGGATGGCTCACGCGAAGTTGCGTCGTTGACAGATCTTGAAACCCCTTGAAAACAACTTCCTTGATATCCGCTTTGCCATCGCCATCCGTATCTTTGAAATAATAAAGATTGGGAGCGCAGGTTACATATACGCCGCCTTTCCAAGGCATCACACCGTTCGGAAACGTCAGTTGATCGGCAAAGACGGTTCGTTTGTCGTATTTGCCGTCGCCATTGGTGTCTTCAAGCAATATGACCTGTCCAACCGGAGGTTTTCCTTTGCCGGGACCGACGGGATAGCCACGGTCTTCTACCACAAACATTTTGCCCTGTTCATCCCATGCCACGGCCACTGGCGAAACAACGTCCGGTTCAGATGCGATGCATTCGATCTTCAATCCGGGGTCGAGACGAAAACTTTTGATGGCTTCGTCGGGAGTTAATGGACCATCCAGACCAAACACAGCGGCAGACGCTGTCAGGAGAAATGCAGCAAGAAGAGTCTTCGCGGATGGAACGAAACGTTGGCGCATGACGCATGTTTTACAACAACCATCAGGCGGTCAAATTGATTTAGAACAAACTACTACGATTAACAAACTCCCCGCAGAAATCAGCGAACCGGAAATTTGCTGTAAAAAAAGCCCATGATCATTCCGATAATCAGACCCGAGATATGTACGATATTTGCCACATTCAAAACACCTGTAAAACCAAATACCAGCCACGCCAACATTTGGATCACAAGATATCTGTGCAAGATCATTCCTGATCCGGGATCAAAGAAACCACGCATCCATATATATCCAAAGAGACCATAAACAACCCCCGACATTCCGCCGAAACTTGGCGAACCACCAGACAAAGTTGGCCATCCGGGTATTTCAATAGAATATTGTGCAAAATTTGAAATTCCGGCTACGATTAGCACGAGGAACAGCAGTCTCCATCGGCCTTCCAGGCCCTCAATGATACTCCCCAAATCCCGAAGACAAATCATGTTAAATAAAATGTGAAGAATCCCGAAGTGAACAAATATCGGGGTGAAAAGACGCCATATTTCTCCATTTCTGATTTCGGTTAGACCCGGTTGCCACTGGATCATCTCCCCGACTCTTTCATATTTGGCGATCGTGAGGTTGGTAACGATTTGTTCGTTTTCTCCCACATTAGATATAATCGCAACAACGATACTCACAGCCATGAGGAAAATGGTCAGTTTTCCCACGCCATACGGCGTTAGCCTTCGAAACACATCCCTTCGCGTCTTAAATCTCTTTTGAAACTCTTTCAGCTCCTGCTTCTCCTGTTCACGCTTATCGGACGCGTGTGCGGCAGTATTAAAAATCGGATCAGCGGGATTTTGTCGGAAAGCGATCAACCAATCGCCAGCCTTTTTCAAGCAATCATCGTCATGCACCCAAATCGCCCACGCGGTATCATCGCGTTCGGCTGTGTTCACTACGCCTTGCACGTAGAGAAAATCGCTAAAGCGCCGCGCCGCCTGTTCGTTTTCAAGATGACCAATGACTCGCATCGCCCCGAAAGCTAACAGGTCTTGCAAAAAGTAAAAGTGGAAGCGGACTAAGAAGGACGGCGAACTATTGTTCGAAAATCTGAAACAGCCCCCGGGATTTCAGCGGACTTTCAATCTGCTCAATCTCGGCCGGTCGATGGTGTGCCTCGAGATCAATTTGGCAGAGAGCACTGATGCTGTGGCCGCCGTATTCCCCTTTCCTGACCGCCTGCAGAGCGTACGAATATCCGCCAAAAAATTGGAACATCCCCGATTTAGACTTATATCCCACTCCCAGACTGACACCGGAGTGCCAATGCCGGGCCTGTTGGAGTCCTTCGAGGTAAGTCACGTGCGCTTCGGCGGCCGTGGCCGTCAGATTCCAGCGCCGCTTCGGGTCCAACGGCAACGTATATTGCCCGCTCAGCAACTGGAAATTTCTCGCACTGAGTTCCTGATAATAATAGCCCGGCAACGACAGCGGAAATTCCGACGCCAGCGGCAATAACCCTCCCAGGCGATAGGCGCTGAATCTATCGGCGTCGATACTCGATCCAGCGGTAAAGCTGATCCCAAAATTATGCTTTAGTTCCGGTAACGTATAAATGAAGAGCGCGCGTCCCCAGAACAAGTGGGACATGTCTTCAACTTTGCGATCTCCGGCAATTCCGTAGCGTCCGTCCTGGGTCCGATATTGTCCTTCGTACCACGCTGACATTTCCAGTGCGAGTTGCGGAAAAATTGTCGGCTCACGTCCGCCCCAGCGCAATCCAGTGCGCAAATTCACCGACGTATGATCCCTTGGGATCGTAAACCCCGGCGCAGTGTCGGAATCCCTTTGGTAATCGGAATAATGAGGTGAGATACGAAAAACTCCGTTTAATGGCACCCGCTGTTGCGGATTGAACAAATGGTAAATGCTCGCGGACAATTCTCCTCCGTGTCCCGTGAAACTCTGTCCTTTATCCCAATTCCCATTTTGATATTCGAAATAGCTATCGGCAAATCCACCGCCACCAAAACCAATCGCCAGGTCGGTGCGCGGACTGATGACGCCCTTCATGCCAAGCTCTGCGTCGAGATAAATCGGGGCCACCGCGAGGCGCAGTGTCATGTTGGTTTTCCATACGCCCGGGTCGTTGCGGAAATAAAAGGCGTAAGCAGAAATCGGGCTTCGCCCAACCAGGGCCTGGTTGTAACCAACTTGAATCAATTGCCGCTTTTCCGGATCGATCTGGCCCGATGCCACGAAGTTTCCGGTCAGCAGGAGCAGAAACAAAAACCCGCTCAAAAGCTTAAGCACACTTCCTTGGTATGGAATTTAGGCCATATCAGCAAGAGGATTGTGGATAGATGATCCTGCGGGATTTTTCCCATGGAAACATAAGTCGTTGCAGCGGTAGGCCAGCGCGTTATCTTCGTTTCATGAAAGTACGGAAATTGTTGCACACCCGCTATCGTTTGAATGATTTGGAACGTAGCGTGAAATTCTACAAGGAAGTGCTCGGTCTCGAGGAAATCCGACGTCATAAATCGCCTCGTGGCTCTGAATTAGTCTTTATGAAAGCACCGGAAAGCGAAGAACTGATTGAACTCTGTCATTTTCCCAACAGCGGCGCGGTCGAAGTGCAAACAGATCTCACCCATCTCGCCTTTTCCGTCGACAGCCTGGAAGAGTTCGGAAAACACCTCGCCTCGCTGGGAATCAAATATTCCGATGGGCCTACGATTCGTCCCGACGGCAGCGGCTTTGCCTTCATTGATGCGCCGGAAGGTTACGAGATTGAATTGATGCAGCGCGGTCGCGACGGCAGTAGCTATTGATCCTATCGCAGGTTCTCCTTTGAAAATTCAAATCGCTCCGGCATGATTGCGTCTTCCACGCGCAATATGAGTCATCGCATTGAGACAACTTTTGGCCAACGGCTGAAAGCCGCCATTCCGTTTGGCCTCGGCCAAACCAAGCCGACCCATTTTCGCGATATGGCGAAAATTATTTGGAAGAATCGGGATAATCTCGGCTATGCGTACAAAGTCCTGACTAAAGGAGTCTGCGACGGATGCGCCCTGGGCGTCGCGGGCCTCCATGATTGGACAATTGATGGAGTCCATCTCTGCATGACCCGTTTGAATCTGCTTCGTTTGAACACGATGCCGGCGCTCGATCCAAATCTCCTTTCCGACGTCAGTCATTTAAAGACCCTGGACAATGCTCAACTTCGCGAACTCGGCCGCCTTCCCTACCCTATGGTTCGTGAAAAAGGGGCGAAAGGTTTCCGCCGTATTTCATGGGACGAAGCAACTCAGCGCATTGCCAAACGGATTAAAGTCAGCGATCCCCGGCGCGTTGCTTTCTTCGTCACTTCACGTGGCGTAACCAACGAAGTCTATTACATGGCCCAGAAAGCCGCTCGGTTCATGGGCACGAACAACGTCGATAATGCGGCGCGTCTCTGTCATTCGCCATCGACCGGTGCGATGAAACATGCCATCGGCGTGGCGGCAACGACCTGTAGTTACAAAGATTTTTACGGGACTGATCTCGTGATCCTTTTTGGAGCGAACCCGCCGAACGATCAGCCAGTTACGACAAAATACTTTCACGAAGCCAAAAAGCTCGGGACGAAATTTGTCGTCGTCAATCCTTACAAGGAGCCTGGCCTCGAACGTTATTGGGTTCCGTCATCGGCGGACAGCGCTTTGTTCGGCACGAGCCTCATGGATTATTGGTTTCCGGTAACACAAGGCGGCGACATCGCTTTCCTTTATGGCGTTATCAAAATTTTGCTCGAAAACAATTGGTTCGACCAAAGTTTCATCGCCAATCACACATCTGGATTTGAAGAACTCAAAACACAATGCACGAAACTGCAATTTGCTGTTTTGGAAAAGCAATCAGGCCTGTCACGTAATTCGATGGAAGAATTTGCCCGGCTGATTCGCGACGCGAAAAACGCCGTGTTGGTCTGGAGCATGGGAATTACCCAACATACTTACGGTGGCGATGCTGTTTCCATGGTCCTGAACCTGGGACTGATGAAAGGGTTCGTTGGACGAGACAAATGCGGCGTCATGCCTATCCGCGGACATTCCAGTGTTCAGGGCGGCGCGGAGATGGGGGCTTACTCGACGGCTTTTCCGGGCGTGAAACCGATCAATCCAGAAAACGCTAAAAAACTTTCCGAAGAATACGGATTCCCTGTCCCTGATTGGCCAGGAATGCCCACGACGGAAATGGTGGATGCCAGTGCTCGCGGTGATTTGGATGTTCTCTATTGCCTCGGCGGCAATTTCCTTCGCACGATGCCAGACCCGGATTATGTCACTCGCGCCATGGCCAACATTCCACTGCGGGTACATCAGGATATCATTCTCACCGACCAGATGTTTATTGAAGCAAAGGAAGAAGTCATTTTGCTTCCTGCCAAGACACGTTACGAACAGGACGATGGTGGAATCGAAACCACGACAGAACGTCGGGTCGCGTTCTCTCCGGAAATCCCGCGTCAGGTCGGAGAAGCAAAAGCGGAATGGAAAATCCTCCGCGACATCGCGGCGGCCGTCCATCCGGAGCGCGCTTCTCTTTTGAAATGTGAAACCGGCTGGGCCATGCGCGAGGAAATCGCCCAGGTGGTTCCGTTTTACGAAGGGATCCAGAATTTAAAAGAAACGGGCGACGCCATTCAATATGGCGGCCCTCATTTGTGTGCGGACTGGAAATTCCCGACCGCTGACGGCAAAGCGCACTTTCGTGCTGTCGAATTGCCTCCAACTGCAGTTGGACGTAACGAAAAACTAAGTGCCGGTTCACCTGCGCTCCAGCCCTCGGCCGCGCTGTTTATGGTCTCGACTCGACGCGGCAAGCAATTCAACTCACTGATCTATGCTGAGATTGATCCACTGACTGGAGCCGGGCGTGACGCTATTTTCATGAACGCAGACGATGCCGCAGAACTAAATCTGCAAAATCAAGACCGCATTGCCCTGGTCAATGAAATGGGCCGTTACGAAGGGCGCGTTTTTCTGGCTCCGATTGCCCGCGGAAATCTGCAAATGCATTGGCCCGAAGGCAACGTCATCATTCAGCGTGGTGTGTACGAAAAGCTCGGCGGCGTCCCGGATTACAACGCCATGGCGAAGGTGGAAAAGATCCAGTAATAGTAATCGTGAATGTGGACTCCCCGGTTCTTGTTTGGTTTCGCAACGATCTACGCATCGCCGACAATCCTGCTTTAGATGCCGCCGTCAAGCACGGCTCGGTCATTCCTGTTTACATTCATTCACCGCAAGAGGACGGCCTGTGGGCACCGGGCGGAGCATCGAAATGGTGGCTTCACCATTCTTTGACGCAACTCTCTGAATGTCTGACCGAACTGGGCTCTAAATTGATCATTCGTGAAGGCAACGCCATAGACGAATTGACATCGCTTCTCGAGGAAACCGAAGCGAACGCAGTTTTTTGGAATCGCCGTTACGAACCGGCGATCATTGCGCGAGACACGCAGATCAAGGAACACCTTCGAAGAGAAGGAATCGAGGTCGGAAGTTTCAACAGCCATCTGTTGTTTGAGCCGTGGACAGTACAAAACAAGAGCGGCAAACCGTTCCAGGTATTTACTCCTTTTTGGAAGAGCTGCCTGGCAAACGCTTCAACTGACAAACTTTGTGACACCGCTCCAACTCCTCGAAAGCTCGAAGGGCCCGTAAAATGGCCCCGCTCTTTAAAAGTCTCCGACCTGCAGCTCAAACCAAAACTTAATTGGGCGGATGGTTTTGGAGAGATATGGGAACCCGGGGAAACAGGCGCCCACAAACAGTTGAAGCAATTCCTGACGGAAACGATTTTTAATTATTCGGAATCCAGGAATTTCCCCTCCCAGGTCGGCACGTCCCGTTTATCGCCGCACTTACATTTCGGTGAAATATCGCCAGGGCAAATTTTCGCGGCGATTAAAGCCGCTGCCGAAAAGAAATCAGTTCCGGAAAAGGCCTGGCGCCATTGGCAATTTGTCACCGAACTCGGTTGGCGCGAATTCGCGCATCATCTGCTTTTCCATTTTCCACAAACGCCGGAAGAACCGTTACGCGCGGAATTCAAACGGTTTCCCTGGCATACAGATACCGAGGCGCTCAAAGCGTGGCAACGTGGCCAGACTGGTTATCCGATCGTCGATGCCGGAATGCGTGAGCTCTGGCATACCGGATGGATGCATAATCGGGTGCGAATGATTGCGGCTTCTTTTCTCGTCAAAGACCTGCTTCTCCCCTGGCAGGAAGGCGCGAAATGGTTTTGGGATACGCTCGTGGATGCCGATCTCGCGAACAACACTCTCGGCTGGCAATGGTCCGCCGGTTGTGGTGCCGATGCCGCTCCGTTCTTCCGAATCTTTAATCCCGTAACCCAGGGAGAACAGTTTGATCCCAAAGGAGAATATGTCCGTCGATGGATTCCGGAAATCGCCAGGTTGCCGGATCGATGGTTGCACGCGCCATGGCAGGCTCCTGCGGAGGTGCTTAAATCTTCCGGGATCAAATTTGGAAAATCGTATCCCGAACCGATCGTGCAACATGGCATTGCCCGAGAAGTCGCTTTGGAAGCATTCCAGAAATTAAAGAAGTTTTGACTCGCGCCAGGAAAAGAAAAAGCGGCGTTCCGTAGAACGCCGCTTTCGCAAAACTTCGGAAACTATTTCTCGAGCTTCGTTTCCACCGCAGCGACGCCATTGCGCTTGGCCATGATGGCATCGATAATCTTTTGCGCGAGTTCCGGCTTATCAACCAACGCCTGACGCGCCGCATCTTTCCCCTGCCCGATCAACTCACCGTTGAACTGCAACCAGGCGCCTTTCTTATCCACTACGCCATTGGCCAGCCCGACATCAATGATGCTGCCTTCCTTGTTGATACCGTGGTTGTAAAGGATTTCAAATTCGGCTTCAACGAACGGAGGCGCGACTTTGTTCTTCACGATCTTCACCTTCACGTTGTTGCCGATCGCGGCACCGGTCGCGTCTTTCAACGTGTCCTTGCGGCGAATATCGATACGAATACTTGCGTAAAACTTCAGCGCCTTGCCGCCAGGCGTCGTTTCAGGATTACCGAACATCACCCCAACTTTTTCACGCATTTGGTTGGTGAAAATGCAGAGCGTCTTGGACTTGTTCAAAATCGCCGTGAGTTTGCGGAGAGCCTGGCTCATGAGGCGCGCCTGCATCCCCATCGTGGCCATACCCATTTCACC
This sequence comes from uncultured bacterium, assembly GCA_966095605.1. Lineage (GTDB taxonomy): Bacteria > Verrucomicrobiota > Verrucomicrobiia > Limisphaerales > JACDHS01 > CBHWET01. The sequence goes on along the minus strand of CBHTTJ010000165.1, from coordinate 2,968 downwards.
TTCGAGTTCGGCCTTCGGAACCAGCGCCGCGACGGAGTCGACGACAATGACGTCGATGGCATTGGAACGCGCGAGGGTTTCGCAAATTGTCAGCGCTTCTTCCCCGCTGTCTGGCTGGGAAACCAGCAGGTCATTCAAATTAACACCGAGCTTTTTGGCATAAGCCGGGTCGAGGGCATGTTCCGCGTCGATGAACGCCGCCAAGCCACCTGCTTTTTGAGCATTGGCGATAACGTGCAACATCAACGTGGTTTTACCCGAAGATTCAGGACCAAAGATTTCCACCACACGACCGCGAGGAAGTCCGCCGGAACCGAGCGCCAGATCAACGCCCAAAGCGCCCGTAGGGATGACCTCAATTTTGTTCATCGCCTTGGCATCGCCCAGGCGCATGATGCTGCCATCACCGTAGGTCTTGGTGATCGTGGAAATTGCGGCTTCGAGGTCGCGTTGCCGGGTAGCGCTTATTTTTGCGGCTTCAGCGGATTTGGTGTCAGAAGATTTTTCAAGTTTATCAGATTTTGCTGCCATAAAAGTATTCCAGTGGAACGGTTGTCGAAAATGTTGGGAACGTGATAAAGAACGCCACCTCAATAGTCAATCGCAGGTTCAAATTTTTGAAAAAAATGGGTCCAAATCGATCCTTACCAAGGAAATTCTGCCCAAAATCCAGAGAGATCGAATTCCCATCAAAGAAAGACAACGCTTTCTCGAAAATCGCCCGCTTTTTGTCTCCAAAATCGATTCGATTCCCCCGAAAACTCATTTTTCGAGAATCAGAAGTCAACAATCTCGTCGGAGATTCATTTTTCGAGAATCAAAAGTTAACAATCTCGTCGGAGATCCATTTTTCGAGAATCAAAAGTTAACAATCTCGTCGGAGACTCATTTTTCAAGAATCAAAAGTTAACAATCTCGCCGGATATCCATTTTTCGAGAATCAAAAGTTAACGAATTTTCGAATTTTCCCATTTTTAGAAGCGGAAAAACCGTTTTTTCGTCGGCTGAAGACCTTTTTAGGGCGAAAAAATGGAAAAACGGGCGGTAATCCACCGCCCGTCACGAAAAAAGCCCATTTTAACCCAAAAGACTATCTAGGAACGATTCGGATAGCGTCCGCCATGACAACTTTGTTCGTTTCCGTCGTCCAGCAGGAGGCTTTGACCGTATTCGCCCCTGCGTTGACCGAGAAAATGCCGAGACTTTGCCAGGCGCCACCACCGGTTTGTTCATTTCGATTCACCGTGGCCGTGCCGGAACTGACACTGATGACGAACGGAGCATTGGTCGAACGATTACTGCCTTGGGACCACCAGGCGTAAAACTCGTAATTGCGGGTTTGAGCAGCCGTGTAGCTAAAAGTCGCCGCATCGGAAACAGCCGCCGTATTACGATAACGATAACTGGTTCCGTATTTATCCGTCGCACCCGTCCCGGTAGACCAATTTGCAGAGGCGCTAAATCCAGCGTCGGTGTTGTCGACAATAATCTCATTTGGCCACGTCAAAGCACTGGCCTGGTTGGAATTGGGCGACGCACCCGTGGCGTTCACGGCACGGACGACGTAATAATAAGTCGTGTTCGCCGCACGACCGGTATTTTGATAGGAAGTGGTATTGGCAGCCAGGGTGGCGATATCGCTGTAAGGCCCGCCTGATGTCGTGCTTCGCGCGACGACGTAATTCAGTTCCACACCCGAATTATCTATCCATGACAAGTTCACCTGAGTCTGGCTGACCGGAGTCGCGGAAAGATTGCTTGGCGCGGCTGGCGGTGGTGCAGGAACAAATGCGAACCAATCGATATTTACCGAGCCGGTATCAAAAATCAGCTTCACCGTGTGCACGCCGTTGTTCATGGCGAAGGGCGTGCTCGTCGCGGTGAGGAACGTGTTCCAACCACCGGAGTTTCCCAACGCAAAAGTGCCGCCCACCTGCACATTATCGACCAGCACCCGGACATTGCTTGGACCAGCAACCGCCGAGGCGTAGTTCATTTCCAATTTATAATAGCCGATGCGACCACCGCGAACCGTGTACTTCAACCACTCGCCTGCGGCAGTCCAGCCAATGAAATAACCGGAGCCACCGCTACCGATATCAACTGCGTCGGGACGGTATTGTCCGCCATTGTTTGGCGTGTCGGTGTCATGGAAATCAGTTCCTTCCGCGCCCGTCGCGGCTGTGTTGCCGAAAACGATGGAGTTATCGTAATTCTCCGCCTCGATCTGCATGCGGCCCGTATTGTTCACGTCCGAACGGTAATTGGTATTCAACGTTGTCCAGGAAAAATCACTGCGCGCCTGATCCAATTTCGGAGCGTCGACGCAGCGATTCGCCTGCAAGGCATTATGATACCAATCGCCAACATTGGGTGGGCACAGTCCATAATGGGCGAAGGCATACCAGCACATCCCCATAATTTTTAAATCACTCGAACGATTCCATTGATCAATCGCCTGGTAGGCTTTTTGAATGTTGCCGGCTTCATAAGAAGTTTCGCTGTAGGGCGCAGGACCACCCAGCCACCAATAACTGTTCCATTCAGTAATGTAGACTTTTTTGGTGTGTTGAAAGTTCGCGTAAATCACATCGCAGAAACCTTTGAAAGCGCCGAAGCTCCCCAGATCGGAGCTGCGCGGGTCATCGAGCGCGCCGCCAGTGGTGAAGTTGGCCGGGCCATTATAAGAATGGATCGCGAAAGCGTCGACTTTTCCGCCCACGTTTTTGCAGAAGTAATCAAGGAAAGTGACACCGCTGTTCGGCTCGGATAAATAACCGGGCCAACCGCCAAGGCCACCGAAGCAAACGATCGCATCCGATTGAGTGCTGTGGATTTTGTCATAAACTCCGTTGCTGTCCCCGCCGAACACCGTTGTATACCATTCCTTGCTGGCCTGATTGGGACAATACTGCGCCTGCATTTCATTTCCGATAACCCAGATTCGGCAATACGGCTTCAGCTGGTT
>CBHTTJ010000164.1:0-13473 GCA_966095605.1 uncultured bacterium | reverse complement strand
TCAGTCCTGAATGGCGCTTAGTTAAGGCAGCGAAACCTCGTATTTTTCGAGTAAAGCTATCCAGGGACGCATCGAAGACATACCTTAATTAAGTGCCATTCAGGACTGACCCCATTTGGGAAAGGTTTTGAAATTTTTAGAGTTTTCAAACGATTCGACTAAAGGAGTTGGAGCAGCGTTGTTTATCGACTGTGACTTTAATGTAACTTTTCAGGTAGCGTGAGGTTTGCAGCGTTGTTTGGTCAGATATGAGGAGAGTTTGTCGATCCACCAAAAGAAAGGTCAGCTCATGATTACCCGATTGCTCCAATGGAAAGTTGTTTCCGAAAAAGCTGTGGCACATTTCTGCCAGATTGTTTGCTCCCTCGTCGCCGGGTTGGTGCTGATGTTTGGATTCCTCAGGCTTCCGGCGTTGGAGCTTGACGAAACCCAGCTGTTTTCAGCCTGCGTGCAGACCCTGTTTCTCGCAGGTGTTTTCATTATTCTTGGATTCCAGTGTCGTGCGTGGAGACGTGCCACCTGATCAGGGCGATTCAGCAAGTTGAAAGGGGCGGTCCTTCGCATTTTCACTCAGATGGATGGTACCACCGTGATTGGATGTAGATACTGAGGACTGAGGGGAGGGCTGACGCCTTTTCACTTTTCACCCTAATTTTAGGACGTAGGAGCGCGGTGAATCTTTCGTTATAAATGAACCGATTCCCCCGGTCATTAAATAAACACCGCGTCGTTCGGCATTTGTCGGCGACATTAATTAATCCATCTATGAAAAAAACGTTAGCTTTGGCATCAGCCGCATTGGCTTTGCTCGTTGCAACATCAGCTTCTTACGCCGGGTCGTTGGGAATGCTGAGAATCCACATGGTCCCCACCTCGAATCCAAGCCGTCCACAAGGATCGCGCGCTGACTGTTGGATTATTGAGCTGCCTGACAACACACGAATGGTCGTCGACATCGGCGATAATGGCTATTACGGAGCAGTAACCAGCAGGCTCACTGCGTTGGGGATTTCGCAGGTCAAATACCTCGTCGGCACCCATGACCATGTTGATCACATTGGTGATATGAATGCGTTCGTGAGCAACGGATGGGTGAATAACAGCACGATGTACTTTCCCAAAGGTGCGATCAATACGCAGGGGCCTTACTACAGCGCCCTGATCAATGCTTTAAATAACAAAAACATGTCGATGACGAAGCTTAAAGCCGGCGACTATATCATCAACACAACCTACAGCGGCAAGGCGTTCAAAGTTCGTTGTCTCAGTCCGGAAAACAGCAAAGTCGATGGTGGTGCCGATGATTGGGGTTCGGAAAACGAAGCCTCGTTGGTTCTCAAAATTACTTACGGTGCCAAATCGATCCTGATGCAGGGGGATGCTTATGGAAATGTGGAGGCGAGTATTCTTGCCGGTCCTTATTCCGGTGAAATTAATCTTTGCCAGGTTCTCAAAGTCGGACACCACGGGGTGAATGCCAATGGCGCTCTTTCCTGCCGCGAAGAATATCTGGATGCCGCCGGGGTGAATAAAGCGCTGATCAGCAATGGCGATCTGGCGATTGACTCCACCATCAGGGCCAGACTGCAGGCGAGAAACATCCATTATTTCTCCACGGGTCACGGGGACGGCTATTGCTACCTCGAAACCGATGGCTCGTCCAATTGGGTGGAAAGCGAAGCTCCGCAATGGCCATAGGCTATTGAGAGGGGTTTGCGGGGTATTAGTGCATTGTATAGCCAGCCACAGTGGTTTTAGTGTAATACACTTTCCGTGGGCTACGATGTTCATATCACGCGGAAGAAGAACTGGTTCGACGAAGACGGTTTACGTATTACGGAGGACGAATGGCGTGGCTATGTATCTTCTGACTCTGAGATGGTTATGTCTGGTGTGGCTGAGCACACCAATCGACAGGGTGAAACCATTCGCATTCGTCAGCCGCTCTTGACGGAGTGGCGGCAACATTCGAGTGGTTCGGTCGTTTGGTTTTCGTATTTTGAAGGCTCGCTTACCGTTAAGAACCCCGATGAGGAGTGCTTGCGCAAAATGCGGCAAGTTGCTGCTAAGTTACAGGCAAGAGTTCAAGGAGATGAAGGTGAGATTTATGGCGGGGATAGCCGCTCACCTCGCCAACCGACGCTCTCGCTTGGTCGACGCCTAGCGGGCTGGCTTTCCTGTTTTCGTCCCCAACATCGAATAAAGATTGAGCACCCGCCTTTACCTTTTGGCGTTGGCGACCGAGTGCGAGACACATGGGGAAACGAGCACACCGTGATAGAAATCGACCCGACGGCGGAGCAGGGTGCGGGAGTTATCCGCACCCGACGTTTCGATGGGACGGAGCATGGCCATATGATGATCGCACACGGCCTGGTTCCGGCGCTGAAACGGGATGACCAGAGCAGTTCGTAATGATGACCAGGCCGCAACGATGAACTCATCGAGGAGAGAAAACTTGTGAGGCGATTTGATAACGTATCGTCGTTCACGTTGGTTGACACGGGTTGGCTGACCTGATTTTGTTGGGCAGCTTCACCATGATATTTCTCGCACACATTACGAACCAGGCCGGCGAGGCGGTCACGATCGGCACCAGTTTCGGTTCGGTCCTGGCGATCGTTTGTTCGTGGCAACGGAACCGTTCTATTTTGTGGGCGATTCTCGCGGGCTTTTTCTCGTGGCTTTACGTCATTTACTTCGCGCTCACGCGGACTCCCGAGGAGAGGAAATCAACATCTGAACGGAGATGATTTCATCAGGCCAAAGTTCCCATGATTTTCTTTACTGGAGCAGGTTGGCTGGTTTGTTTCGGACTTCTGGGCGTGATGTTGACTGAGGAGGCATTGCGAGCCATTACTCATAACCCGAGCATCACGGCGCCCCGGAGTTGGTGGCTCATGTGTGGTTATGGTGTTGCGGCATTCTATTGTGTCGTTCTTTATTTCGTCCTTCGCTTTCGGGATCGCAAGAGCCGGGCAGAGTATCCCGGGCGTGGTCACACGCTTTTTTCCCTGCCAGTTTGGTGTTGGAGCCTTGGTTACTTGTTGCTGGGAGTTTTGCGGGTCATGTCTCCCAAATAACCGGAGAAGTTAGTTCTGTTTCGCTTTAGTGTTTGGCGATGAATGCTTCGATCGCGCGAATGCTTTCAGTATGCGATCCTTTCTCGCGGTATTCTTTTGAAATTTCTGCAACAACCTTCAACTTCGTTGGAATGGTTAGTTTAGCCAGGTCGACCGCCATGTTTTCGACGTACAGCGTGAGGGTGGGCGGAAGCGCTGGCGGCGGTTCAGTCAGATGATGGACACCAAAGACCCGTTGAACCTCTGCTTTGCTCGTGGAATTCGTTTTTTTCTCCAGATGTTCGAACCATTGATTGATTCGCTTTTGATTACCAAGGGAAAAGGTGACGGCGAGATTGTTTCCTTTGTCGAGGTGAGTTGTGAAGCCGAGCGGACCAACTTCTTTGTCCGGGCGCAAGCAAACCTGTGCGTTGGTGACCTGAATGGCAGCGAGTTCTTCGATGAGTTGGTTGATCTCTTTTGTATTGTGAACGCGAAAGCCGTAATGAGAGAGATCGTTGGGCCATTCGGAAAACCATGGGCTCCAACCGTCGGTGCGCAGCGGATCGTTGACGAGTTCGGAGACACCTTTCGGCCAGTCGGGATCCGCGGGAACAGATTTTCCTTCCCACGCAATCTGATCCGTCCCGGAAATAGCGAAAGCCATCATCGCGGTCAGAAAAAAAAAGACCAGAAAAGGTCGGCAGCAGGATCGGCTCATATTTCTTGAATGATAACGATTCACCAAACGCTTTCTTAGATCAAAAACACAGAATTCTTCTCCTCAAATTTCCCGCCGAGATTAATCATCAAAGGATGAAAGTCCGAAGTGAAGACTACACACTTAGTTGTTTGACTGAAGATCAGCAGCCGGAACGAATTCATGCCTATTTGAGCCGGTCCTACTGGGCGGCAAATATTCCGCTCGACCTGGTCAAACGATCTATCGCGGGTTCCTTGTGCTTTGGCATTTTTCACAAAGGCGAACAGGTGGCTTTTGCACGCGTCATCTCGGATCGAGCGACCTTTGCCTATTTGGCCGATGTTTACGTGCTGGAGGAACACCGGGGCGGGGGATTGAGCGAGTGGTTGATGGAAACAATTGTTGCCCATCCCGATTTGCAGGGACTTCGTCGCTTCATGTTGGCAACGCGAAATGCCCATCGGCTCTACGCAAAATATGGATTCACGCTGGCGGCAAAACCGGAAACGTTGATGGAGATTGTTCAGACTGATTTGTACCCGAGCCCCGGTTCCTGAAGGATTTCATTTTAGCTGGATTGCCTTTCCCGTTCGCAAATGAGAAAGTCTATCGATTCCGAGGTTCCCAGAATTACAACCGCTGCAAAAAGGAAATGATATGCAACAATTGACACCGGAAGCGCAGCAGGATTTCAGTCTGCTGATGGACGCGCTCATGCCATTCGCGGAGGAGATGCTCAAGAAACATGGAGAGTTTTTTCCTTTTGGCGCAACCGTCGATGCAGCTGGTGAAGTCCGCGCGGAAGCCCTGTATGACGGTGACGAGACGCCTGCTTCGGAAGATGTAATTGCAGGTCTGACGGAAGCATTCCGTGGAAATGCCAACAACGGATCCATTCGGGCGACAGGGATTTGTTACGACGGCCGAATCGTTCAGGACGGCAAGAAGATCGATTCAGTGATTGTGAGTTTGGAACATATGAGTGGCGTGGCAAGTAAGGCTTACATTCCGTATAGCAAAGGCTTCCTGGGTAGATATCGTTTTGGAGAAATGTCGATTACTTTGGATGACCCAAAAATTTTCGTTGCTGGACAGAGTCGTTGAGATGACGAATAACGGAATTCAAAAGGTCACCGAACTATCTAAGCCCGTGGATTGAACTTGGATTCTTTCGCCAGCTGTTGCCAAAGCTCACGTTCCTTTTCAGTGATCTGTTGAGGCATTTCAATTTTAGCAACGACATAAAGATCACCCGCGCCACCACTGCGATCGGGCAGACCTCGCCCTTTTAATCGCAATTTCTGTCCGTTTTGCGTGCCGGTCGGAATCTTCATCGTGACAGGCTTGTCCAGCGTCGGAACGGAAACCGTGGTGCCCAACGCTGCTTCCCAGGGCGCAAGGTCCAGTTCATAGGAAAGATCGCCTCCCTCGACTTTGAAATCCGGATGAGCTGAGAACTTCACCCGCAAATACAAATCACCGGCGGGGCCGTGGCCGACACCGGCCTCGCCCCGGCCAGCGAGACGTAACTTTTGTCCTTCGCGTACGCCCGCCGGAATTTTCACCTGGTAAGATTCCTGTCTCTCGACGCGTCCGCTGCCGCCACAAGTTGGACAGACTCGGCCTTGCATTTCGCCTGTGCCCCGACAGCGATCGCAGGCTACCGTTCTTTGTAGAGAAACCCGTCGCACCGATCCTTGCATCGCTTCGGCTAGGGTAACGAGAATATCTCCTTCGACATCTTCTCCCCGTTCCGAAGTCTGGCGTTGGGAAAAGCCGCCGCGGCCGAAACCGCCGCCACGTCCGGCAGCGCCGAAAATTTGTTCAAAGAAATCGCTGAAACCGGTTCCGCCGAAATGGAATTCTTCTCCCGAGGGCTCCCGACTGCTCCAGGTGCGATAACCCTGCCCGCCACCGCTTCCCGGAGGAGGCCGGAATTGTTGCTGCCAGTCTGGACCAAGCGTGTCGTATTTCTTCCGCTTTTCTTTGTCGCCGAGAACTTCGTAGGCCTCGTTGATTTCCTTAAACTTTTCCTCCGCCTGCGTTTTGTTTTTGGCGACGTCGGGATGGTATTGACGCGCCAGCTTGCGGAAGGCCTTCCGAATCTCATCGTCGGAAGCTGTCTTCGAGACGCCGAGAGTTTTATAATAATCTTTAAATTCGACTGCCATAGTCTTCAGTTGACTAGACACCTGACGAACGTGTTTTGCTCAATGTCCTGATTTACCCTAACGCACGTCGGTGTAATTGACAGTAACTTTGCCAAAAATCAAAGGCGCTTTGCCAGATTGTTGCCCAGGCGCTCAAGTGCGGGTGAACGGTCGCGAGAATCGAGACGCACATCGAGAATGGAAAATGAATCGGTCAACTTTTCCGCCGTTTGCAATGCTTTATCGAGTTCCTGTTCGGTGTGGACGAGAAAACCGCGACCTTTGCCGAGAACTGCAGGCAAACGATGAAATTCCCACGCGGCAATGTCGTTGTAGGGACCATCGTTGATCTGCCGTTCGGTTCCATAACCCGCATTGTTTAGCACAACAATTATGGGATTGAGTTTGTGCCGGGCGATTGTGGCCAATTCCATCCCCGTCATTTGAAAGGCTCCGTCGCCGACGAGGACCAACGGGCGCAGATCTGGATTCGCCAATTGGGCTCCGAGCGCGGCAGGGACAGCAAAACCCATTGATGCATAATACGCGGTACCGAGAAATTCAGTGCGTTTGTGGATGAACAAATCGGCGGCACCAAAAAGTGAATCGCCGACGTCGGCGATAACAACAGTTTCCTTTTTCAAAAAGGCATTGAGCCGTTGGAAGAGTCGACGGACCGTCATGGGCTTATTGGTGGCTTCAAATGGTTTCGAAATCGGCGGGCGAGGTATGTTGCTTCTGCTGCGACGTTTGAACGTTGACTTTAGCAGGCCGCAGACGAAGTCCTGGAACTGGACATTTTCGAAGGTATGGTAACGGATACTCAACTTTTCGCTGGTGGCATAAATCGAATTCTTTTGTTCCAGTCTGGCTGTATAAATTCCGAGGTTTACATCGGTCATGAAGGCTCCCAGCATGATGAGGCAATCGCTGGATTCCACGTAGCGCCGAACATTGTCTCGTCCCATGGCTCCTTCATAGACTCCGAGATAAAGTGGATGCTGTTCACCCATGACTGATTTTCCCAGGATAGTGGCGGCCACGGGAATATTCGTCTTTTCCACCAACCGCAACAATTCCTCCTGCAAACCAAAGCGATGGATTTCGACGTCGGCGAGAATGACTGGCCGCTTTGCGGCGCTAATCATAGCGACAGCTTCGCCGAGAGCTTCTTTGAGGACGCTCGGGTCGCTGGCCTCGGAATATTCAAGGGGCGCGTGATGCGGAATGCCCGTCAATGAAACTATATCTCGTGGCAATTCAATATAGACAGGACGTTTATAGCGAAGTGCCGCGTGCAGAACGCGATCGATTTCCTGCAGGGCGGTTTGCGGATCGCTGAGCACCGTTGAAGCGACCGTGAGTTGTTCGAAAACTTTTTTCTGCGTATCGAATTCGCGGACTTTATGGTGGAGCAGGGGATTCTTCTCTCGTTCGCGAATTCCCGGTGCTCCGCTGATAACGACGACCGGTGATTTTTCAGCAAAAGCTTCGGCCGTGGTGTTGGCTACTTTCAAGCCACCAACACAATAGGTAACGCAAACTACACCGAGGCCGCGAATGCGAGCGTAGGCATCGGCAGCGAATCCAGCGCCTTGTTCGTCACAAGTCGTAATGACTTTGAGGTTGCTGTCGACGAGTTGATCATAAAATCCAAGAACGTAATCGCCGGGAATCCCAAAGACGTGTTTTACTCCGAGAGCTTCCAGGCGCGAGATCAAGTAAGCACCGATGCTCAAAGGTTTTTTCATAACCTATGGTCAATTAAAATTAGCATCGATGGCGTTTGACGCAAATCTGCGGCAAAAGAAAAACCCGGAAAGGCGAACCTTTCCGGGTTTCGAAGATGTAACAGGTCTATTGCTTAACCCATTTGACGGCATCGGCGACCACGACGAAGCCTGTGCCGGTCCAGAACGACAGTTTAATAGTGTTAGCACCGCCGTTCATATTGTAGGTGCCTTTGTTCACCCATGTTCCGCCGTTGATCTGTTGATTTACGCTGACGGTGGTCGTGCCAGCCGAAGTGGAGATCGAGTATGGAGCAGTGGTGGAACGATTAGCGCCCTGCGGATACCAGACATAAACGGCATAACTTCCAGAGGAAGGGAGGTTTCCGGTCCAGACAGCCTGATCACTGCTTGGTGCGGTGGAGTGGTAACGATAATCGGCTCCGTATTTGTCGGTGGACGAACTCGCTGTTGCCCATGCTGACGAGGCGGTAAAGCCCGCGTTTGAATTATCCACGAGAATGGTCGTGCCTCCGCCCTGGCAGGTCGTCGTTGGATGACCGCCGTTCTGATTCACCCAGTAGCTGATAGGACCCCCGCAGGAACCTGAATACGGATCGTCATGGACGAAGTTTGGTCCATCTGGATAAACACCGAAATGGAGATGGAATCCGCTGGAACTGCCGGATGTGCCGACGCCGCCGATGACTTCACCGCAGGCAATTGAAGAGCCGACACTTTTTCCGGTAACCGATCCTGCGGTCATATGCATGTACCAGCTGTGGAAATTGGGAGAACCACCGTGATTAATTACCACGTGGTTACCAGCACCACCGCCGTCAGAACTCCCGACGTAACCGTCGCCGAATCCGTCGACTTTTTCTTTCAAGGTGCCGCTCGCACCAGCATAAATCGTTTTTCCACGCGGACCGCCGGAAAAGTCAGTGCCGTTGTGATTGTCGTATGTTTCGCTGCCGCATTTCCAATCGGTTAATGGGCCCGATGAACGGTTATCGTCATAATAATAATGCACCGAGGTATCCGTAGCCAAAGGCAGGCGGAACAGTGGGCTTGCTTGTGCTGACGTTACTGCGACCAGCGCAGCAGCCGCCAGCCCGATACTGAACAACTGAACTCTCATTTTCATCGCTATTTCCTTTTGGGTTTATGTTGGTGTTGCTCAGGGCAATTGTGCCTCAATGGTTTTTCCATCGGAGGTCTGGCAGACGAACGATTGTCCTTCGATCTTCCAGTGTGGTTCGGTGCCATCGGCGAGTTTGATCGGTTGGACATTCCCGTTGCCGTCGAATTTCAGCCCCCACGTCTGTTCCCGCTCGCCTTGCTTGAAGTCATAGATGAACCAGCGCCCGTCCTTGGTCCAAAGCGTATGAGGGCTATAAGGAGTAGGTACAAAACGTTCGTCGACATTTTCCTGGCCGATGTTGGTGATTTGCACCGGCGGTTCACCGGGATTTTTGACCATCCAAAACGAAGCAAGACCGCTCCGGCCGCCGCTGACGAAAAGAATGTTTTTGCCGGTCGGATCAAATTCCGGACGAACATCATCGAAATTGCCATCCGTCAGTGTCTGAACTTTTCCGTTGCTTGGATCGACCACCGCCAGTTGCAGAACGCCAGGCATGATGTTCGGCCGACCCGGAGGAACTTTTGCAAAGACGACGGAATTGCCATCAGGACTCCAGTTGGGATCGTAGCCGCCATTGATTTCAGCGGTTCTGTTTCCCTGAAGATCTTCCACCCGCAAAGTGGCATCGCTGGTGCCGTAAGCGATACGATTTCCATCCGGAGAAAACTTCGCGCGGTAAACACTTTGATCGACCAGGCGCTCGTGTCCGTTTTCATCCTGGATCCATAGATCGAAACCAGAAGCGGAGTCGGTGTTGGGAATAAATTTACTGTCGCGTTGTTTCGCCACCAGTGACCGGGTTTTTCCGTTCACGGTAATAGAGTCGTAGGTGAAAATAACTTTGAGCTTAGGCGGCCATTCCTCCGTCCCGACTCGTCCACCGCGAACATCCGATTTATTTAGAGATACCTGCGACGCGTTTCCTGAAGGTGTGGTGGAGCTTTTGCCCGCATTATCGGCTGTAGTTTGGGCGGTGGGCTTTGCCGTTTGGGAAAGATAAAGAATGAGGAATAGCAGCAGAAATCCTGCAACCACCCAGATCCAAGTACGTTTCTTTTCCGGATCTTTTTGCGAGACGACGGTGCTCATATGCGAGAACTCTTTTGGGAACGCCAAGAGTGCTATCATAGAGACCCTTTCCCGCGAACCTGAAAATCCGTTGAGCGAGAACCTTAGTTAAAAAGGACTATTTGGAGAGTTCAGGAGACAATGACCGAATTTCGACGTTGCGATAAAAGACTTCCGCCCCCTCTGCCTGCAAGGTGATGCGTCCTTTTTTCACGGGCACCCACTCGCCTTTCACCTTTTGCGAAATATTGTTGGCGATGTTGTTTGTCCTGCCGTTGATGATGTGGATGGCGTTCTCTCCGCGGACGATGACTTCCACAGTATTCCAGCCATCGTGTTCATTCACAGGATTGCGTTGAACGCGACGAATGCTTTCAGCAATCCCCTGGTCAAACGAGACGCCGCCTTCGGACGCGGGAAGGAATTTGGCGTGCGCCATTTTGTTGGTTCTGACAACTCCCGCTGCATTCGTGCTGACAACCGAGACAAGGTTGGTGGTAGCAGGATCAGCAGTGGTGGTCACCCGCATGTAAACGGTAAAGATATCGCCCACATCCTCTTCCTGGACCTGGCATTCGACGCTTTTTGGCCAGACTTCATCTCCGCCAATTACGTGATAGAGAATGCCTGCATCGCGCTTTGAATCCGGTTCTGCGCGTGGAGCAAATTTTTTCGTGCCCCACTGATATTGAAAACGAATGTGATAATCGGAATATTCCTTTTCCGTGCAGATATAACCGAAAGGCTGCTGACTCCCGTTGGTCGCATCTTTGTACATGTGCACCATTCCATCGTGCACTTGAATCAAATGATCGGGATCTTCGTTCCTCTTTTTCCCGCGAAGAACTTTATACCAGCCATCCAGATTCCTCCCATTGAACAAGGGTTGCCAATCGTCCTTTGCCGATTCTGCCCCGGCATTTGCGAGCGAGAACGAAATCGCGACGAACAAGCACCACAGGCAAATGGGGGTTTTTGGAGTCATTTGGTTTTAACCTCCGAGAGAAGACGGATCGGTTACATCACCTTTGTTGAAATCAACGTAATCCTCCGTCAGGTCACAGGAATAAATTACGGCGCTGGCTTTCCCCAGATTCAAATGGATGTGCAGATCGAATTCTCTCTGCGCGACTACTTCACAAAGTGCTTTGAAGGTCGTGTTGGTAGGTTGTCCTTTCTTCAAGGAGTATAAAAGCTTTTTGCCTCCAGCATTGCTGTACGCGACATCCACTTTTTCCTCGACGACGGTTGCGGCGGAATAGCCAATTGCATCGAGAATACGACCCCAATTCGGATCGCCACCAAACCAACTGGTTTTGACCAAGGAGCTGTTCGCCACTGCGCGTGCGGCGGCATCGGCATCGGCGAAGTTTTTCGCACCATTCACGCGAACCGTGACAAAACGAGAAACACCTTCGCCGTCGCGAACAATCATCTTCGCCAACTCGAGGCAAACATGTGTCAACGCCGCCTGAAATTTTTCCAGGGCTTCACCGCCACGGATGGTTTTAGTTCCGCTTTGACCATTCGCGAGAACCAGCACGGTGTCGTTGGTGCTCATGTCACCATCCACCGTGATGCGGTTGAAACTTAACGCAACGGCCTGGGTCAGGGCTTTGTCCAACACTTTTTTGTCGACTGCTGCGTCGGTCGTAACAAAACAAAGCATGGTCGCGTGCAAAGGAATCGAGGCGGGACGCGCGCCCGTTGGGCTCATGCCGGGCTGGATCATGCCGGCACCTTTGCAGATACCGCCGACTCGAACCGGTTTCCCATCGATCATAAATTCCACCGCGACTTGCTTCGGCTTCGTGTCGCTGGTCATGATGGCTTCGGCGACATGATGTCCGTTTTCTTCCGAGGAATTCAGCAAGGCCGCCGCGTCCGAGATGCCGCGCGCCATATTTTCCATCGGCAACGTCACTCCAATGCGTCCGGTCGACGCGACAAAAATCTCCGCAGCTGGAACGTTGATCTCCTTGGCCAAAAGATCGGTCATCTTTTTTGCATCGTTCAAACCTTGCTTGCCGGTGCAGGCGTTCGCGTTGCCAGAGTTCACGACGATGGCTCGCGCTTTCCCTTTTTTCACGCGCTCTGCACAGACCTTCACCGGAGCCGCGCAAACCTGGTTCGTGGTAAACATCCCGGCAACGGTTGCGGGAGCTTCGGAAACAATCAGGCCGAGATCGCGCTTCTTCCCTTTGTTGGAACCTTTGCCAGTACCGAGGCGTTTAATGTCACAAAAAACGCCAGCGGCCTTAAAACCTTTTGGTGCTGTGACGGAACCGGAAACTGCTTTGAGAGATATCTTCATGAAATTATTGCTGGGCCCAGAAATCTAAAACGAGCACGTCGTCCATCGAGGGACGGAGAATGGAAACGAACGCTTTGTGTTCGGCATGATCAGCGTAAGTTTTTAAATCAGCTTCACTTTTAAATGAGAGCACAAAGCAGTGAGTGAATCCTTTGTTCCTCTGTTCAGGGCTGACATTTGTGCCCCACTCGAGGGAAACGACTTGCGGGATTTTGTTCTTCAAATCGCGAAAGGCATTTTCGATTTTCTTGATTTGCGCGGCGTCAGCGTCCGCTTTGAACTTGATTGCAACAATGTGGCGTAATTGTTTCGGAGCATTTTCCGCCACGGCGGTGAAACACATCAGCGCCAGAACCAGCGCGAAGATTTTTTTCATGGGGCGCGAGCCTAGCAACGGAAACCCGGCAGGGCAAGTGGCGCATTAGCCTTTACTCTATCAATCCGCGCCATTCCGGAGTGATCGCCCACATGTTTACCGGAGAAACCGATCCGCCAAACGGGAGATAACGGGAACTGCCATCAACAAAGGTGAAATTGGATCCGCCGCGTGTGTCCGTAACGTCGTCATTCGATTTCTTCTGGTGCGAAGTGGAATGACGGTTCTGATCCAGCACGTATAAATCTTCGTAAGTCTCGTAATCAAAATACCAATGGCCGTTGGTGTAATATTTCTCGCCAAAGGAAATGGTTTCGGACGGTTGTAAAACGAGGATTTCTTTCATCGCCATTTCATTGGTCGCCACAATCTGACGCCAGTTGGCGGCGTCGTTCAACGCGGAGCGATAGAAGTCATTCCAACCATTATAAATATAGCTGCGTGGAGCGCCGTCGTGTGGATATCCATTCGTTTGCGAATTGCCGGTTGAAGGATTTGGTCCGTCGGTGGGGCAAAGTAAAACTTTATCGCTGTTGTAATATTTTTGCAGACGGGTCGGCCAGCGATTCGGATGAGCGCGTGGCATAAAGTAGCCATCGTTGTCGTCGATGTACATCGTGCTCGCCAAACCGAGTTGATGCATGTTGTTCAGACAGGCGATGCGCCGCCCTGACTCTTTCGCGCGACTCAGCGCCGGCATCAACATCCCGACGAGGATCCCGATAATGGCGATCACCACGAGGAGTTCCACCAAAGTGAACGCTCTTTGAGGAAGGCCAAACAACGGGCGCGTCTTCATGTCATAGAAGACGAAGCGAATGGCGCAAGGTTACATGCGCTCAATAAAAATCGGATCAACTCGCGAGAATTTTATCCATCGCGTCGGAAATCTTCTTCAAACCTTCCGCGGAATCCGCGCCGCG
>CBHTTJ010000163.1:0-13550 GCA_966095605.1 uncultured bacterium | reverse complement strand
TTCGACTTTCGGGAGCGCTCCCGGAAGTCGAATTGGAAACAAATTCGATCCTCGGGAGCTCTCCTGACGCAATTTTTAAAGTACAGCAACTCTCGGGAGCGCTCCCAAAAGGATTCTGAGTCTCAGATTGCCGTCGGGAACGCTCCCAACCCCAATCTGAATGTACAGCGACCGTCGGGAGCTCTCCCGGGACCAATCTGACTCTCAGATTACTGTCGGGAGCGCTCCCGGAGGTAATCTGAGAGTATTTTCGAACCTCGGGAGCGTTCCCGAGGACATTTTGAGAATCAATTTCACTTCCGGGAGCGCTCCCGAGAGTAGCAAGGCGTTGTAGACCAGCCATTTACAACGCTGCACCTGTTTTTAACGCTGTTTTTCGCCTGCTGAGACCAGGGCGAGAGGAACACTCAGGCGGAGCGATGCAGTTAAAGAACCCTTCAACCACGGATGAACACAGATAAACACGGATAGAACACTCTGATCTCACACTGTTCTGATTATTTTGCGACCGAACCAAAAATTCCCTCGGAATATACAAAGCGACTCCCTTGATTGCCCTTTTTATCCGTGTCGATCGGTGTTCATCCGTGGTTTCATCTGCATCGTTCCGTCTTCCGGCTTAGACCTTGTCCTCGGCTTTAGGAGAGTCGCCCAGAGACCAAATGAAGGGACTTGAACAGGTTTACGTTTGCTTTTCGCTGCGTGGAAAATTAATTTCGCGGAATGATCTTGTGGCTGCTTGCTCTGCTCTTGTTGGCATTTCCTATGATCGTCGGCTATCGCGCCGGCGTGGTGCGCGCAGGGATTTCGCTTATCGGGCTGATTCTCGGTGCGGCGCTCGCCATTCCGGTCGGACCACTGCTGAAGCCCGTCGTAAAACTCTGCGGCGTGCAACAACCTTTCCTCCAGGGAGCTATCGCGCCTGCTGCCGTTTTCCTGATCATCCTCGTTATTTCCAAGGCGATCGCCCAGACCGTCCACTACAAGGTCGAGCTCTATTACGAATACAAAACAAATGACACTGTTCGCGCCAAGTGGGATCGCCTCAGCAAACGTCTCGGCCTGTGCATCGGTGTGCTGAATGGTTCCATTTATTTCTTTCTTTTGATGATTCCGATTTACGTGGCGGGTTACCTCACGACGCAAGTGGCGAAAGGCGATGAAATGCCGAAGACGGTTAAAATTCTCAACCAGGCGCGTGAACAAATGCACTCGTCGAAGATCGACCGTTTCGTGGCCGCGCATGATCCAGCGCCGGAAGCTTTTTATGACGCCTCGGACATTATCGCCATCGTCCAACAGAATCCGCTCTCTGTCAGCCGTCTCTCCCGTTACCCGGTGTTCCTGTCGATCGCCGAGAAACCGGAATTTCAGGCGATGTCCACGGACGCGGAATTAAATGAATTGATCCAGCGCCAGGCGAGCGTCGGCGAAGTGATCAAGCATCCCAAAGTGCAAGCGGTGCTGACGAATGCGGAAATCACCGCGGAAATCAAAACCGCGATCGTCGAAGACCTGAAAGATCTGAAGCAATTCGTGCTCACGGGAAAATCTGCTAAATACGACGCACAAAAGCTCCTCGGTCGTTGGTCCTGGGACCGCACCATGACGATCAATACGGAGAAAAAGAAAAAGGGGTATATGAGTCCGCAGGCGTTGCAGCAGTTCAATGGTCATCTCGCGAATTTTTACCTCGCCGAACTTATCGTCATGTCGGATGGCAAAGTGTTGCTGAAGCATGAAGTTCCGGCCAACGGCCAGGAAGGTCGCATCGCCGACGGCACATGGAAGGAAGAAGCCGGCGCTTACCAGTTAAATCTGAATTACAAAGGACCGACGGTGACGGTTGAAGTGAACTGGATCGACGATGGAAGAATCAGTTTCAACTTCGATGGTCTGACCTTTTTCTTTGATAAAGACCAGGGTTAAGGGGCGGTTATAAAAGCTACCGACCCGGGACACCACTTTTTCTCACCTGAAAATCAAAAGCTGAAAGCCTGTAATATTATAGCCCAGGCTGGAGCGAGTCCGACGAGCGGCGGCTCGGTCTTTCACATCGCGGCCTCTCAGCCCTGGCAAGTTGTAGGTAATGCTCCGAGCCCTCGATCGCTCATTTGATTTCCCATTTTTACCGATTCTCGCAAAAGAAACCCAAACAGCATTGGCATCACGAACATCTGCTTTCAGATTGCTCCCCGCTATATTTTATCTCAGCATTCCATCCACGCAGGGCCATACATCATCGCAAATCATGAAGTCTCGTTTTGGAATTTTCGCCGGGTTGCTCACGTTCGTTTTTTTATTGGTGGCACAGCAAAGCCGTGGAGCGGCGTGGACCACGAATTCGCCGCTGATCGCCGCTCGCTCCAATCACACCACAACGTTGCTTCAGAACGGCAAATTACTGATCGTGGGTGGAGGCGACACCAACTATTTCTCCAGCTCGGAACTCTGGGATCCAGCGACCGGGAAAGCGACAGCCACCGGCTCGATGATTACAGCGCGTGGGGACCACACCGCGACCTTGTTGCGCAACGGCAAAGTGCTGGTCGTGGGAGGCTATGGAAATAATTCCCCCTACTATCTTTCCAGCGCAGAACTTTATGACCCAATGACAGGAACCTGGTCGGCCGCTGCCGCCATGCCCCGAGCTCATGTGTTTCATACTGCGACTCTGCTTAACGACGGGCGAGTGTTAATCGCGGGAGGTACCGATGGCAGCCCCTTTCTCAACCACTTCGAAATTTATGATCCGTCCACTGACAGCTGGACCTCCAGCGGTCTAATGATGAATTCGCGTTGGTTTCACACCGCAACTCTATTGCCGGACGGGAAGGTGCTGGTGGCTGGAGGGGACTATAATGAAAACCCCACCGCCGAAATTTTTGATCCAGTAACCATCAGTTGGGCCAATACCACTCCGATGACGGGTGCACGCGAGCAACACACCGCCACATTGCTCGTGAATGGAAAGGTCCTGGCAGCGGGCGGCGCGACGTTGGATACTGTCCACGGCGGTTTGATGTCCCTCGCCACCGCGGAGCTTTACGATCCCGCAACAGGAAACTGGACGGCGACCACCAACACATTAACGACCGCCAGAAGCACCCACACATCAACTTTGCTTCCAGACGGCAACGTCATCGTAGTTGGAGGCTTTCTCAATGGGCCGGGTGCATTGGCGAGCGTCGAACTATTCAATGCGAGCACCGGAGGCTGGTCAGTGATGACCAATAATCTGAACATAAAACGTGACGGTCACACCGCAACGCTTCTCCCCAACGGCAAAGTGGTTTGCATCGGCGGCTACGGTTTTGATCTGACCGGCAGCATAGAAAGCTACGATCCTGCGAATGGCACGTGGGGATTAACCGGCGTTCAAACGTCAGCGAGAGTTTTTCACACGGCAACGTTGCTCACGAACGGAAATGTTTTGGTGGCCGGCGGGAACGGTTCGGGTTTTGTGCTCTCCAACGCGGAACTCTATGACTCTGCCACCGGCGCCTGGTCCGTTGGCAATTCCATGAACGCCAATCGAAGATTTCACACGGCCACGCTCCTGCCGAATGGAAAGGTCCTTGTCGCTGGCGGAACGAACAGCACGTCTCCCTATTATCTTTCCAGCGCCGAATTGTATGACCCGGATACCGCAGGATGGACCTACACCGGTTCGATGGGTGACCTCCGTGGATTTCATACGGCAACGCTGTTACGCAATGGCAAGGTGCTCGTCGCCGGAGGCCTTCGTGCCAATGGTAATTATGTTGCGACTGCCGAACTTTATGACCCGTCCAGCGGGACCTGGACCAACACGGGGTCGATGAACGCCGCTCGCGGTCAGCACGCCGCGGCCTTGCTCGCAAATGGAAAAGTCCTCGTGATGGGCGGCAAAGCGGCTGGCGCCAACAATTATCTTTCGAGTGCGGAGTTATACGATCCTGCTACTGGCAAGTGGACCTCGACCGGTAACATGACCACCAACCGATACGTCCACACGGCAACCACCTTGCCGAATGAAAAAGTGCTCGTGGCTGGAGGGTTCAATTTTCTTGGAACCTACCTTTCCAGTGCGGAACTTTACGACCCAGCCAGTGGAACGTGGACCGCGACAAGCACGATGTCTTATCCGCGCCATTCACACAGCGCCACGGTGTTGCCCAACGGTAAAGTATTGGTGACCGGTGGAAACGCCACTCTGACCACTTCAGTTGGTCCGGCAGAGTTGTTCGACCCTGCGCTCAACACCTGGACGACAACCGGGGCCCTGGCCACCAACCGTTCCAGTCATGTCGCTACATTATTGCCGAATGGAAAGGTGCTCGTTTCCGGAGGGATTAAAAGCATCAGCGGGAATGTCTTGATCAGTGGGGCGGAGCTCTTCGACGTTGGATTGGGATTCACTAATTCCACGCAGCCACAAATCTCTACCGTTACGTCGCCACTCCAGCTGGGCCAGGCCTTGATTCTTACTGGTTTTAAATTTAATGGCCTCTCCGGAGCATCATCGGGCCATGCGCAGGATTCGCCGACGGGCTATCCGTTGATGCAATTGCGCAGCATTGAAAACGGGCAAACCACTTTCCTCCTGTCAACGAACTGGTCGACAAATTCCTTTGTGTCCGTGCCTGTTTGGAATTTTCCTCCAGGCTTTGCTTTAGCGACAGCATTCGTGAATGGCATCGCCAGCACGAGCCGTATTGTGAACATCAGCCTCCCCACGGCGATGCAGGCAGTGCTGAGCAGTTCGCAAAAACTGACCAACGGATTTCGATTCACTTTCAGTAACAGCGCGGGCGCGGCTTTGGGTGCATGGACCACGACGAATCTTTCCCTGCCTTACACCAACTGGACCGCGCTCGGTGCCGCCACGGAAATTGCACCGGGCCAATTCCAATTCACGGACACCGTTGCAACAAATTCTCCGCAACAATTTTATTCCATTCGCTCGTTCTAGAATGGGTCGCCGGAATGTGAAAAACCGTCATCCATCAATGATGGGATAGCCAAAAAAAAATTAAACGGCCCGGGAACATGTCCCAGGCCGTTCAAAGGGAAACGAGAATTGCCTCCTTAGCTTCAGCAACCTCTCACTACCCAAAACTTATTGGTGATAACCCGCCGGCAGCACCTGCACCTTGGGTTCAAACAGCGGCTGTGGATTGACCGGATTGGTGCTCGACACCATGCTGTTGGAAGCGCTGATAAATGTCGGTTCGCTGCTGGCCACCGCAGGAGATTCTCCCGGCGCAAGAGCCACAGGTTGGGCGGTTAACATCGGATTCGCCATGTTTGGCGCCGCATCTTCCCGCAGGGCATAATTAGCCCCAAATGCCAGCAATACGCAGGCCGCCACAGCGGTACCGTAAGCGAACGCGGGACGCAAAATGAACCGTGGAAGCAAACGGTCCCAAATGGATTCGGTGGACTCGCCTGCTTTAATGCGCGAAATAATCTGGTTCGGCAACCGATCGAAGTAACCTGGAGGAGGTTCTTCGTGACGCTTCAACGCGAGAAGCTTTCTTAATTTATCAAAATCATCCTGACCTGAATTCATACGACACTACACAAGCTTCACTTCAAATAGTCCGACAGCATCGCCTGCAATTGCTGACGGGCATAGAAAAGTCGCGATCGCACCGTGCCAACGTTGCAATCCATGATCTCCGCGATTTCTTCGTGCGGCAGACCCTGGATGTCATGCAAGGTCACGACGAGTCTATGTGGTTCTGACAACTTCTGCATCGCCGCGTTCAATTTTTCCTGCAATTCAGAAAGAGAAGCATCCCGGCGCGGGGTTTTGTCCGAAACCAGGGCCACCAGATCAGGATCGTGCTCCGCGTTGAAATCCAGATCGTTCAGGCTCATTTGAACCTTGTTCTTCCGGGTCTTGAGAAAATTAATGGTTCGGTTGACGGCAATCCGATAGACCCAGGTATAAAAGCTGGAATCCCCCTTGAAACTCTTCAAAGCGCGGAAAGCCTTGATGAATGCCTCCTGCGTGAGGTCATTGGCATCCTCATGATTGGAGGTCATCTGGTACACCGTGGCGTAGACCCGCTGCTGATACCGACGAATCAGGTCGTCGTAAGCAGCCATGTCGCCCTGCTTCGCACGTCTTACCAGCGTGAAGTCATCCGGTTCAGTATTGGAGGCAGGTTGTTCCAAGTATTCAATGGTCGGCGCACTCATAGTCGCCAAAGTTGAGGTTCATCAGGAAACAACGTCCAATGTCCCGAATTGTTGCGCAAGAAATTCTGTTAAATTCAACAAACCGACCCGTCCAGAATTGGAAGGGACGGCCAGCAATTGCTCCTGGGCATGGGCGAGGAACTTTCGGAAAACGGCGCTCGATTCCGTCAGGGAATCGCGTTTTTCGAGCCACGCCAGCACGCGTGGGAGATGTTCCGGATTCCAATGCGCAATGTTCTGCTGCATCTCTTCGCGCTCCGCCGGAGTCGAACGTTCCAGGGCCACAAGAACCGGTAAGGTCAACTTGCCTTTCGCCAAATCGGTTCCGAGAGATTTGCCGCTGGTCGCTTCGTTACTGAAAAGATCCACGCAATCATCATAAATCTGATAGGCAGTTCCCAGCGAAAGACCATACTGACGCAACGCTTCTCGTTGAACGGAAGTCGCGCCGGAAAGAAAACCGCCCAGTTCGCACGAAAGCGCAAACAATTCGCCGGTTTTCATTGCAAGCACTTTGAAATATTCGTCGCGAGAAATTTGAAAATCGCAACGCTGTTGGTTCTGCAGAATTTCCCCGGAGCAAACTACCTTTGTCGCCGATGCCACGGAACGGCATACGTCCGTCGTTGGGAATCCGGCTGCGAGTTTGAGTGATTGAGCAAAAAGACAATCGCCAAGCAGAACGGCAATCTCATTGCCTCCGTCAGCCGCAAGGGTTGGTCGGGCGCGACGAATCTTGGCTTCGTCAATGACGTCGTCGTGCACCAATGTCGCCAGGTGAACCATCTCCACAATGGCGGCAGCGGTGACATGTGACGATTCAATCTTACCCATCGCCTGCGCGGATCGGGCGACGAGAACGGGCCGGATCTGCTTGCCCTGGGCTTGCAAGGCGTAACGCGCATAGGGCGCCACGCGAGGTTCAAAGTCATTGACCTGCTCGGAAAGCTGATGCGATACCGCGTTGAGAAAAGATTCAACCCCCTCCGCTATTTCTTTCCAGATCAGCGAGGATTTCGACAGGGCGGGAATTGCAACCGCTCTGGTTTGGGCAGCCAACATCGTTAAAAATTTACGGGCGCTTCGGAATCAAGTCAATTCACCAAACGCACCGCTTAACTCAGGTCAAGAATGGCTATTCCTGGGGATAAACAAGAATACGGTCGTGCACCAGGACGATCAGGTCGTTTTTCCCGTCTCCCGTGACATCGGCAACCAACGCTTCGCGAGGCTCCGGCATATCACCACGACGGGAACGAAACGTTCGTTCCTCGAACACCGGCCAACGGTTCGCCGGGATCAATTGGTGTGGAGGCGCGTAGGTGACCAGATCGACGTAATTTTTGGCTGTCTCAAGGAAAACCAAATCCTTGCGGCCGTCGTTATTCAGGTCTCCTGAGATCACATCATTGAAATGTGCATCTTTGATCGGCGTTTCGTAGCTGTCGAATTCGGTAAACTCCCAGGTTTGACCGTACAATGGCATCCAGGCTACAGCATTTAATCCAAGGAATGTGAGTGAGTTCTGATTCGTTGAACCCACCTTCACACTATCCAGTTCGTTGAAGTCAGTCATCGGCAACTGAACGTTGCGGACCACTTGCCAGACTCCAGCTTTGTCACGCTCGCTGAGGGTCAAAACTTTTCGTTCCGCATCGAGCAGGAAAAGTGACGCCACCGGATTGGTCGTGCCCGGGACCGAAGCAGCGCCAACAATACGGGAATTACTGGCTGAACCATTAATTTGTTCTTTTACATTAAAAGCCCACGCCACCTTGTTTGTTCCTTTGGGCTCATTCGATTCAGGCTTCATGACGACGGCGCGCAAAAAGTTCTTTTGGGCGAGGAGCAATTCACTTTTGCCGTCACCATCCACATCCAGGATGCTGAGCCAGGGTTGCTCGGCATTTCCACCCGGAGGAGCAATGTCGATTTCGTCAAAATCTTTACCCGCGACCTGACGAAGGACTTTCATCTTTTCGTACGGCACCAACAAAATCAGGTCGAGCAACCCGTCCTGGTCCGCATCGTGCATCGTCATCGATCCGGGATTCGATTTGAAATTCTCACTCAGCTTTTGACTGCGCGATTTCCCGTCGGCCGAACGAATGGCAAGAACACGGCGACTTTCCTGCTCGAGAATCGTGGCGATCACCGGCTTTCCTTTCGCCTCGATCTGGCCCACCGCCATCACCAATGGCTTTCCTTCAAAAGTAATAACGGTTGGAAATGCGATGCGCCCATTCTTGTCCAGACGAGTGATACCAATTTGGCGTTCGTCTGGACTCAGCACAAAAATATCCGCCACGCCGTCCCCATCCCAATCGGCCACGGCAAGGTCGCTCACACCGGTGAGGGTCGGAAATGTTTTGGGTGCGGCAAGCGACCCATCTTTCTTCTGTAAATAAAGGGTTAACTGACCGCTATCCGGTTCCGCCACGAGGAGATCCGCCAATCCATCCCCACTGACATCCGCCCAAAGAATCCCGCGTCGTGCCTTGCCTGTTTTATTGAAAGGAAGAATTTGAAACTGGCCCTGCTTGAAATTCGTGCCGAAGGCATCCGCCGATTTGAGCGTGAAATTCGAGACCTGCGCGCGACCGGAGTTTTGCGAAATGGTCATGATTTCGGTCTTGCGATCGCCATCGAGATCATCCGCCCAATACGAACGAATAGCCGGAAGTGAAAAATAAACTTCAGGCGCCAATTGGCCGTCTTCCTGTTGCAAACGAAAACGAAATGGATTCGGATCATCCCAATTCACAAGCAAAAGATCGTCACGTCCATTGCCATCAATATCGAGTGCCTGCACCGCCTTCACATTGCCACTGAATGGAATTTTTTCCGGTTCGCCAAACGTGTGATCAGGTTTTTGTGGAATCAGGTAAACGTAATTTTCTGAAAGTAAAACGAGGTCCGTCAATTTGTCTCCGTTGAGGTCTCCTGTCGTTAATGCATTCGCCGTCAACTGGGCATCTTCAATCGGAAATCGCTTCGGCACGCTCCATCCATTTGTCCCATTGTTATATTGCACGACGAGTTCCTTGGGTTCGCCGTAGTAGG
Source organism: uncultured bacterium (assembly GCA_966095605.1). Lineage (GTDB taxonomy): Bacteria > Verrucomicrobiota > Verrucomicrobiia > Limisphaerales > JACDHS01 > CBHWET01. The sequence continues at coordinate 4,298 of CBHTTJ010000163.1, read as the reverse complement.
CAAGATCGGGTTTACCGTCGCCATTCAGATCGGCGAGCACCAACGCAGCGATTCGCTTTTCTGAAGCAATCGAATCGATACGAAACCGGGAGTCCGGCGGAAGCTCATTGATTTCTTTCTTCCCGATTGTCTTTACCGGTTCGACGTTGGTATTGCCGGTGCGATTGATGAGCAAATTGATTTTGGCGCGGGCGTTGTTTACGAGGACGAGGTCCAGCTTGCCATCGCCGTCGATATCGCCCGCGTGCAACTGGCCAATCTGATTGTCGATCGGGAAAATTTCAGGTCCTCGAAAACCAAAACGATTGGTCGTGGTCTGGGATCTCAGGACTCCCATAACTCCCAAAAGAAATAAACCGCCGAAGAAAACTTTTTGCGCTGACCGGCTCAGGATTTTCGCCATAAATTCAATAGGAAAGTGCCACCGCCTCGGCAAGTTCGCCAGTATTATTCGCCCAACAAATGGAGAATCACTCGCCGGGTGTGTGGACTCGTTCGGTGTTCCCATAAATAAATTCCCTGCCATGTTCCAAGCACCAGTCGTCCGTTGGCAATGGGTATACTCAAATTCACCGCCGTCAGCGCGGAACGAATATGCGCCGGCATATCATCATCTCCCTCCGATGTATGCTGAAAAAGCGGATCGCCATCTGCGACCAGACGGGAAAAAAACCTTTCGAAGTCGCGACGCACTTCGGGATCTGCATTTTCCTGAATGACGAGAGAAGCCGAGGTGTGCTGCACATGCAGCGTGGCCAAACCCGTTTTTAGATTAGCTTTGGCGAGCTCTCCGTCGACTTCATCAGTGATTTCGTAAAAGGCGCGGCCTCGCGTTTTAACCGTAATTTCCTGAACGGATTGACGCAACATTTCGGAATTGCCGCAGAAAAAAGAAAAAGACGCAAAAGGATTTTCCTTTTGCGTCTTATCGTGAAGAAACTGATTACTTTGTTTCCGTAAGCATCTTTTCCAGATCCGCGTTGCGGGCGTGGCCCAGGTCGATCGCCTTCTGGTAGTGCCAGCGCGCGAGTTCAAGGAACGGCGGCTTTTGGGTCGCGTAAACAATCGCGAGGTTATGATGGGCACTCGCATTGTCCGGCTGCAATTTGATGGCCGCACGCAGGGCAGCTTCCGCCGGCTGGCGTTGTCCTTTTTCGCTCAACGTAATGCCGAGGTAATTTTGCGTTTCAGCATTGTTTGGATTCAGGCGGGCAGACCGGCTGAGAGCGTCCAAAGCTTCATCAAATTTACCCTGGGCAAACTTGATCTTGCCGAGAACGAGTAAATTGAAGGCGTCGTTAGGCTGAACTTCCAAAGCGCGTTTGATCGTTTGTTCGGCATCGTCCGCTTTGTTCAGGGCGAGCTGCGTCGCAGCAAGATTTGCGAGAATGGAGACATTCTTTTCATCATCTTTCAGCGCGATTTTATACTTCGCTTCCGCATCTTCGAAATGGCGTTCGGAAAAAGCCTTTTCTGCGTCACCCACAGAAGCGGCAATTTTCGGGGGCAGCTCTGTCTTTTGTTCCGGATTCTTTTCCACTTTCACCACTTGCGGTTCAGGCTTCTTGAACAATGCCAATTCTTCCGCGGTGAAAGGCTCCGGTTTGTTTTCATAAACCTGCAGCTTGGAACGAAGCTGCTCGATCTGGCCAGCGAGGGCTTCCTGAACCTTTTTGGCTTCGGCAGCTTCGCCCGCATGTTTGCGCAAAGAATCCTGGTCTTTGTTCGCTTCGAGATCAGCAAGCTCCTTGATAGTAGCATCCAGATCTTTCTTGAGTTGATCACGTTCGTCTTCGACCTGCTTCAACTTGGCAAGATCGACGGAGCCGGTTTGACCGCGTTCCACTGCGGCAGTGGCATTGCCAATACGTTTTTGCAGGTTGTCACGTTCGGCTTCCAATTCTGCAAATTTTTTGGCCTGAACTTCACGGGCACGAACATCTTCATCGTGCAGAGTCTGCAATGAAGCCAGTTCCTTCCGCGCCAGGTCGAGTTGCTGGCGAAGATCGGCGCGGTCTTTTTCCAGCTGCTTAACGGCGTCGCTTTCCGACAAGTTGCGCAGTTCGATTGGCTTCACTTCGTCAGGACGCGCGCTCAGGCTGGCGAGTCGTTGCTTCAACTCATCGCGCTCAATTTCAACGCGTTTTAGGCGATTCAATTCAGTCTCGCGGTCATGGAGATCTTCACGAAGAGACGAAAGCTGTGCCAATTGGCGGTTGGATTCTTCCAACTTTTGTTCCAACTGCTTGAGACGAGCCGCATCGAGTTCCGTGGCCTGGCCGCGAGCCAATTGTCGATTCGCTGCGGAAAGTTTCAGCTGGAGGTCGTCCCGTTCGATTTCGATAGCTTTGATATCCTTGAGGCGACGATCTTCAGCTGCTGCCAATTGCTTATTGATGGCTTCGTTCTTTTTAGCCAATTCGTCCTGATCCAATTCAAGGCGGGCAATTTTGTCTAAATTTTGTTTCGTTGCTTTGGCGACTTCTTCACGAACCTGTTGGGAGACCTTCTTCTCACGGGATTTTTGCTCTTCCAGCGTCGTCTTCAACAAATCACGCTCTTTCTCCAAAGCATTAATCCGATCTTCGGCTTTCGCCAGGGCTCGTGGATCAGCTTTAGTGAGAAATGCTTCTTCCAGCTTTGACTTCAAGTCATCCCGCTCTTCACTGAGCTGCTGTACTTGCTGTCCTAACTGTTTCAGCTGCTTCTCCATTTCGAGGGCAGTCATTTTCTTGACGGCCACGACGTTGGTTGCGGCGGCATTTCCCTGGGGAACAAATTTCGACAACGGCGCAAGATTTTCGGCAATGTAGTTGAGACGATAATCAACGACCTTTTGATTCCATTGCGGGTAGATCTTTTTCAACTTCTGCAAACCTGTCTGCGCTTCGAGATATTTTTCAGCAGCGGTTTTGGGGTCCCCACTTTGATTGGCGGTATCGGCCTGTTGGATCAAACCATATATCTGAATGTATTCATCATCCGGACCATCGGCGCGTGCGGCGCAAACCAGCGAAAGCGAAAGCAGCAACAGAGAGATTCGTCTCATAAGCGGTGCATCCTAATTAAGAACATGAAGGTTTGGCAATGACTTATGAGTGAAAACCCTAAACGGAAAAAAGGACGTTCGTTGACTTTACTTATAGCCATATGATAATTTTCGCGCGTCATGAGCTCCTTCTTGAATCAGCATGTGCTCGTGCTCAACCGCCTCTGGCAGGCGGTCAATATCTGCACCGTTCGTCGCGCGCTCTCTCTGATTTTCGAAGGTCACGCCCAGGCTGTTTTGAGTGATGAAGACGGGAGTTTTCAGACCTTCAATTTTTCGCAATGGCGGGATTTGTCGGAACAGGCTCCTCATCCGGAAAGCATCTTCACGGTCTCTTTCCGCATCCGAATTCCACGCGTCATTTTACTGGTGATGTTTGATCGTCTTCCGAAAAAAGAGGTCAAATTTACACGGCACAATATTTTCGAACGGGATCACAACACCTGCCAATATTGTGGAAAGATTTTTGACCGAAAAGATTTGAACCTGGATCATGTTATTCCACGCGATCGCGGCGGACCAACAACCTGGGAAAATATTGTTTGCTCCTGTATTCCATGCAATACACGCAAATCAAATCGAACGCCCCAGGAAGCCGGAATGCATCTGATTCGTAAACCGAAACGACCGAAGTGGCGCCCCTTCGTCCAGGTCAACGTCGGTTTAAATAATCCACACGACAGTTGGAAACGGTTTTTAGATTTGGCGTACTGGAACGTTGAGTTGGGCGAGGACGTCCAGACGTAAAGCGGTTCACGCCTTTACAGAAGCCGCGCGCGTTGACTCGATCAACGCCCAGAATTTTGGATTCCCTTCCAGGGCCTTGTCTTCACCCACCGGTAAATTCGAACGAAACAGAAAATCTTTGAGCGTGTTGCGATTGAGGATTCGATGTACCACGACGCCAAGTTCGTGGCGTTCGAAGTACACGCGATAATCTCCGAGGCGAAATCGGTGAAGGCTTCGGCCTTCGCGCTCAAGTTTCCCGAAATGCTCCAGGTCTGTTGTGAGCACCTCCTGCGGCAACCCCCGAAATTCTCCAAGGATGTGCAATTGCAATTCCCGAGGCATTTTTGCTAATTCGGCTGCACTGATCGGATTGAAAATGATCTGAAATTGCATGCAAAAATTCTACGGGTATTGCCCGTGAGAGAAAAGTTAAAATCGCTGGAGTGGTAGCGCGTGCGGGAATCGAACCCGTCTTTGAGCCTTGAGAGGGCTCCGTCCTAACCGATAGACGAACGCGCCA
>CBHTTJ010000162.1:0-13575 GCA_966095605.1 uncultured bacterium | reverse complement strand
CACTTTCCAAGCGTTGGAAATCCATCCAAAAACTTTTTCCCGGGTTTCCAGGAGTTGGAAAACCGTCCCTGAGCGGCTGGACCGATTTTCTTTATCGTTAAAGGCAGTTTTAGCCTCCTCGGGCAGGTCGGGCTTTCAGGGGAGTTCCTAGGTGGTCTCCATCCCGCCCTTGATTGTCTGTAACAGGGTATTTCAGTCATGGTTTGCCTGTTCCCCGGCAGTGTCCCTGTGCAACGTCCGTCCTTTTGCGTACCCAAATTTATGAAAAAGACCCAACGCGTGCATGTCGTTCCCCTGTTGGCCGCACCTTTGTTTCTTGGTGCTGCATCTCAGCTCATGGCTCAACCCGACTATCCCTACGCTTACTGGCGACCGGTGTATTCGGGACATTGGTATACCTCCGGTTACGGCCACAAGTTTCATGTCATTCACGACATGGAAGGATATTATTGGACCACCATTTCGTATTTCCAAAGATCCACGACACAGGCGAGCGTGCATTTTTACGTCAATGGTAAAACCGACAATGGCACGGACGCTCCGGCGGGAGAAGTGAGCCAGGGCGTTCGGACCGCCTACTATGCGTGGCATGCGTTGTGTTGGAATCAGCACAGCACCGGAACAGAACACGAAGGGTTCGCCAGCAATCCGGCGTGGTATACCCCGCAGCTTTATCAGGCCTCGGCGGATCTCACCCGCTGGATTGGTAACAACTTTGGCTGGCCGAAGGATCGTAATCACATTGTCGGTCACGGAGAAAAAGCGAATTCAGCGTGGGTCGCATGGGCGGGGCCGAATCTGGGAATTAATCCGACGTGCAACAGTCACACGGACCCGGGCCCTTATTGGGATTGGAATGGTTACATGGCGCGCGTGAATCCGCCGTCGGGTCCGGACACAATCAATCCGCCGTACGTGTTTGATTCGGACGGGCAAGGCTGGACATCTGGGAACAGTATGTCGGCGCTGACGTGGACGGCGTGTTGCGGTTGGCCGGGAATTATTTACAACGACCAGACCGGCAACGACGCGTTCAATTACAGTCCGCCCTGTAATTTTACGGGCGGAGGTGATCCGTCGGTGAACGTGAGTTTTTATCCGCAGAGCGGGAACACGGCGAATCACGATATGCAGGTCTTTTGGAAAACCGCGCAGGACAACAGTTGGACTGCTTCCAAATCGTCACCGATCGTCACCTATTCCGCGCAAAACAATTGGGTAACGTTGAATCTCGATGTGAATGCGAATTGGCCGGGCTATTTTCAAAAGACGGTCAATCAGTTCCGACTCGATTTCGATAACAACAACTCGGGCACGCGTTGGATCGTCAATCATTTCATCACGCAAACGACGCCCCGATTTTGGTTCGGAGCCAACACCGACGGATGGAATTCCGGTAATGGCTTGAATGCCACGTGGTGGACGGATTGCTGTGGTTGGCCGGGAATCCTGGTCGCTGACCAGGTCGGTAATGATGCGTTTATTGTCCGCGACGTCAGCAGCTTCAATTATCGCGGCGCGCAGAACGATCGCATTTACATGCGTGTGTTTCCGCAAGGCGGCAGCGGCGTGAACCACGATGCGAAAGTGTATTGGGCGACAACGGGAGAGAATTTCTACTCCGAAGCAAAGTCGAGCGCGCTTATCAATTATTCCGGAAAAGATACATGGGTCGATCTCTGGTTTGATGTTGGCGCAAATGGCTATTGGTATGGGAATGGTCCGATCACGTCGTTGCGGGTTGATTTTGATGCCAATAACCAGGGCGTTCGCTGGATCGTTGATCAGATTCAGGTTGTCCATAACGGTTCTGCGAATTTTCCGCCGTATAACAATTCATCGGTCGTGAGCATCAGCGCTCCTTCCACGGTAAATGCCGGTGCGGCATTCAGTGCGACCGTGACTATGAACAACAGCGGCACCAAAGCGTGGATTGCAGATGGCACGCCACACGGGCTTGGCTCGCAAAGTCCACAGGACAATACGACCTGGGGATTTACGCGCGTTGGTTTGCCAGGTGGTGCGACCGTAAACCCCGGACAGAATGTGACCTTTACGATTAATGCCACGGCCCCGTCGACTCCAGGAACCTACGCCTTCGATTGGAAGATGGTCGAAGATGGCGTGCAATGGTTCGGTCCCATTGCGCAAGCGACGATTAATGTGATCAATCCGGGTCCAACGGCGCCGAGCGGCCTTGCTGCCACGGCGCCTTCTTATAGTCAGGTCAACCTGACATGGACGGATAATTCGAGCAACGAAACGGGCTTTAAAGTGGAACGTTCGACGGACAACGTGAATTTCTCGGTCGTCGCGACGCTGGGGGCGAACGTAACTTCGTATTCAGATACCGGAAGAAATCCGGCCACTGCTTATTATTATCGCGTGAAGAGCTACAACAGTGGTGGTGATTCCACGGCTTCAAACACCGCGAGCGTGACAACCCCCAATCAGCCGCCGGATCTCGGGGCCATTGGTGACAAGACGGGAACCGAAGGACAGTTGCTCACCTTTACGGCGTCTTCATCAAATCCGAATCAACAAGTAGTCACGACGACTTTCCAGGATTTGGAAGGGTTTGCCGATAACACCGCGAACGATACGGTGATGTTCCGCAGACCGTCGAACTCCTCGACAACGAGTGGGTTTCTGGATGCGTCGACCAATTATACTTCGGTTCGTTCCAGTTTCCCCGCGGGACATAGTGGAGCGAAAGTGTTGAAAGCCGGTTGGGGTTTTGCCACCGGAACTTCGAATCCGTGGCTGCGATTCAACACGTTCAATCCCGTGAACGTTCCCAACCCGACCATCGATCTGGATCAAATTGTGCGGTTCGATATTTATTCGGATAAAGCGCTGAAGGTGGGTGTCGGAGTGCGAGAGACGGGGACGACCGCAGCCTACGGTGCCAATGGAGGAACCACCGGAAGTATTGAATGGGTCGGTGTGCCGAGTGCAACCGGTAGTTCGCCGAGTCCTTCGCAAACTGTCGCGGCAAATACGTGGACAACCTTAAGCTTCAACATCCCGTTTGAATCAGTGACCACCTTCACGGGCGATGGCGTGGTCAGCAGCGGTGTCAAAGGTGTCCTGGAAGAACTGGCCCTGGTGCCGAACGGTGGCATGGGACCTTACACGATTTACGTCGATAACTTTGCCGTGGTGGCGCAGAACACGTTGACCTACTCACTCGATGCCGGGGCGCCCGCAGGTGCAAGCATTCATCCGAAAACCGGTGTCTTCAAATGGACGCCGGCGAGCGGGCAGTCTGGAAATTACACGATCACCGTTCGAGTGACAGATCGACTCGGATTGACTGACTTCGAAACCATTCATCTCTCGATTGTCGCGGTCGGCAATCATGCGCCCGTTCTTGGCGCGATTGGCAACAAAACCGTTAATGAAGGTTCTCCGCTCGCGTTTACAGCGACGGCGACAGATCAGGATGCAGGACAAACGTTAACCTTCAGCCTCGACGCCGGCGCACCGGCAGGTGCCTCGATCAACTCGTCCAGCGGAGCTTTCTCATGGACCCCAACTGAAGCGCAAGGACCGGGGACGTATCCCATCACCATTCGGGTAACCGACAACGGATCGCCTGCAACCAATGACTTCGAAACCATTACAGTCACGGTCAACGAAGTAAATGCGACGCCTTCTCTGGCGACGATTTCCGACCAGACCATCAACGAAGGCAGCACCCTTTCCTTGACTGCTTCTGCCAGCGACAGTGACGTTCCTGCAAATTCTATTACCTACAGTCTCGATGCCGGCGCTCCAGTAGGCATGAGCATCAACAGCAGTTCCGGGGCGTTATCATGGACAACAACAGAAAGTCATGGGCCGGGAGTTTATCCGGTGACGGTAAGAGCCACGGATAATGGTTCTCCCGCGCTTTCTGCAACCGCCAGCTTTAACGTCACGGTGAATGAAGTGAACACCGCTCCAACGCTGACGTTAAACACGACACTGACAAACATCGACGGGATTACAGATCTCGAAGCCTTCGCGGCGGGAACGTACAACGGTACCGTTTTGTTCCGGCAACCATCGTTTTCTTCAAGCACCAGTCCGTTCATTGATGGCGCGGTGACAAACCTGACCACAGTGACGGCAACGTATCCAGGGAACGATGGGATTAACAAGGTTCTCTATGCGACGTGGAGTTATAAAACGGGCACCACGAATCCGTGGATTCGGCTGACGACGTTCAATACAGTTTCACTCCCGAACCCGACGATCAGCTTCACGCAACGATTGCGCTTCAAAGTCTATTCTGACAAAGCACTCGGCGTTGCGCTGGGCGTGCGGGAAACAAGCACAGGCGCTGCGTATGGCCAAAACGGTGGCACCAGTGGGGCGTTGGAATGGGTTGGTGCAACCGCGACGGGTAGCAGTCCTGTGCCGACGCATACCGTTTCCGCGAACACATGGACCACGTTGGAATTTAATGTTCCTCAGGAAACCATCACGGCATTTCCAAGTTCGGGCAACGGCGTCTTGAACTCCACGACCGGAAAAGGTGTGCTGGATCATCTCGCATTGACCCCCGCTGGTGGAACAGGGGTTTACAACGTTTACTTCGATAACTTTGAAGTCGTTACCGTCACAACGAATCTCACGATCAATAACGGTGAGACGATTTCGTTTAACAGTTCGGCGAGTGACGCGGATTTTCCGGCACAAACGCTGACGTTTAGCCTCGCGACAAATGCTCCCGCAGGTGCGACCATTAATTCCTCGACCGGTGCATTTTCATGGACGCCTTCCGCCGCTCAAGCACCCAGCACCAATGTCATCACGGTCACAGTTACCGATAACGGGCCGGGCAATTTGAGCGCTTCGCAAAATGTCACGATCATCGTCAATCGGATCAACAGCGCGCCGAGAATTACAGGGGTGCCGACCCAATCGGTTGAAATACAAGGTGGGGGGACCATTAACCTTACGATCACCGCCACGGACGACGATGGCGATCCGATTACGTTCAGCCTGCAAGGAAGTGTACCCGCCGGGGCGACGATCAATGCTTCGACCGGCGTGTTCAGCTGGACTCCGCCAAATACGTTGAGCACGAACGTTATTACCATTCGAGCCAGCGACAACGGAACCCCGCCGCTTTACGACGAGAAAGACATGACCATTTTGGTCACGCCGACAAACACTGCGCCGAGCCTTGGCCTCAGCGGCGCTCGTGTTGTGGAGTCGGTGGCGACGTTTGAAACATTCCCCAATAACACTTCGAATGGGAACGTTATGTTCCGGCGTCCGAATTTTTCCAGCAGCACCACTGCGTTTATGGATGCCTCCACAAACTACACGACGGTCACAAGCAGTTTCCCGGCGGGCAATCCACGGGCAAGTGGCAGAGTATTGAAAGCAGGTTGGGGGTTTGCCACTGGCACGACGAATCCGTGGATGCGGCTGACGACTTCAGGCACGGCCAATTTGCCGAATCCAACGATTGATCTCGGAGCGCGGGTGAAATTCGATATCTACGTAGACAAGTCGATGAAGGTTGGATTGGGTGTTCGCGAGACGGGAACAACCGCCGCAATTGGAGATAACGGGGGAACGACGGGTGGAATCGAATGGCTTGGCGCAACAAAAGTCGGCACCTCGCCGAATCCGAGTCGAGTGGTCAACGCGAATGCGTGGACGACATTGGAATTCGTTCTTCCCACGGAATATTGCACCAACTTCAGCGGCGGCGACAGTTTCCTCGCCTCTGGCAAAGGTGTGTTGGAACATCTCGCGTTGGTCCCGAATGGAGGCATGGGCGCTTACACGGTTTATCTGGATAACTTTGAAGTTGTAAGCACCCCGACGTTGCCTGGAACGGTTTCGATGAACGTGAACAGCACGTTTACATTTACGGCGGGCGGAAGTGATCCCGATCCGGGAAGCGGTTTGCAATATGGTCTTGATGCGGACGCGCCGGCGGGCACGAGTATCGACATAAATACCGGTGCCTTCACCTGGACCCCCGCCACGGCTGGTACGACGAACACGATTACGGTCTTCGTGAACGATAATCCAACGAACGGAGCTCCGGTGAAGAGCGCTTCGCAGACGATCACCGCGATCGTGAATGCGGATCCGTTTGCTCCGCAGTCGAGTGCCACGGTTGCCAGTGGAGAGGCCGTGCAAATTCAGTGGGATTCTGTGGCTGGACACACCTACAAAATACAATACCAGCAAGGCAATGGTGATTGGGTCGACTACGGAGCCGTGACGGCTGTCAGTTCGGGTTCTTCCGTTTCCGTTGAAAGTGGACCGGCAGATCGAGTCTATCGCGTCGTTGATATTACTGAAGCGACCGCCAACGAATAAATAATTCTCCATCGAGAAAGTGGGGCGAGTGCATGGCGCCGCCCCGCTTTTCTTTTTTACCATTGATGTTCAGCGTTACTTTCTGTCGATAATGCGCCGTGCGAACACGTTATTTGTTGTTTGTCTTTGTGGCCGCGTTTTCGTTCATTTATCCCGCCATGAGCGAAACGGCTGAAGAAACCGTCGATAAACTGTTCCAAAAATTTTCTGGATCTGCTCCGGGCGCCACGGTGATGGTCATTAAAAATGGGCAGCCAATTCTGGCCAAAGCCTATGGCATGGCAAATTTCGAAACGAAAACTCCCTGCTCCACAAATACTAACTTTCGCCTGGCGTCGGTCACGAAACAGTTTACGGCAATGTCCATCCTGATCCTTTCGGAGCGGGGCAAACTTTCCCTGGACGATAAAATTACAAAGTTTTTCCCAGAGTTTCCTGAATACGGGAAGCAAATCACTGTTCGCCATCTATTGACCCATACGTCGGGAATGATCGATTACGAAGATGTGATCCCGGAAGGAACTACCATTCCTGTCAGCGATCGCGACGCGCTTCTGCTGTTGCTGAAACAGGACAAAACTTATTTCCCGCCGGGGACCGACTTTCGTTACAGCAATTCAGGCTACGCATTGCTGGCCCTGGTTGTGGAAGCAGCTTCCGGTCAGAAATTCGCAACATTCTTAAAGGAAAATATTTTCCAACCGCTCGGGATGAAGAATTCATTGGCCTACGAGCAAGGCATTGCGATGGTGCCGAATCGCGCTTTGGGTTATCAGGACAGAAACGGCAAATTCGAATGGAGCGATCAAAGTTTGACCAGCGCGGTGCTGGGAGATGGAGGCGTCTATTCCTCTGTGGTCGATCTTTTTCAATGGGACCAGGCGCTCTATTCGGAAAAGCTAATCAGTCGCAAACTGCTGCAGGACGCGTTTACCATTCATTCGCGGAAATCCGATTTTAAAGGCAGTGGTTATGGGTACGGCTGGTATGTGGGGGAAGATCGAGGCACACAACATGTCTGGCATTACGGAAGCACCTGTGGTTTTTCGACGAAGATCGAGCGATTCCCGGAAAAGAAACTTACCGTCATTGTTTTGACGAATCTTCGGAACGCGCAACTGGACGAGACCATTAACAAAATCGTTGATCTCTACTGGCAATGAAAGCAGTTCGCCTTGTTCAACCGAAAGCTCCGTTGCAATTGCAGGAGTTGCCGACACCCGATGTCGGTTCCCGCGACATATTGATTCGCGTAAAAGCCGCGGGCATCTGTCATTCAGATGCGCATTATCGCTCGGGCGTTTCCAAAGTGGATCCCTTGCCGTTGACCCTGGGACACGAGGTTTCTGGCGTGGTGGAAAAAACAGGCAAGGATGTCGTCGCTTTCAAAAGCGGAGAGCGCGTTTGCGTTCACTACATGGCGACCTGCGGGCACTGTCATTACTGTGACCTGGGCAATGAGCAATTTTGCACCACCGGGAAGATGATTGGGAAATATCGGGACGGTGGTTATGCGGAATTTATTTTGGTGCCGGAGCGAAGCGTCTTTCATTTGCCTTCCGAAATTCCATTCGAGCAGGGAGCGATCATGATGTGTTCCTCGTCGACGTCTTTCCACGCCTTGAAGAAAACGCGACTCGCGGTGGGAGAAACCGTGGCTGTATTTGGCGTGGGAGGTTTGGGCATTTCAGCGGTGCAACTCGCCAGGGCTTTGGGAGCGGCGGAAGTTTTTGCCGTGGATATCAACGAGCGCAAATTGGACCTGGCGCAAAAGTTTGGCGCCGTCGCAATCAATGCTGCGAAAGCAGATGCCGTGGAACAAATAAAAGAGAAGACTCGAGGAAAAGGCGTGGATGTCGCTTTGGAATTGATCGGTCTTCCCAAAACAATGCGACAATCAGTGCAAGTGCTTACCACGTTTGGGCGGGCCGGCCTGGTAGGATTGACGAAAGAAAGTTTTTCCGTTGCCCCTTATGACGAAGTGTTGAACAAGGAAGCGGAGATCATTGGGGTGTCTGACCATCTGGCGAGTGAAATACCGCAGCTTTTGGAATTTGCTCGTGCCAGGAAACTGGATTTGTCCTCCGGCGTAATTCGAACGATTCCTCTCGACGTCACTGCCATCAATCGCACGTTGGATGGGTTGGAAAATTTCAGCGACGATGTTCGGGTGGTGATTCAACCCTAAGAATTTTTTATGAACCACACTTTCTCACGCCGCGACTTTTTACGCAGTGCTATTGCAGCTTCGTCTCTTGCGGTTGTTGTGCCGCGGACCTTTGCTCAGGCGGCTACGCCAAGGTATCAATTCTGCGCGTTTGAAAAACCGCTCCAGTTTTTATCGTTCGACGAGTTGGCGGAGTTGATGGCTTCGATCGGTATGGACGGTATTGAGGCGGCAGTCAGGGACAAAGGACACGTGTTGCCGGAGAATGTGGAAAAGGATTTGCCGCGCATGCACGAAGCATTGCAGAAGCGCCACCTCGAGATTTCAATTCTTACCTCCAGCATCAACAGCATCGAATCCCGGAATGCCGAAAAAGTTCTTCGCACTGCCGCCCGGTTAGGCATTAAGCGCTATCGTTTACTTTGGTATCAATACGATTTGGGAAAACCGATTTTGCCTCAGCTGGACGCGATTCGTCCGAAGTTATCTGCGTTGGCGAAGTTAAACCGTGAACTTGGCATTACTGGCCTCTACCAAAATCACTCCGGCGCCAATATGGTCGGCGCGCCGTTGTGGGATTTGTACAGTCTGATCAAGGAGCACGATCCACGCGATCTCGCGTTTGCTTATGACATCCGTCACGCAACAGTCGAAGGCGGACTCAGCTGGCCGGTCCAGTTCAATTTGATCAAAACCCATCTCGGTGCGGTTTGCGTGAAAGATTTCGTCTGGGAAAAGGGGAAGGTGAAAAATGTTCCCTTGGGTGAGGGCGTGGTGGATAAAAAGTTTTTCTCCATGTTGAAAGAAACCAATTTTTCCGGACCCATTTCCGTACACGTGGAATATTTAGAACGCAGCAAGGACAAAAAAATCCTGGGAGAAGCTTTCCAGAAAGATCTAGCGACTCTGAAATCCTGGCTTTAAGTTGATGACGCTATGACACGCCAGCAGGTTCTTGATTTGTACTTCATGGAAGCTCGGGCAAAGATTATCGATCTCGCCGCTTTCCTGGATCGCGTCGAGCGCGCAGAGGGCGAAGCGGATTTTCGATTAAATGCACTGCGTGACGCTCTCGAGGAATTGCCCAAGGGCAATGCGGATCGTGCCAAGCGAGTGCTCCTCTCCTTAAGCGATCCCACGACCGAACCTATCCCGGTGGCCACGACCAAGGCAGCAACAGGCGCCTGGCCGGAAAAGAAATAGCCCGACCTACATCAGCAGATAAACCACGATAAACACCGTGTCCAACAACACGCACGCGACGACGCTTTGTCCAACGGCCCGTGTCGTTGCTCCCGCGACATCTTCGATTCTGAGTGGTTGAGCCAACCCCTGGTAACAGGTCACAATCGCGATGATGGCGCCAAACGAAGTTGTTTTCAGCGCCAGCAAAACAAAATCCTGCCATCGCAACGCATTGGCCAACTGGCCAAAATATTCGCCAAGCTGCAAAGGAACATCCTGTAAAAATGCGAAAAGATAACCGCTCAACAACGCCGTAATAATCAAATAAACGGTCAGGGAGAAAATGGAGAGTGCCAAACCAATAACTCTCGGCATCACGAGATAATGCACGGGATCAATTCCCAACGCTTCCAGAGCTTCGACTTCCCCGAGTGCGCGCGAAGTGCCGAGTTCGATCACGGTGGCTGTTCCCACTCGTGCCAGCACCAGGAGTGCGGCGAGAATGGGGCCCAGTTCTCGCACGACCACAAACACCATGGCTGTTCCCGCGTAACCGACCGCACCGACTCGCGTTAGCAGGGAAACGGTCTGGCCGATAATCACAAGTCCCAATGCCAGTCCAAGAAACGTCACCATGGGTAACAATTTTATTCCGGCGCGATGTATTTGATGACGGATCAGCGGATGAATGAGCTTTTGCGCGTGACGAAACCTGGTCGCCACCACGCCCAATGTGATCAAGGCAAAGGCGGTGAGCCCGTGAACGGTTTCGGTAAAACGAAAAATTTTCTGGCCAACGAAATTCAAATAAGCGCGCGGAAGGGGATTGGGAAGGAGCGAGCCGATCGCCGTTTTGTTTGAATCTGGCGCGCTGTCCTTTTGCATTGGAACAACTTAGAATTTGTGTTGCTGCAGGTCAATAATCGCCGGAATTCAATTGAAATTTCAGGGCATCTTTCTATAGTCCCCCGCATGACCCGTTCAACCAAACAACCATCTTCCACACCCAGCTCCGATACGGCTCATTTGTTCCTGACTGAAATCAAAAAAAGGGTTTTACAGGCAAAGGGCAAAATGGACTACCGCCAGCTTCGCAAAAGCGGCTACAGCGAAACAACGATCGCTCATCTGAAGCAGATTCGTCCTGCTGCTTAAGAACGCGTTCCAGTCCTTTTAAAGATTCTTTGTGAGATTTTCTCGGGTTGCAGTATCTTGGATTGGTGCAATCCATTGCCGAGCAACTCGACAAGAATCTATCCCTGCACAACGTCACCATTCCTGACCTGTGGCAACAACAGGCGGTCGGGGCTTTGCGCGAGGGAAAAGATGTGGTGGTGCACGCGCCGACAGGTGCCGGCAAAACACTGATCTTCGAGCTTTGGTCCAACCAGGGAAAGAACCGGGGCCAGGCAATCTACACGGTTCCTACTCGCGCACTCGCCAATGACAAGCTCGCGGAATGGCGTGCTCGCGGCTGGAACGTTGGCATTGCCACCGGCGACTTGTCAGAAAATCTTTCGGCTCCTGTTATCGTCGCCACTCTCGAGACGCAAAAAAATCGACTCATTCAGGGGGATGGTCCGGTGCTCCTTGTCGTCGACGAGTACCAGATGATCGGTGATGAAGACCGTGGGTTGAACTACGAACTCGCGATTGCCCTGGCTCCGAAACAAACGCAGCTCCTTTTGCTCAGCGGCAGTGTCGAAAATCCTCATCATGTTGTGCAGTGGCTGCAGCGATTGGGACGCCAGGCAGTATTGATTCGCCACGATCAACGTCCGGTTCCGCTCGAGGAAGTTCATGCGAACAATCTGAGTGTGCACGTGCCGAGCGCGATTCGGGGTTATTGGCCTCGATTTGTTGCGAAGGCATTGGCGGAAGATCTCGGACCCATTTTGATTTTTGCGCCGCGTCGCCAGGCGGCTGAAGCACTCGCTGCGGAGTTGGCCAGATATTTGCCCACTCCCAATCCACTCACGTTAAGCCCGGAGCAGAAATTGATCACGGGCGAGCACCTCGCCAAGCTTTTGAAAAGCCGGGTCACTTATCATCATAGCGGATTGAGTTACGCGGTTCGCGCCGGCGTGGTGGAGCCTTTGGCGAAAGCCGGCCAGTTGCGGGTGGTGGTGGCAACAATGGGATTGGCTGCGGGAATTAACTTTTCGTTGCGCAGTGTGGCGTTGGCCGGCGAATCGTATCGACGCGATTACAAGGAACAACCCATTCGCAGCGACGAAATTCTGCAAATGTTTGGACGAGCGGGACGACGTGGACTCGACGAAACCGGTTTCGTTTTAGTGTCGGCGAATCAGATACGATTGTTTGATGGCCGCGCAGCGTATCTTTCCCGCACAGGGCACGTGGATTGGAATGCGTTGCTGGGTCTCATGACGGCTGCCGCTCACGCGGGTCGCGATCCTTTTGCGGAGGCGGTCACGGTGCAACAGCGACTTTTCACAACGAAACCAGTTTACCTGGGAGTGGAAGAGTCGTTGAAGAATCCAGTCGTTCCGTGTGGTTTGAAGACAGATGCGGAACGAGCGCGCCATGTGCGTCATCGGGTCAGACAAATTTTAAACAGCCGCGGCGAATGGGAAAATCTCGCGGGTCTGGTGGAAGTGCCGATCAAGGACATTTGGGTGCAGGCAGAATCGCTCATCTTGCGACGTCAGGCGCAAGGCGACGCAACTCGAAATCAACTTTTTGAAAAGCCGTCGACGCTTTCGTTGCGTCCTGCGGTGACAGTTCCCGAAGCTTTGGAAAAGGTCGGTCACGGTCTCCTTGTTGTTTTGTCGGAAGATGAACAGGGGAAAACTTATGGCCGCGGAATTACGGTGGCGGACAGGCTCAAGGACGACCGGATCATTTTGGCGAAATGGGTCCGCCGTCTCGTGAATTGGAATGGACGCCAGACTTCAATGGAATTGTGGCGGACGAAGATCGCGCCACTGGTGGAAAAGAAATTGGCGGAACAAAAAACGCCCGTGATCGAATTCGCGAGTGAAGAGCATCGTATCGTTGCCCGCGTCAGCCTTGGCGAACTGCCGATGCGCGTCCCGGTTGATACTCACGGGGTCGCGTTATGGCGCCCGATAGAACGCGAGGTCGTTCCTCCGGATTGCGCTGTTTGTCCCTTGGTACCGGTTTGTCGACAGCTTTCGACGGCGCCCGGGGTGGCAATGATCTGGCGTCGACTTGGCTTCGTCGATGCAGGCGGCGTTCCGACCCGACGTGGACGGATCGTGAGCTTTTTCTCCGGTGCCAACGGCCTGGCCGTAGCCGCGGCGTTGGAAGATGAAACGTATCCGCTGGATGAATTAATCTACGACCTGGCAAACCTCGACGGGGGCTTCCGTTTCTGCGGCGATGAAAGTCGCTGGGGTGGTCGATTGGCTTACTCGTGCCAAAAGATCTACGGCTCTCAGTCCATTCCCGGTTACTTGGAAATGGGTGTTCCTCCAAAATACGGAGCGGGAGCGGCGCAGGTGGTGGCCGGCGTTCACAAAAATCCATTGAGCAAACACGAATGGGTAACGGATCTTCTGGGGGCGGGTGATATCGATCGGGTCATTATCGAATGGCGCAGTTTCCTGCGACAGATCATGCACGCCCCGGAACTGGATTGGGAACGGTGGACGAATTTCCAGGCGCTGGCGAAATCTATCTTGCAAGAGACCGAATCCCCCACGATTACGAACCTGCCGCCTTTGGAATATCATCAGACCAAACGCGTTGATCACCAGTTGATCCTTCGCAAGCATTAGGAAGGCCGGAAGGCGGGAAGCTCAAGGAATGCTTCAAATTGCCAAAAATCCGTTAACGTTAACGGGCTTTGGGACGGTGAACCGGGTTTTTGCAGCCTCAAAAACTGCAAAAAGTCGCAAATCCTT
>CBHTTJ010000161.1:0-13665 GCA_966095605.1 uncultured bacterium | reverse complement strand
GAAACGTTTCCGGGTGCAGGAACGAAGCTGCGAGGGGTGCCGGAAACGTTTCCGGATGGGCAAACCAAAGCTGCGCGAGCATCCGGAAACGTTTCCGGATGGTCCTCCGAGCTATCAATCAACGACTTACGAAAAATGCCTCTTTTTCCCGCATCTCTCAGCCCTTTAGCAGCTAATAGGTTGGCACAACGATGGATTTCGCCCACGATCATCCCAAAATGTCATTCGAAACCTTGCGGTCGATCCGGTTTGAAGGCGAACTTCTGCCTGAATGGGCACAATTGCTCGACCTGGCGGCTGCGTTGTCCGAGGTTCCTCAGCCGACTCGAAAATGGTTTGCTCAGTTTACCCGGCGGACGGGAGCGGATGATGTTCGGACGGTCATTGAGCACGCTGAAAAACTCCGGACAGCGATCCAACAGAAAAAACAACTAATTGCCTCCGAATTGCTGCGCAAAGTAAACGATCCGCAGCCGGATCGAATATTGGCCGCATGGTTTTACTCCCTCGATACAATTATTCAGTCTGCCACCGGCAAAGAAACTTGTTCCTGGCACGTGGAAGGAGCCCACGATCCGGATGAAACTGATTTTGGTGGTGGCGAGATAGGTCTCCGTCGAATCTGAAGATTAAAAATTTCTCGCGGTGAGGGGCGGTTTCTGTATGGTGGCCGCGTTTGCGAACGGACGTGGCTGGGTGAAACTTGAGCAATTAATGAAAGGACGCTCGTTCCCCGATTCGTTACGCCAAAGTTAATTTTATGGAACCAAAAGCTGATATCGCAGTGATCGGTCTGGCTGTCATGGGCCAGAATCTCATTCTGAACATGAACGACAAAGGCTTCACGGTGGTTGCTTTCAACCGGACCGTGTCCAAAGTCGACGAATTTCTCGCCAACGAAGCCAAAGGCACCAACATCATCGGTGCTCATTCCATTGAAGAAATGGTGAAGCTTCTCAAACGCCCTCGCCGAGTGATGTTGATGGTCAAAGCCGGTGCGCCGGTGGATGAATTTATTGAACATCTTTTGCCGCACCTCGAAGCCGGTGACATCATCATCGACGGCGGTAACTCCCTCTTCGACGACACCGCGCGTCGCGTAAAATATGTCGAAAGCAAAGGCCTTCTTTACATTGGCACGGGTGTCAGTGGCGGCGAAGAAGGCGCGCGTAATGGCCCGAGCATTATGCCTGGCGGTTCTCCTGCCGCATGGCCGCACGTGAAGAATATTTTCCAGGGTATCGCTGCCAAAGTGCAGGACGGTTCGCCTTGTTGCGATTGGGTCGGTGAAGGTGGTGCCGGCCACTACGTGAAGATGGTGCACAACGGCATCGAATACGGCGACATGCAGCTCATTTGCGAAGCCTATCAGATGATGAAGGATGGTCTCGGCATGACCGCTGACGAAATGCACACGGTCTTTGCGGAATGGAACAAAGGCGATCTTGATTCTTATCTGGTTGAAATCACCCGCGACATTCTTGGTAAGAAAGACGAAGACGGTTCGCCTCTCGTCGACAAGATTCTCGATACCGCCGGTCAAAAAGGCACAGGTAAATGGACGGTTATCAGCTCAGCCGAACTGGGTATTCCCATCACCTTGATTTCTGAAGCAGTTTATTCCCGTTGCATCTCCTCGTTTAAAGACGAACGTGTGGCGGCAGCGAAGAAACTCAAAGGTCCACGTCCCAAGATTTCCGGCGACCGCGCCAAGTTCGTGGAACAGATTCGCCAGGCGTTGTTCGCGTCCAAGATCGTCAGCTATGCGCAGGGTTACATGCTCATGCGAGCTGCGGCGAAGCAGAACAATTGGAATCTGAACTACGGCGGCATTGCTCTGATGTGGCGTGGTGGTTGCATCATCCGCAGCCGTTTCCTCGGTGACATCAAAGCGGCCTTCGATAAAAATCCGAAGCTCACGAATCTGCTGCTCGATAATTTCTTCCGCAAAGCGATCAAGGACTGTCAACGTGGTTGGCGCAACGTGGTCGCAACGGCGGCGAAGAAAGGCATTCCGGCTCCGGCGTTTTCCACGGCGCTCAACTTCTACGACGGTTACCGCACCGAACGTCTCCCGGCGAATCTCTTGCAGGCGCAGCGCGACTACTTCGGCGCGCACACCTACGAACGCATCGACAAACCGCGCGGCGAATTCTTCCACACGAATTGGACGGGCAGGGGAGGAACGACCAGTTCGACGACGTATAACGCTTAAGCGAATTGTATTTTTCTCGAGCGCCTGTTCCGAAAGGAGCAGGCGCTTTTTTGTTGCAGTAAAAGGACCGCGGTTCTGTGACCCGCAGCGATGTTCTTAAGCAGAACTCGTTTGAAATCATTTAGTCGGCGGTATTCGGGCATCGCTGCGGGTCACAGACCCGCGGTCCGCCCATAATCCGTGTTCATCAGTGTCCATCCGTGGTTGAATCCGCTCCTCTTCCAAGTTGTCCTAATTCCGCAAAAGGGATAAGCTCCTGCTAACGAGGTCAAAATGCGAAAGCTCCAGCATAAGCTCAGTATCGCTCGCGGAGAAAAACCTGCCGAACTCCTTTTCAAAAACGCCCAACTCGTCAATGTCCTCAGTGGCGAAATCTATCGCGAAAATGTGGCCGTCGACGACGGACGCGTTATCGGCTTCGGCGATTACGAAGCGCACAAAATTGTCGACCTCGCCGGTGCCTATCTTGCCCCCAGTTTGATCGAAGGCCATTTTCACGTGGAGAGCACCATGCTCACCATCCCCGAGCTGACGCGTGCGATCACCCCCCGCGGCACGGGCGCCATGGTGATCGATCCACACGAATATGCGAACGTTCTCGGATTGGACGGCATTCGTTACGTGCTTGAATCCAGCAAGAATCTTCCGATCGATTTCTTCATCATGTTGCCGTCGTGCGTGCCTGCGACGCATCTCGAAACCGCCGGCGCTCGTTTCACCGCGGATGATCTGGCTTTGATGATTGCCGACGATCGCATCGCTGGCATTGCGGAGCTCATGAATTATCCGGGAGTTTTTTTGGGCCACGATAGCGAGCTCGCCAAAATCCAGGCCGGCAAAGGAAAAGCCATCGATGGTCACGCGCCGGGTTTGCGTGGCAAAAATTTAAACGCCTACGCCCTTGCCGGTGTGCGTTCCGATCACGAAAGCACAGAACTGGACGAGGCGCGTGAAAAATTGCGTCTCGGCATGCATCTGCTCGTGCGCGAAGGAAGTACCGAACGCAATCTGGAACACATCATCTCGCTGATCACGCCGCAGAATTCCGCCAATTGTTCCTTCGCGACCGATGACAAGCTTGCCGGCGATCTGGTGTCGGAAGGCCACATCGATCATTCCATCCGTAAATCAATTCGACTTGGCGTCGCGCCGATTACCGCCATTCAAATGGGGACGATCAATACCGCACGGCATTATCGTTTGAAAAATTTCGGCGCGATCGCCCCGCGTTTCTGGGCGGATTTCATTGTTTTCGAAAATCTCGAGAAATTTGAAATTAAACAGACTTACAAGAAGGGGATGTTGGTCGCTGAAAATGGAAAATATATCGGGCCGGCTTTGCCCCGCACCGAGCAGCCGCGCAGCACGATTAACCTTAGCTATCGTTCAGATCAACTGCGGCTCAAAGCGGATGGCGAGAAGAAAATTAAAGTCATCGAAATTATTCCTCACCAGATCGTCACGAGAAGTGCTCTGGAAAAACCCAGGATCGTCAGCGACGAAATCGCGGCTGATCCCGATCGGGATATTTTAAAACTGGTCGTCGTGGAGCGACATCGTGCCACGGGCAATGTTGGTGTCGGATTCGTGCGGGGACTCGGATTGAAACGTGGAGCCATCGGTTCAACCGTGGCGCATGACGCTCATAACGTGGTTGTCGCGGGTGCTTCTGATTCAGACATCGTTGCTGCGATTGAAGCGCTGAAAGAGATGCGGGGCGGTCAGGTGGCTGTTGCTGATGGAAAAGTTCTGGCCGCAGTGCCTCTTCCGATTGCCGGCCTGGTTTCAGATCGTTCCCTGGAGGAAGTCATTCAACAAATTACCGCGCTCAATGCGGCCGCAAAAGCATTGGGTTGTCCGTTGGATGCTCCCTTTATGACTTTGTCGTTCCTCAGTCTCTCGCCAATTCCGGAATTAAAATTAACCGACCAGGGATTGATCGACGCCACTCGATTACAAAAAACGGAGCTGTTCGTTTAGAGGCGGTTCTTTTCAGAACAGCGATCGTTCCCTATTGTGAATCGAATCCTGAATCTTATGAGATATCTAATCCTCTCTCTTCTGTTTTGCGCCGTGTGTCTGAACGCGGCGGCGAAATCAGTGGAGATTCGGTTATTCCCGGAGGATCTCCCTAACACCCGGTTCACCGTCAAAGTCGACAATTCCGAATCGGGCAAGCATTTCCAGATTTTTTACAAGACGAACGAATACGATCTCCCTCAATTTATCTCCGTCGAACTTCAGTTGACGAAGAAGGATAAGATCGCGTCGATCCCGGTGGAGCAAAAATGGGAGAATGGTGGCGTCACTTGTCAGTTCACTGTTTCGAGCAAATACATCGGATCTTCAAAATTCTATCTGACCCAGATCGCACACAATGGCAACCAGGTGATGCCCGGCGCCGATGCGCATTGGTTCTTTCTCCGGGATTTTGTAAAGGAAGATCCGAAAGAAAAGTCTGAGGCGGAACGACGAGGCGATTAGAAACGCGGGCCGAAATTCTACTTCTCAGAATTTATTTTCGGGCCGATGATGCCGAATATCGAAAGGTAAATCATGAGCTTGATGGATTACTTGAAGTCGCAGTTTCTGGAGATCATCCAGTGGCAGGACGAAACCCGCGACACCATTGCCTGGCGTTTTCCCGATCAGGACAAAGAAATCAAACGCGGCGCGCAGCTCATCGTTCGCGAATCGCAGGTTGCTCAATTTGTTTACCTCGGCCAGTTCGGTGACACTTTCGGCCCTGGCAAATGGACACTCGCCACCGACAACATTCCCATTCTCTCCACGCTGAAAGGCTGGAAATATGGCCTGGAATCGCCTTTCAAAGCCGATGTTTATTACGTCAATACCCGCCTCTTCACTGGAAATAAATGGGGAACGGCGAATCCTGTGATGTTGCGTGACCCGGATTTGGGAATCGTCCGGGTTCGTGCGTTCGGCACGTTCGATTTCAAAGTCGTTGAACCAAAAATTTTCCTCAAAGAAGTGGCCGGCACAGACGCCGATTTCCGCCTGCATGAATTCATGGAAGTGATGCGTTCGCGCATCGTCAGTGTATTCAGTGACGCCATCGCCACGGCAAAGGTGCCGGTGATCGACGTGGCCTCGCGTTACACCGAACTCGGTGAAGCGTTGCTCCCGGTGATCAATGCCGTGACTCGTGAAAAATACGGGATCGAAATGCCCACGCTCGTCGTGGAAAACGTTTCCGTTCCGCCCGAAGTCGAGCAGGCGATCGACAAACGTTCGGGGATGTCGGCGGTCGGCAATCTCAACGACTACGTCAAATACCAAATGGCTGAAGCAATCGGTCGTGGCGACGCGACGGGTGGAGGCGGCGCTGGCATGGCGAACACGGCGGCGCAGCTCGGCGCAGGTCTGGCCATGGGCCAACAATTGGCGCAAGCGATGTCGTTGCCGCAAGGGACCAAAACTGCCGCGCCAACGGGCCTGCCCGAATTGTTAACGCCAGCGGATACGGCAAAGCTCCTGAACGTCACGGAAGAAGACGTGATGACTGCGTTGAACGATGGTTCGTTGAAGGGGAAAAAGATCGGTGCGACGTGGAGAATCTCTCGCACTGCGTTGGAAGATTATTTGAAAAGCTGACGACGGGAGAATCCAAATTCCAAGCAGTAATCTTCAAAGAAGAGTCAAGGTTCAACCTCGAAGTAATGATTCGGGGCAGCTGGATTGACAGGTCTGTTTGTTCCTACTGTTTTTACCTCACCCTAGCCCTCTCCTTCCCAGGAGAGGGAACAGCAGAATCATAGTTTGAAATTCTGAAGATTGTCCGGCCGACGACAGCGCTCGGTTTTTTCATAAGACTGAGTACAATTCTCCCTCTCCTGGGAAGGAGAGGGCCGGGGTGAGGTCGTTCGACGAACCGCTTTAAATTTTTTCTTATGGATGCTTCTTTGCCACTTGGCGGTTGGGTTTCGAAATTTTAACAAACCCTCGTTGAAACGATTTCGTCGCCACCTTCTTCGCCCGTAACATCTTCTTCACTTCGTCGCGAATAGCTTTGTGATTTAGTTTTTTACTGCAGGAAAAAATATCGACCGCGGCATAACCGAACTCCGGCCACGTATGAATCGTCACGTGTGACTCGGTAATGACCACCACGCCGCTCACGCCGTACGGGCTGAAATTGTGAAACACCGCTTTGACAATCGTTCCGCCACCTGCCGCCACGGCTTTGCAAAGGAACTGTTTCACTTCGCGCGAATGTTTCAACAGAGCGGGGTCGCAATCGTTGAATTCGAGCAAGGTATGTTGACACAAGGCACGCATCGTTTTGTTCAGGTGGATCGTTGTTTGAGTAAAGAATCGGCCGCGTTGACGCCTCGGGTGTAGGCTTCTTCGAAAATCGAAATGCCGCTCAGGTCTGAATGGGCGAAATAGATGTTGTCGATCGGTTTTTGCATCTGCGCTCGAGCGCTGCCCCAGATGAATCCTGGAACCGGACGTGCCATGGCGTGTCCCCACAACCAGACGTCAAGATGTGTGATCTGTTCGCGAATCTTCGGATGGACTCTGGCGAGGTCCGATAAAATGGATTCACACCAGACTTCATACGGGCGCTCAAAAGCTTTCTGCCGAGCGATAGCAGGTTCATCGTCATCGAGAGGTTGGTAATACGTCAGGACGGTCTGGCGCGGTACCGGATGAAGTTTCTGATGAGTTGCGACGACATAGCCCAGCGATTTGCTGGAGTAAAAAACATTGTCCCAGGCGAGGTCGCCGTCCTTGGGTAAAGAGTCGAGCGTGAGATTCGCTACCATCCACGGCGAATAACTTGCCGTGGGAAGACGCGGAGATTGTTCGCGTAACGGGCGAATGACGCGTTGTGCCACGAAATGAGGAGCTGCCCAGATGATCGTTTTGGCGTTGAGCCGGACGCTCTGCTTTCGGCGGCCATCGAAGTAATCTACCGTCACACCGTTATCCCGTGGTTCAACATTCCACGCCATGCACGAAGTGCGAATGTTCGCGTCAATCGACGATCGCAGTTGTTGCACCAGCCATCCGTTGCCTTCCGGCCAGGTGAGAACGCCGTAGCCTGGGGAATTGGCGGCCTGTCCGTGACGCGAGGCGAAATAATGAATTCCTGCCCACGCTGAAACCTTCTCCACGCCGGCGCCATAATCGTCGCGACAGCAATAATTCACATACCAACGCAACGGTTCCGATTGCAGCCAGCCTTTCTCGCGCAAATATTCCGCCATCGTGATCTTGTCGAGACGCAGGAATTCTTCGTCCTGCGAACTTTGATCGAGGGGAATAGCAAACGCACATTTTCCGTCCGAGCCACGCGTCGTTTTCAAACGTTCCATTTCGGCCAGGAAACCTTCGATGGGGCGGCGGTCGGAGTCGCTAATGCCAAATTGAGGAATAAATCCTTCCTGCCAGCGGCCGCGAATGAACAACCGCTCCATTGGATCCGCGCACAGATATTCCTCGCGATAGATCGGCAAGCCTGTGGCGTTGCGTCCGGTGATCACACCCAGTTCTTCAAATAATTCGGTGACGGCTGTTGTCTCGCTGCTCGTGATCGGGACGTAATGCGCTCCCCACGGATAGGCGGAAACGCTGTTTTCACCGTTGATGGCGTTACCTCCGGTTTGGGAATCGAGTTCGAGCAAAACGAAGTTGCTGAAGCCTTTCCGATGCAAACGCCGTGCGGCCGCGAGTCCACTGATGCCTCCGCCAACAATGACGACATCGGTCGTGGCGGTTTCCGATGGGATCGGTAACTTGCCGTCGCGCATGGCATGACCCATCGAAGAATTGGCGCCGACAATTGAGCCGGTGAACGTTCGTTTTTTGGCGGTCAAAAAAAACGGACTCAATGACGCAGCGCCCGCAGCTGCGACACCGCTTGCGATAAACGTTCGTCGTCGGATACGACGGGATTTGACGTCAGGTTTTCCGTTCATCAATGCACATAATGCGCCCATTCCTGTTCGAAGTAGCGAACAAGCGCCTGGTTATTAAGACGGTTCGGTTCGACCTTTACCGGACCCATATCGGGAGGAAAATGAAACATGTCCCGCGTGCTGGATTCTGAGATGAATTTTAAATTTTCCGGCAGGTGCAATTCCAGCGGCAACGGTTCGTGTGAGGCCAGAATAAATCCCCATTCGCCGAAGGACGGCACGTAGAGATGATACGGTTCGGTGATAAAGCCGCTCACGCGCAACGTTTCGTCAACACACCAGAAAGATTTGCGAGCAACCCATGGCGACGTGCATTGCACGACAAAACTGCCGCTGGTTTTCAAGGCGCTGTGAATTCGGGCGTAAAATGCCGTCGTATATAATTTGCCGAGGGAAAAATTGGAGGGGTCAGGAAAGTCCGCGACGATGAAATCAAACTGATTCGTGTTTGCTTGCAGCCAGGTGAACGCATCGGCGTTGATGACGTGAACGTTTGGGGAACGCAGCGACGATTCGTTGATGCGGACCAACAATTCCTGGGTGGAAAACAACTTCGTCATTTCCGGGTCGAGATCGACGAGTGTCACGTTCGAGACCGAAGAATATTTTAAAATTTCGCGGACCGCGATGCCGTCGCCACCTCCGAGCACCAACACGTTGTGCGGTTCTTTCAAACGGGCGAGGCCGGGATGAACCAGCGCCTCGTGATAACGGTATTCATCGCGAGAGCTGAACTGGAGATTGTTGTTGAGATAAAGACGAATGTCGTTGGCATCGCGCGTGAGGACGATGCGTTGATAAGGGGTCGAGCGGGCGAAAATAACGGTGTCGGCGTAGACACCTTTTTCCGACCACGCCAGGAGCCGATCGGAAAGTGCAAAACCCACGCTCAGCGCAATGAGCACCATTGCTCCAGCCGTTTGCAGCGAGCGCGCCCAGGTCACGTGCTTGCGTAATAGTTGCAGTGTGATCAACGCGACTACCACGTTCAAACCACCGAAAAGAAAACTGGAACGAACGAGTCCCAGATGCGGAACGAGCACTAGCGGAAAGAGCAGGGAGGCGAGCAGGGCGCCTATGTAATCAAAAGTAAACACCTGCGAAACGAGTTCCTTGAATTCCAATCGGTCCTTGAGGATTCGCAGTAACAAAGGAATCTCCAATCCAACCAAAATGCCCACCATCAAAACCAGCGCGTAGAGCAAGACACGGAAAGAATCCACCTGGCCAAACATTACAAACAAGAGTGCCGCCGAAGATCCGCCGACAGCTCCCACCAATAATTCCACTTGAATGAAGACGCCGACTTCATTGCGACGGACAAATTTCGAGAGATAAGAACCAATCCCCATCGCGAAGAGATAAACGCCGATGACCGTCGAGAATTGCGTCACGGAGTCGCCGAGGAGATAGCTGGCGAGTGTGCCTGCGATCAATTCATAAATTAGCCCGCACGTCGCAATGGCGAAGACCGACGCGAGCAGAAGGAATTTAATTCGGCGATCAGACATGGCGGATGGAAATCCTCAACCGTGGATCGCGGCGGCGATGATCAGGCAAATGCCAATCGAGACACAGCCTACGACCAGCGCCAGCGCGACGTTCTTTTCTTTCACAATCTGTTCCCACAGATTGTAAGGCGTCAGCTTGTCGATTACGACGAAGCCAAAACAGAAGACCAACAATCCAATGACGGAGTAGACGATTGAGTTCAGCAGGTTTATCCAGTTCATACGTTTATTTATGTTGTGTGCCGGGTTCGGAATGTTGCCAGGAGCGGGAAGCGATCGCTTGCAGTGCACTCCAACCCTGGTGATTCGCCATGGCAGCGAAGAGGGTCAGGCCCAATGCAAAAGCGAGGTAAATCGGGTTCTGTATTTTCATGATTGGAAATCAGTCATCGTCATCATCGCTCTCCGTCGTGAACGAGGAGTAAGGAGAATAATCGCTCTCCATCCAGCGTGCGCGTTCAAAGGCGTGTGCCCGGAGCGCGAGATAGATCGGGTAAAAAAGCACCAGGATCAAAGCGACGAGAAAATTGGACCAGACCGCCACGTCGCGAATCACGGTGATCCGAAACGGCATTTGAGGAATGGCCGTGTCGGCGAACGCGTCGATCACCAGGTAATATCTGCCCGGTGGAACTGATGGGACCATGCGGCTTTCGTGGTTGCTGCCTTCGCTCCACGGTCCGTCGTCATAACCGGAATAATATTCGATGCCTTGTTCAAAGGAGGCCACGACGTTTTGCGTGTTGGCATCAACGAGGTCCACATCCAGCTCGATCCAGTTATTATTCACGGGCGCATTCATGCCGAATTCCACTGCCTGTTTTTGATTGCCCCCAATATCAAATGGCTCCGTGATGACCACCGGGTTGGTCATTCCCGCGCGGTATTCGTAGTCGGCGGCGAACACTTGTTTTTTCGCCGCATGCTGGCAGGAGATGATTTGGATGAAAACCAGCAGTGCGGCGAGGATCGGTGCATACCATCGAATCTGTCGAAGCTTGGCTTTGTAAGGATTCGGTTCGTTGAGATAAACGCCAAACGATTCCCGCAACGGCCCGGCTACCGCGAAGGTCTGTTCCAAAACTTCCCGCTGGATATACTCGCCTTCGGACCAGGTTTCTTCGCCGAGCCTGGCGTAAGATTCGCAGGAAAGAATATACGGCGGATCAACGTAATCGCTGACTTTGGTCGGATTGCCGATGGCGACTTTCCAATAAAATTCCCCCAGCACATACATCGTCGAAACATCACCCTGGGCGAAGAGTCGGTGATGTCGCCCACGGAAATTCACATACTCGTTAGATCCGAGAATGCTTCGATTGACCTCTGGATTTTCAAACAAGCGACGAATAAAGCTCCAGTGTCCGTTGTACGTTACCAGCCACGCGAAACCTTCCCAGGGATTAAAAAGAAGATATTCAGACCAGCCACTATACGCGTCGCGGACCTGTTGAAATCCGATGACTTCGTAAATCGTGCCAAACAGCATGCCGCGTCGGCCCAATGGGATTTCTGGTTCAATCTTTTGTCCCAGCTTGGCTTTGCGAATCAGTTCCACCGACGGCGTGGCGGTGTCGATGAGAGAGCCGCAGGAACTGCATGCCGCAGACATCGTAAATCCGGCGGCTCGGATCGTTACGGTTCCGGCGCATTGCGGACACTGCACTGACGTTGTTTTGTTTCGCTCACGAAGCGTTGGATCGTCAGACCAACCTGGAACAGGCCGAAGGTTATTGAAGTTCAATTGCTTGAACTGCATATATCGACCCGCGAAAAGGCGCATGCCATCCTCGGCGTATTCAACATTCGCGAACCACTGATTGACCCCGGTGCAATCAACGCTCCAGGCTTTTCGACCCTCCGTTGCGATGAATGGGAGTTCGCCTTCGGTCCCTACACAATTCACCTCTTTTTGATCGGTAACTTTGAACGGACGATTCTCCAGATGAATGAATTGCCCGAGTTTCAATCCATCGCGGTATCTGGGGAAACCGGCTGGAGGCGTAACCGCAAAACTGACCATGAAGATACCTTGCGCTTCGGCGACCCATCCGTAGCGGCCATCGCTAAACAGTGCGAACCATTCATTCCAGCTGCCTTCTTCATAGGCGAGTCGAAGGCGGCCAACGAGCGTGAAGCCCTGGTTTTCAAATTCCCCCGTGGTGCCGATTTGCAATGGGCTGAGATCGGGAGGCAGTTGGGCGACTTTGCCGATTGCCTCGACGTCGACATCGCGACGGACGATCAGCGATTGGCAATAGGGGCACACCGCGGAGATCGCGATGCTCGATTGAAAGGCAACAGTGCCTCCGCAACTGGGACAATCGTAGTTCCGGCTCACCGGCAGAACCTTTGTTGCATGGTTGTGAGGTGATTAAGACAACAGCGCTACAATCAAACAATTATAAAATCAGGAATTGATTCTAGTTAGCACTCAGGATGAACACAAAGAGACACGGATGGAAAATGGAATGAACTCCACAATAGAATTTCGGTTCCTCGCTGTTTTCAGTGGAACTTTTGCTGGAGAATGTCGTCCAGAAAACGACCGGGCTGCTGGTGTTTACGAGCGACTCTCCCTCAGCCTGACTCTTTCTCGCTGGGAAAGGGCTAGGAGCCAAAATGCAGGGCTTTTATCCGTGTCTATCTGTGTTCATCCTTTGTTATTCCTCTTTCATAGCGTCGCTCAAAAAGAATTTTTTGCGCCTCCGGTCAAAAAAGGACACTTTGGACACGTTTTTCGTAACCAGCTGATTTATAGGATCTTGGCGGCGCGGCGATTTTTCGCCGACGTTTTTTTACTTTAAAAATTTGTCCGCGAATTTTCCGCGACCCATTTTCATTCTAAAAACGCCTTCGCGAATATTCCCGACGGTGTTTTTACTTTAAAAATGGCCTGGAGATTTTTCGCGGACCCATTTTTACCTTGAAAACACACTGGCGAATTTTCGCGAGACCATTTTCATCCTGAAAGAAGGCCTGCGGATTTTCGCCAGGGTCTTTTCACTCTAAAAATGCCCCGGGGAATTTTCGCTGACCGAATTTCACCTTAAAAATGGTCTCGGGAATTTTCGCGAAGGTGTTTTCATCCTGAAAATGGGTGCGGGAAAAATCGCCAGGACATTTTTACTTCAAAAATGCTCATGGCGGACCTCGCCGAAGAAGAATGGATTAGAATTGTTTAACTCTGAAACACGTCGGGCTTTGGAGGGTGTGCGGTGGAAGTAACGGGCCTCGGCTAAATTGCCTTTTGCCTTTGACCGTAAGAAACCGTAAGCTGAATCCGTCAGGAATCACGAACCGAAGGAATATATATGCCTCAAGCCATCATGGATCCCGAAGAGGTGCGGCGCTTCGCGGAAGAACTTCGTAAATTCAATACCGACCTCCAGACCAAGATGTCTTCCTTGCAGGCCAGATTTTCCGCCCTTGGCGATTCCTGGCAGGACCAGGAACACACGAAGTTTTCCGAGGAGTTCAAGGTCACGATGCGGGCCTTGAAAAAATTCGTCGAAGTCTCGAACCAACATACCCCTTATCTCCTGCGCAAGGCGCAACGCATTGAGGAGTATCTGAACCAACGCTAATTCATGGCGACACGCGCCCACGTCACGTCGGTCGAAGCAATTGAAGCTTTTCGGTCCAACCTGATTGTTTATATCAGCAAAGCGCGTCCAACTCTCGAAGAAGTCAGTGCCGATGTTGCCCGTTTGCGGTCGTGGCTGGACAACGACATTCGTATTCGCTGGCAAAATGAATTGAAGCGCCGCCTCAAAAAACTGGAGGAGGCCCAGAACGAATTATTCAGCGCGGAGATTTCCAATCTGCGCGACGCAACGGCCGCTGAACGGTTGGCTGTCAACAAAGCCAAACGCGCCGTCGAAGAAGCGGAAGAGAAGATGCGCGTGATCAAGAAATGGGACCGGGAGTTCAGCAATCGAGTTGAGCCGTTGGCGCGGCAACTGGAGAAATTACACGGCGTTCTTTCCAATAC
>CBHTTJ010000160.1:0-13964 GCA_966095605.1 uncultured bacterium | reverse complement strand
GGGCGAGGGCGGAAATCCGAAATAAATGTCTCCCCGCCGAGCCAGCAGCCCCTTTTTCCAGAAGGAATTGTCCAAAACTGACGCCGCAGGTGGATTTTTCAGGATGAAATCTCGACCCGTTCAGCTTAACAGACCCGTTTCGTGAACGGAATTGCACCAAAATCCCGGTAACAGGTGCGTTTCGTGAACAGATTTGCATCAAGTTCTCGGTAACAACCCCGTTTCGTGATTGAAATTGCACCAATATCGCGTAACAGGTCCGTTTCGTGAACGTTTTAGCACCAAATTCTCAATAACAGGTCTGTTTCGTGAATGGAATTGCACCAAAATCCCGGTAACAGGTCCGTTTCGTGAATGGAATTTCACCAAAAACGCGTAACAGGTCGTTTTCGTGACTGGTTTTTCACCAAAAACGCCAAAATACCCGTTTTTTATGTTCGAATTGACCTCTTTTCGTTAAAAAACCCTAAAATTAGCGTGAAAAACGCGACGGCGGTTTCGGAGGCTGATTTGGGAGGAAAAGTTTTACGGGCTTGCGTCGGAATCAGACTTTTTCAAAGATGAAATCATGTTCGATGGCAAAGGACCTTTGGAGACAGGACCGAATACCCAGTCTTGGGATTTCGATCTGATTTTTGCGGCACTGAGCGACCCGTTTCGTCGTTCGCTCCTCGTATTGCTGGCAGAAAAAGGTACCCAAACGGCAGCGGTCCTCACGGGACCCCGTCCAAAAGGACTCGGTGGCGATGTGATCATGAATCGCGTGGTGAAAAGTCTCGGCACCCTTTGCGCATCCGGATTGGTCGTTGTGAAAGCGAACCCGGCCGATCGTCGCCAACGACTTTACAGCCTCGCCCCCGGTCTCGTAGGCACAAAAACAGAAACCACCTGCACCCTGGAGTTTGGTCTTGATCTCATCCGATTTGATTTGCCGCGAAAGTGAAATTGACCGTTGTTAGGGCGCGACCTACGAAGTGTCTGGATTGATGCAAGAATTTCGTTTTGTCCCAACCGGATAATCGACTTCTTTCCTAGTCCCACCACAACTTAACGCTCTTCTTCTGCTGCAACTCCCGTTTCAAAATTTCCAGTCCGTAATTTTCGTCGGAGAAGTCGACTCCTTTGATGAGCTTCTTCATCTCGGGTGTGAGATCTTCGCCGGTCTCCTCCATCATCTCGACCATTTCATGAACACAACCGGTCCCCTGATCGACGAGGTCTGGACAAAAGTCGTAGAGGTCCCGCACAAATGCCTCCATGTCTTTCGGAAACGTGGTGAACTCGATTTCCACGGTATCGCCACCCGCACCGGTCACATTGAAAGAACAAAGCGACTGCCACTTCGTCAGGCGTTCGATAATGGCGTCGGTATCGAGATCATAATTCGGACCGCCCGTCCCAGCTTTGCGAATGACCGCAAACGAATCATTGGATGATTTTTTTGCCATAGTGTTTGATGTTGTGAATACTGTTGCCCGGAATGTTTTTCTAGCTTGAGGTATCGAGGTCAAATCGTACACGACTTGTCATCATATTTCAATTCCTCGATAAAATAGCCATTAACTTCCCAATAGTCGGGCCATTGCTTAATAGCTCCGCTAAACCCTGTGGATGGCCCTTTAATTTCAGCCAGACGCATTCGCAAATCTTCGAGGCTTGCCCCATCTGAAATCCAACAATCCATGTTGCACCAAGGCTCAATGTCATCCGGGAAAAATATCACCTGCGGCGATCGGAAAAATCGTGCAATAGAAATGATCGCCGACGCCACCGATTTAGCCAAATCCTGATCGCTTGCACTATACGGCCATCCATAACCACTCGATATAAATGCAGTTCGCGGACCAAAATATATGGACAGATTGGACGATTGGACCAAGAAGAGACGCAAATAAATATAGCCTGCTTTCGCCGTCCAATCGTTGGTTAGAACAGGCCCAACCGGATCAATATTCGAACACATACTCCGAACAAGCTCCTCCGTGGGAGGAAACTCGCATTGATGGCCAAATGCTGCGTCAATGTCTGTGCCCATAAATCAAAACCGGAATACGATCAATCCCATCCAAACTTCAACAGCGGTCGTCCGCACTTTGGACACGGAGTGCGTAGCTTCATCAGCTGCGTGTTCGCAATGTGGCAAACCGGACAGTAAACGCCGTCACTCGGAAGCGAGAGGGATTCTCTAATGCGCGACAGTTTTGCAGCTGCCGTATAAACTTCGTCGGCGCTGGCGTTGACCGGCGGCAAACCCTTTCCATTCGGCACCGACTTATTTATGGGAATAGTTGCAATCCAGTCATCGGTCTTGAGTCGCAAATGATCCCCAAAACTCTCGGTGATATCCACCTGACTGTAAGAAATCTCATCCGGAGATATTGTCTTCGTCGGCGGTTTACTTTGTGGAGCCGCCTGCTTGTCACAGCCGACAAAAAGAAATGAAAGCAAGCCTATGACGCAAAAGAGATGTCGCAATGGTTGCATTGGCGCTGAGCGATCTATCGGAGAATAGCGTTAAGTAAAAAAGGCGTCGAGGACTTTACCTTTTCCGTTGGTAAAAAGCGGTGAATGGAATTCCACGGATTCGTCACAGGAAAGTAACTATCAAGGAACATTCCTTTCCCTCCATCACCCCCCGGGTCATCGCAAGCCTTCAGCCATTATTTATCGCGCAGGCTAATCACCCAACGTTGTTCCAACCAGTCGCGCGCTTTCAAGCCATGGATGATCCTTTGGCACGGCTTTCCGTTTGCCAGCGACTTTTTCCAACGGCACCGGCTCAGTTCCATCGCCACGCGCGGCGACCATCACGCCGAAGACGCCATCGTTGATCAAATCGGCGCAAGCTGTACCGAGGCGTGTGGATAACAATCGATCGACGGCCGAAGGAGCGCCGCCGCGCTGAACGTAGCCGAGAATGGTCAAACGTGATTCGAGACCCGTGAGCAATTCCAATTGTTTGGTCAGTCGCAACGTGTTTCCTGCGTGCCGGGCTTCCCACTCGGCAATCGCCGCCTTGGCTTTCTTTTTCTCGTCTTTGCTTTTCGCCTTCTCTTTCTTTTGCTCCGCCTTCGCAAGGTCCCGCGCATCCTCAATGGACATGGCACCTTCAGCCACCGCCACGATGCTGAAACGTTTGCCGCTTTTGCTGCGTTGACGAATCGCCTCAGCGACTTTCTTAACGTCGTAAGGAATCTCTGGAATCAAAATAACATCGGCACCGCCCGCGATGCCGGACCCGAGGGCGAGCCAACCCGCGCGATGTCCCATGATTTCGACAACCACGATGCGGTGATGACTATGCGCGGTGCTGTGCAAACGATCGATCGCTTCCGTGGCAATGCCGAGCGCAGTATCGAAACCAAACGTCACGTCAGTCATGGCAACGTCATTATCGATCGTTTTCGGAAGCGTGATGACGTTCAGTCCTTTTTCTTTCAAATGAAGGGAGTTCTTTTGCGTGCCACCTCCGCCGAGGCAGACGAGCGCATCGAGATGAAGCTTCTCGTAATTCGCGACGATTGCATCGGTGACGTCCATTTCCTTGCCTCCGATCAACATGCGATAGGGCTTCTCTCGACTGGTGCCAAGAATCGTACCGCCGACCGTGAGAATTCCCGAGAGCGTCTCGCGGTCAAGTTCCATCGTGCGGTTCTCCATCAATCCACGGAAGCCGTCGCGAATGCCTATGACTTCCATATTGAAGACACCTTGCGCCGCTTTGCCAACGCCACGAATAGCGGCGTTAAGTCCGGGGCAATCACCGCCCGAAGTGAGAATACCAATGTGTTTTGTCATAGTTTTTAACAGGAAAGAGATTTCAACCGACGGGCCACGCGTTTTTCGAATCGTTTAGGTTTTTCGTCGAAAATCTTTTCACCAATCCGCAGAGCACAACATTGTAACTTCTTCCGTCTTTTCGCCAGGAGCCGTTCGACGCGATGCAATTCGATGCGCGGACGAGCAAGGGCTTCCTGCCTCAAATTCTCCCCGATAAAGAAGAAATCGTGATCACTTCCCAGATGGTCGCTAAGCTTTTTCGTGCGCCGGCAGAGTTTTCCCA
The DNA here is from genome assembly GCA_966095605.1 of uncultured bacterium. Taxonomy (GTDB): domain Bacteria; phylum Verrucomicrobiota; class Verrucomicrobiia; order Limisphaerales; family JACDHS01; genus CBHWET01. Next base: position 9,901 of record CBHTTJ010000160.1, on the reverse strand, counting down.
TTTTCCGCGGAAGAAACTTCCCGAGCAGGTCGAATGCATACCAAAAATCTTTCGTCCGTTTTCGCCATTCATGAAGATTCTCGGGCAAGGGTTCCATTCTAGCAGTTTGGAAGGACGTTCGAACTTTTTTATAAATTTTACGCAGGCCGCATGAAAGATGAGCTGGACGCAATTCTTCCAAGGGCCACTGACAGAGTTCTTTCCGTGCCCTCATCAAAAGAGCAAGCGCTTTATCGCGAGCCAAAGTCTGAGTATGGATCGCCTTTTCTTCTTTGGACAACTTCTGCCCAAAAGCCAAAGTTATGTTGCTTCCCGAAAGTTTTAATTCTTTCAACGCCTCGCGTTGCACGTGCACATCACGCAACGGGGAGAGCATTCGCCCTGCATCCCGGAACCGTCGATTTTCCTTTTCAAAAAATTCACGAGGCAAGCCAGGCTGAATCAGTCGCAGAAGAGAACGAATCCTTTTGAAGGTTTTGCGTGCGGTGTGAACACCATTCACCGGATCACGCTTGTCATTGAGTCCGGCGATCGCCTTGTCCATTTGCTCGTTTACGACACGGCGTACCGCGTTCGGCAATGTTTCTCGCCTGGAGATGCAGTAGCCCATGAAATGTTCACAATCTATCGCAAGACGGGTGGTTTGCAACGAACCGAAGCGGCTGCTGAAGAACAAAGCTCACGCGCACTTCTCAATATTATCCGGTGGCAATTCAGCTGCGGTCCAGACCCGAAAATTCAATTCGATCATTGCAATAAGATCGTCAAACGAAGCTGGTTTTTTAAAAAAGATATTCGCACCAAGCTGGTACGCTCTAATTACGTCACGCTCAATGTTCGATGCGGATAAAACGATCTTGGGAATCACATTGCAGTCCGGGTGGTCATGTAGCCAATGCAATAACTCAAATCCATCCATGCGGGGCATTTTCAAATCAGTAATGAGAACGCGCGGAAACGGAAATTTATCCCTCTCGCCATATTTTCCATCACCTTTTAGATAAAGCATCGCTTCGTTGCCATCTGACACCAAATAGAAAGTGGCCGCTGGGTTCACCCGCTTGATCGCACGCTTCAACAACAAAGCATCATTCTCGTCGTCTTCCGCAATGAGCACCTGCATTTTGATATTCACCCAAGAGGAAAATAGTTTTCCTCTTATTTCTGACAATAGGGCTTATGACTGATTCCGCGTCAGAAGAGACTTGCGTCGTCAACTGTATCCAAACATCGTTAATGCGTTAATCCAAACAACCTATGTCCTTTGAACCCCAAAATGACTTCGAACGTTCTCTGATGCGCGCAGCGACAGATCCGGCGCATCGTCCTCAGTTTTACAAAGACCTTACGCAAGCTGAACTGCTGATCATCCAGGAAGGTGGCGCGAACCAAAACGGTCCAGTGACCCTCGAAGCCGGTTCAACTCTCCACATCCGGAATATGGATTGGAACGGGAAACCTTACATTCCCGTTTTCACCTCCATCCCAAGGTTACAGGCTGCTATTCAATCGCAGGTCGGGTATCTCGCGATTAACGCACTGGAGTTGATGAAAATCACGCAGGGCTCTGAATGGCTGCTCAATCCTGGCGCTGAATACGGCAAGGAACTGACCCGCAGCGAAATTGCGGCGATCATCAATGGTTCCATCGGAAAGCCTTCCCAGCGCTACGTCGCGGAAAAAGAAACGCAGGTCATGATTGGACAACCGGCCCGATATCCAAAAGTGTTGGTGGAAGCATTGACCCGCTACTTTGCCACCCGCAAGGAAGTGAAATCAGCTTACCTCGCGCATTTTTGCAATCCGACCGTAGACCCCAAACCACACACGTTGATCGGTATCGAAGTTAGTGGAAACTGGGACGATGTCGTCGGCGGTGCCGGCGTCGTGGCGCGCGACCTTGAAACTCCAGATCCGCCAGTTGATTTCATGCAACTTACCGGCCGAGCCGGCGTCGAAGATTATTTCCGGAAAAGCTGCAAACCTTTTTATAAACGGAAGCTGTTTGGATTCATTTAAACGGACCGTTGCTTCGATCGCGAGTCGACACTAAAGTGTCACGCCAATGCCGACTTTGCTCGAGAGAATTGAAGCCAGTGCCGCTGCACGTTTGCCCGTCCCCGAAGGCACCAAACCGCAAACCGAGTTGCGTCGCTATAAGGACTTTCTCAAAGTCGAAACTCATCGCCTGAAAATCCAACATCGGGCCGGGGCCAGCGGAATGGAAGTCTGCCACGCACGCGCGGCAATTCTCGATCTGCTTCTCCGCCATATTCTGCAGGCGGTCCAAAACACATCCCCTACCCTGCGTCCGGAAGCTTTGCCTCGCATGGCACTGGTCGCAATTGGTGGTTATGGTCGCGCTGAGCTGAATCCTTTCAGCGACATCGATTTCATGTTTCTCCACGACGGCAATATGGTCTGGCGTGGAAAACCGCTGCCGAGTCTCACTGCCATCACGGATGGATTGCTGTACACCCTTTGGGACATTGGCCTGAAAGTCGGGCACTCCGTCCGCAGCATCGATGACTGCGTCAAGATTGCGACGACCGACATGCAGTCGAAAACCTCTTTGTTGGAGGCGCGATTAATCTGCGGCGATCAGGAGCTTTTCACAAAATTACAGAAAACGGTTCTTGTGAAATGCATCGCGGGTTACGAAGGACCCTACATCCAGGCCCGCCTGCAGGACCAGGCGGCACGACGCGCGAAGTTTGGCAATTCCGCATTGATGCAGGAGCCTAATATTAAAAACGGCTGCGGCGGTTTGCGCGATTTCCAAAACCTCGTATGGATGACGTTCTTTAAATTTCGCACGCGTTCGCTCAAGGAACTCGAAGAAAAGGAAATGATCAGCCGCGCAGAACGCAAACAACTGGAAACAGCCTACGATTTTCTGCTGCGCGCCCGCAACGAATTGCATTACCACGTTGAACGAGCGGTGGACGTCCTTACCAAAAGCGTTCAACCAAGCGTCGCGCATAATCTGGGCTACACCGATCGCTCGCCGAGTGTGCGCCTGGAAAACTTCATGCGCGACTTCTACATGCACACGCGCAACATCGATTTGATCACGCGCACGGTGGAACAACGTCTCGCGCTGGTGCCGACCCAGAAAATTATTCCAAACTTTCGCGATCTACTCCGCACCCGGAGTGAGAATCTTCGCGCCCAGGTCGTCGATGGATTCAAATTCCTCGATGGACAGATTTATCCGCAACATTCGCAAATTTTCCGAGACCGTCCGTGGCGTCTCATGCGGGTATTCCTTTACGCACAACAACGTGGCCTGAAACTCCATCCCGACACGGCGCAGCTGATTCGCAATCAATTGCACCTGGTGAACAAACAGTTTCTCCAGGACGAACATGTACGCCAGAGTTTTTTGGAAATCATGGACTCGCGCGGCAACGTTGCCCCAATTCTGCGCGCAATGCACGAAGTCGGACTGCTCGGAAAATTTATCCCGGAATTTGGCAAGCTCACCTGTCTGGTGCAACACGAGTTTTATCATCTCTACACGGCGGATGAACACACCTTGGTTTGCCTCGAGAAACTGGACCAGATTGCCAACGCGAAAACACCTCCGTTCAGCGGTTATACCGAAATGTTCCAGCGCGTGGAGCGGCCTTTCATTCTTTATTTAGCGCTTCTGTTACATGATTCAGGCAAGGCTTACGAAGGCAAATCACACGAAGAAGTCGGTGGGGTAAACGCGTTGAAAGTCGCCAAGCGGCTTGGACTTGACGGTGCGACGACCCACTCGTTGCGCCTCCTCATCGAAAACCATCTCGCCCTCGCTGTAATTTCACAACAACGGGATCTCGATGATCCGGCCGTCATCCGAACCGTTGTCAACCTCGTGCAAACCGCAAGCAACCTCGAGATGTTGACGCTGCATACCGTCGCGGATTCGACCGGAACGAGCGACAAGCTTTGGAACAGCTTCAAGGATTCATTGTTGAAGATGCTTTTCGATCGCGCTTATGCCGCCATGAATCGGGGAGGCGATATCGTGGAGACGAAGCATCGGGAGTTGCTCGCTGAGGAAGTGCGCAAGATCATGCCCGACAATTTCAGCGAAGAGGAATTGGCCGGTCACTTCGATAATTTGCCGCCGCGCTATTTCCAGATCAATGATGCGAAAGAGATTTTGACCGATCTCACACTGGTCAACCGCTTCATGCAGTTACAATTGTCTGAACGTGAAGAAGCCCTTTCCCCGGTCGTGCAATGGCACAACGAACCAGATCGCGGTTACACCGTCGTTCACGTCTGCACCTGGGACCGAACGGGGCTCTTCAGCAAGATCACCGGCACTTTAACGGCAGCCGGCTTCAACATTCACAGCGCGGAGATCATCACGCGCAACGACGGCATTGTTTTGGATTCTTTTTTTGTCACGGACGCAAAGACCGGTTTGCTCGCCAATCGCGACGAACGGGAACGATTTGAGGCGTTGCTGACGCAAATTCTCACCGGCGAAGAAATGGATTTGCCTCAATTAATTTCCAAAGCGCAGAAAACCGGGGGAATTTATCGCTCAGTAGAAGGCGAGACGATTCCCACAAAAATCAGTATCGATAATGAGATTTCTGAAACACAAACGGTGATCGATCTGCAAACGGAAGATCGGGTGGGGTTGCTTTACACCATTTCGCAAACGTTACATGAACTGGAACTCAACATTTCCGTCGCGAAGATTACCACGGATAAAGGGGCGGCAACGGACAGCTTCTACGTCACCGATCAACTTGGACGAAAGATCGAGAGTGACGAACATCGGAGGTGGATTGTGAAAAAACTGCGCGAAAGCCTGCATAAGCTTCAAGAGGCCTAGGCGGTCGCACAATAAATTGAACAGTTCCGCCACGGCGCTGGTCGATTCAGCAACGTGCAAGAACCGCCGCCTGAGGAATTCATCAGCGGAAAAGCTGATGGTTTCGTCAACAAAACTTAGGTTATCACAACCCACTTTGAACCTTGCACTTTGATTTGCGGAATTTAAGGTTTTGACAATGAAACATTACGGCAAAGCGCGACAGGCAGCTTTTAAACTGATCGGCGCATCGCTTGTTTTACTGATTGTCATCCTTGGTGCAGGTTTGATGGCCAAGTTCCTCGGCAGCGTTGTCGTCGCCCTCGCGTGGATTCTGGTTGTCGTCTGGTTTTTGTTCGTTTGTTTCACGCTTTATTTCTTTCGCGACCCGACGCCAAACGTTCCCTCCGGCGATCATTTAGTTGTTTCCCCCGCCCACGGCACGGTCGACCTGGTGGATGAAGCGCCCATTCGCGAATACGACGGTCGGAAATGTAAACGCATTTCGATTTTCCTGAATGTCTTTAACGTACACGTGCAACAATCACCCGTAAGCGGAAAGGTGACCTACTTGAAGCATACGTCCGGAAAATTCCTGAATGCGATGAATGCGGATTGCGCGCTGCACAATGAAAATGTCTTGATTACATTTTCGCCTAATAAATACCCGGAAGAACAAATCGGTGTTCGCGTGATTGCCGGTTTGATTGCGCGACGCATTATCCCCTGGGTAGAGGTCGGCGATGACGTGCCAAAAGGCGAACGGATCAGCCTTGTTCAATTTGGTTCCCGCGCCAATGTGTATTTCCCGATGAATTATCAGATTCGCGTAAAAGTGGGCGACAAAGTAGTCGGTGGCGAAACAATCATTGCCGAACGAACTTAATATCATGGCTAACGGTGCTGACAAACAACAACCAGCGGCGAGTCCTGAGCTAAAGATCTATTTTCTGCCCAACCTCCTGACGGCGGGAAATTTGTTCTGCGGTTTTCTGGCTTTGACGAAAATTGTCGAGGCGAAAGCCGACGCTAATTACAACCACACCATTGGCCTGGCAATTTTCTTCATTCTTTTGGCCTGTATTTTTGATTTGTTCGATGGACGCGTCGCGCGCATGGGCGGCGTGGAAAGTCCCTTCGGTCGCGAATTTGATTCCCTCGCGGACGTGGTTTCCTTTGGCGTTGCTCCGGCGTTTTTAGTGCATCGCATCGTTTTACGTGATTTGAATCCCCCGGAACTCGGCTGGTTCATCTCTTCTGTTTATTTGATCTGTGGAGCGTTGCGACTGGCACGATTCAATTGTCTTTCGGCGATGGGATTTTCGAGCGGTAAAGAATTTATGGGATTCCCCATCCCCGCGGCGGCAGGCTTGGTCGCTTCGCTGACGATGTTTCTCCTCTGGTGTGACGAAAAGGAATTTGCCACCAACGCATGGCGTTTCCTTTTACCTGCCATCATGATTCTTCTCTCAATTATGATGGTCAGCGAAGTGAAGTATCCCAGCTTTAAGTCCGTGGATTTTCGATCCAAGCGGCCATTTACCAAGATGGTCGCTATTCTGGTCTTCATCGGCCTTATCCTCGTGGCGTGGAAGAGTGTGTTGCCGTGGCTGCTGCCATTGGGTTTTACATCCTATCTCGTCTACGGATTCGTGCGTCCTCGTCTTTCGCGCGAAAATCGCCGGAAAATTGAAGAGGAAGAAGACGACGAAGACGAAGCTCCCGTCATGTAATCATGAGCGAGATTTTACCGACACTGCTGGCGTGTTTGGTGGGATGTATCACGGGCTTCCTGGTTTCGATTCCTATCGGCCCGATCAATATCACCATCATCAACGAAGGCGCTCAAAAGGGATTTCATTGGGCGCTGTTCATCGGCTTTGGCGCCGTGATTATGGACCTGATCTATTGTGCGGTGAGCTTTGCGGGTTTCAGCAGTATATTGGATTCCAACGTGGCCAAAGCGGCCATGGAATTGTTGAGCTTTTTGTTGATGCTTTACCTCGGCATTAAATATCTGCGTCTTCATTCTATTCCGGCGACCAACAAAAGCGTGGCGATGGTGGAGGAACGCTTGCATCCACATTCAGCTTTTATGACCGGTTTTGTGCGCGTGCTCGGAAATCCCGGTGTGCTCCTGATGTGGATCACCATTTCAGCAACGTTCCTTTCGCACGAATGGGTCGATGAAACCTGGTATAGCAAAGCCGCCTGTGTCTTTGGAGTCGGCCTCGGAGCGGGCGCATGGTTCTTCCTCGTCAGCTACATTGTTTCCCGCAAGCACAGGGAATTTTCCCGTCAAACCCTCGTCCGGATGTCGCACGTGTCCGGCTTGTTCCTGATCGGTATTTCCATTTATCTGGCGGTTCGCTTGATCAAATTGCTCGCCCGCGTCGGCCCGCATCTCGCGAATTAAACTGCAGGTAAATGCATTTCAGATACTCCGCTTCTTTGAAGGCGGCGTGATGATCCGGCGCGTGACGCGTGGTCCTCATCTCCGAAAAGGATCGCCCACTTCCTCGTGCTGATTCGCGAACGATGTTAAAAAATTCATCCGCGGAAACATGCGCTGAACACGAAGCAGCCACAAGTATCCCATTCGGCCCGAGACGATCGATGGCTGATCGAGCAAGGCGTCCATAAGCACGAATTGCTTCCGCGCGTTCGGATTCCTTTTTGGCCAACGACGGCGGATCAACAATAATCAGGTCAAACGGTTGCCCACTGGGCGAACGAAACCATTCAAAGACATCCGCCTGAATGACTTCATGCCGTGAAGCAGCAATTTTCCGATCTTGCTGATTTAAAGAAAAATTCCGTTTGGCACTTTCCAACGCATGCGCACTGATATCGAGACTTGCCACAGACGCCGCCCCTCCGCGTGCGGCATAAAGCGAGAACCCGCCGGAAAAACTAAACGCATTCAAAACAATCCGTCCTTGGGACAAGCTCTCAACGATCCGTCGGTTCTCTCGTTGATCGAGGAAGAAGCCAGTTTTCTGGCCCTTTAAAACTTCCGCTTCGAATCGAATCCCATTTTCCAGGAAGACAACAGAAGTCGACAAAGGTTCCCCACTCAGAATTTGCCCGTCACGCAATTTGAATTCCTTTTCTGCCAACTGCTGAATGTTCCTGCTCAAACGCAGGACAATACGTTCATGGGGAATATCGTGACGAAACAAAGGAATCAGTTCTTCCAACCGCGACAACCAGATGCCGCTATAGATTTTGACCACCAGAGTCGTATCGTAACGATCCATGACGAGGGCCGGCCAACCATCACTCTCCCCGTTAATGATACGGTAGCCTGTAGTCTGCGCATCAAACAGGCCGCTTCTTCGATCGATGGCCTGCTTCAATCGTTGCTGCCAAAATCCAAGGTCGACATTCAACGGTTTGCCAGCGTGAAGGACTCGCATCCGTATAGGTGAAGCCGGATCGAACAAACCGACGGCGAGGAAAGAATCATTACGATCATAAACCACCGCGAGTTCGCCGAGGTTCCCTTCGCGATTTTGTTCCCGGATGCTTTCCGCGAACAACCATGGATGACCGCTGCGCAGAATGGTCTCGGCCGTGGCCGTGACACGCAAACGAAGCCGCGATGGTTTCGCAGGATCTGATTTCAAGCCAGTTTCCCGTTCAGAAGATAAGTCGTCATGCGCCCCTTCCCTTTCACCTCAATGCCTCCGCGCTTGGTGAATGCAAATCGATCTTTGAGCATTTCAAACGTGATTTCGGAAACTTGAATACTGCCAATGTAGGAAAGCGATTGCATGCGACTCGCAATATTGACCGTGTCGCCCCAAAGATCGTAGGAGAACTTTTTCTTTCCAATCACGCCGGCCACGACCGGTCCCGTATGAATGCCCACACGCATTCTCAAATGCATCCCCTTCTCTGCGTTAATGCGCTCCAGTTCACGTTGCATTTCCAGCGCCATTTCGGCAGCACCACCGGCATGATCCATCAATGGATTCGGCAATCCGCCCACCACCATGTAGGCATCGCCGATCGTTTTGATTTTCTCGAGATTAAACCGTTCCACCAATCGATCAAACGCCGAGAAGATTTCGTTCAGGGTCTGGACCAATTCTCCTGGCGAAACCTGCGCCGCTAGCTGGGTAAAACCAACGATATCCGCGAACAACACGGTGACCTCGGGGAAGTTGTCGGCAATGTTGCTTTCGCCTTTTTTTAGTCGTTCGGCAATGGGCGCTGGCAGAATGTTAAGCAAGAGCTTCTCGGATTTTTCCTGCTCCGCCTGCAATTGGGTCAGATAAGCCGTTTCCAAATCTCGCAATCGCTTCTTTTCCAACGAAGCAGCGATACGTGCACGTAAGAGCGGCGGATTAATTGGCTTGGGAAGATAATCGTCAGCGCCCAACTCAATACAACGAGCGGCAGTCGTCGGTTCGCGGACCCCGGACAGGATCAACACTGGAATGTTCCGCCAATTCATGTCCGCTTTAACAAATTCCAGCAATTGATAACCGTCGATCCCCGGCATTGTCAGGTCCGAAAGAATCAGGTCAATATCGCCAGTATGCAAAGCGGCCAATGCTTCCTCGCCGCTGTCCGCGGTAATCACGGTGTGTCCCTGCTTCTCAAGGATCAGCTTCAACATTTCGAGCAACTTGCGATCGTCATCAATCAACAGAAGACGTCCGCAGTCGCTGCGATACTTTTCCACGGATTCGCCGGAAGGCGTAACGGCATAAAAAAGCGTCGTATCGGTTGGCGCAGGCCCGCCAAGTTCCACCTCTAACCTTTGGTCCGTCAAGATGGTGGAGCTATGGATTAACGACAGAAGGTATTTGGCAGCCGAATGAATTTTTTGAATTTCCAACAGAACTTCTGGCTGATGAGAAGCCTGTGCGCGATCCATGAACATCTCCGTCCGACCAAGAAACAACTGGATAGGCTGAACGAGGTCGGGCTTGACGGCGACCTGAAGAAAACTCCGATCTGGAGCCGGTTTGGGCGCATAGCTCGTGTCCTCTTTTGCCGAGAGGTCGAAGGGATTAAACTTCTTGCGAGCCATTGGCGGATGATAGTAGCACAATCCGTGCTGATTGCAGG
>CBHTTJ010000159.1:0-14066 GCA_966095605.1 uncultured bacterium | reverse complement strand
GCGCCTGCATTTCATTTCCGATAACCCAGATTCGGCAATACGGCTTCAGCTGGTTGGCGATGTCTTTGCAACGTTCGCCAAACGTGTAGCGGTTATTCCAATCCCATTCCGGAGGGACGACCTGACACGGGGCATAATCAATCCGCACGATTACGGTAAACCCCTGGTTGTAGGCAGAGGCCATTGCATTGATGAACCCAGTTCGGTAATTGGCGTCTGCGGCCCATTGATCGGAATAAACAAGATCCACAGAATAAGCGCCCTTTCCGTTCAATAACGTATTGGCATCGCTCGCCCAGCCATGAATTCCATAAATATTCGCTGTGGACGCTCGCTGAGCCATGGACGCGGATTCTGAAATGAGGAGAACGCAACCAAGAGAGAGGAATAGGCGCAAAAGCGCTGCTTTAGTTTTTTTCATGGAATGGGTGAGAGGGTTTGTATTCCATTTAAAAATGGCGGTCAATCCCGTCTCACCCCGAAACAGGACTCGAAGTTACAGCTAACAAGAAGAATTACCGAAACCTATTGGCTGGGAGTACTGTTTAAGCCACCACCAGGTCCAACCGTAATTTTACTACCAAAAGGAATAAGAATACCCGTCGGTGCAGTACTGGTCTTCAGAACCGCGCGCGAACCTTCATTGATCGCAACAGAGCTGACAAACGTCGTCTGGATCAAATCGAAGTAACGACGCAAAATTCTGAATGGCGAAAGTGGAACGTAAACAATGTCACGAGGTTCCAGGATAATATCCGTCGCATTTCCATGGACGATGCTCTTGTAATCGACCACGGCGATTTTTGGCTGAGTCAGAGATCCGCGCACAATAGCGACGTGAGAAAGATAAGCGTTATACGCCGGACCGCCCGCGCTGGTTACTGCGTCGATCAGGCTTAATCTTTCCCGGAACGGAACGGCCCGAGGCCCTTGCACAGCGCCCATCACGTAGACTTCCCTTGCCGTCATCGGCGGCAAATACACGAGATCATCCGGTTCGAGATAAATATTCTGGGACAAATCTCCCTCTTTCATCAGTCGATGAAAATCCACTGGAAGCATTTGTCCTTTGCGCACAACAAAACTGCGACGCAAATCCGCCAACTCTTCGCTACTGGCAATCTGCGTGATGTCCTGGGTCCCGGTGAAATTGACCGTTCCTCCGCCGACCGACAGCGCTTCCAACAACGTCATAGGCGTTGGCATTGGATACACGCCCGGGAGTTGGAATCTGCCAAGAAGCCAGATGCGTTGACTTTCCACGGCCCGAAGGGTGACGCCAATTTGCGGGCGCTCTCGCATATACTGCTTTAGACCGTCTTCGATTTTTACCCGTGTTTCCTCAAGTGTCAGTCCCCAGACATCAATCCCCGGCAAAAGATTGAAATATATTTTTCCATCCGGTCCCACCGTGGATGTAACGCGCGTTGCCGCCGGATCAGAAACAAGTTCGATTTCAATCTTATCGCCTGGACCGAGGCGAAAGGGTTCGGTCGATGGTCTCAACCATTCCGGTTTGATCTTGTTCTCACTCTCAACGGCCTGAAAAACAACATTGGTCGGATTGCCGGTGACTACCTTCGGTGCGGGCCGTGTGGCCTGAAGCTTTTTCGTCACTTCGGTTTGTTCTGCCGTGCGGGCATTAAATTTCGGGCCGTACTGAAAGCAGCCTGAAACCAAAATAAGGATCAACGTTGAAAACAGATTTCGTTTCATAGTCACCTTTATTCAAGTCCGTGAATGAATGGTTTTTCGATGAATGGCCCGACGAATTGCCCCGCCCAACCAGTCGTGGCGGATTGAATGAAAGCGGTGGCTGCAAGATCAAGCAATTCCTCCGCCCTGATGAAAGGCCGTTTACTTACGTAGACAATATCTTTGGGCTCAAGCCGGAAGTCGGTTTTGCGACCGTCGGTAATCGCCAGCGTATCTATTACAAAGGTCTGAGGCTTGTTCAGTGAACCACGAATGACGGCAACCCGGCTCTTGAACGAGGCAGGGGCAAAACCGCCTCTCTGGGAAATCGCGCCGATAAGTGTCAGATCTTTGGCGAAAGGAATTGTGCCCGGAGCATTGACCTGACCGAGAACGTACACCTCATTGAGATCCGTTGGAGGGAAATAGAAATAATCATTCGGCTCCACTGGAATGTTTTGGGAAAGGTCGCCTTCGTGAAACAACTTTTCGAAATCAATGGGAAGTCGTTGTCCGTCGCGAATCAAAAAGCTTTTCTGTAAATCGGCGAGATCGATGCTATTGCGATCCAACATTGCCGTTTCGAATCCTTTCGCGCGCCCAAGCGCCTCGACAATCGTGATTGGTCGGTCCAGAGGAAAAGCCCCGCGCGTGACCACCTTGCCAAGCATAAAATATTTTTTGTTGTTATACGCGATGGGTGTGATCATCACCCGCGGGGTCCGATAAAATTTTGAAAGTTCCTGGTTAAACTTGTCCCGCAATTCATCGACAGTAAGGCCAGTGGCAACGATGGTTGCTTGCATGTAGCTCACTCGCCCGTCCGGACCGATCATCACGTCTGGCTTCGTCAAATTCGTTTCGCCGTAGAACGCCATGTTCAAGATATCCCCGGGCCCAAGCGTCAACTTCTGTTGCCACTTCGCCCGCTGATTTGGCGTGCTCACCGACAAGGCGGCTTTCGGAGCCTTTACTGGAGTCGCACCCGCCGGATCATCGACATAAGGACTTGGCTGGGCTGAGGCTGAAAAACAAACGCCCGTCACGACCACGGCGATGGAGAGCCATCGTGAGAGTAGATTTCTGAAGAAGGACACTGGTTCGCGATTAATCACCGCGCCAACCAGATTACAGTTCGCATGACGCAATGTTTCCATATGTTTCCGAGTTTCCTTTGCTGTGGTTTTTCCGCTGTCACTTAACCAAATCAGTTGGGGCAATTTCTCGGCCAGCAAAACGGATTCGGGTTCACAGGCCGGCGGTAATTCCACGAGCAAAACCAGATTTTCAATATTACCCCAGTGATCCATGGCGGCTTGCCACTGTTTCCGCCTTTCCAGGTTCCAAACCCATCCCGGCAAGGGGATATGCACGATTTGATTTGAACCCGCATCGATCAATTGTTCGGCTACCTGCATCGGATGTGTGAGGACATTTGCAACCAATGCTTCACTTTGTTTCGTTTCGTCGACGTTGGACTGTTCGTGCGGATGAACTTGAGGATCTTCCGTTCGACGTGTTTCGACTGTTAAAACACGCAATCCACGAGAGTTTGCCGTGGCACTCAGAAGCTGAATCCACGTGGAACGCCCTTCTCCATGCTGGGCTGATATCACACCACACACCAATCCATCGCTTTGATCTGCCGTCAGTTTTCCTTTGATAATGGTCCAGGTACGGAAGGCCCACTCGCTTTGCTCGGCCGGGGTCATCTTGTTCAAGTCTCCGAGCGATCCCAGAACCGGAAGGCCCGTCGCTCTCTCGATATCCGCTGCGGAACGCAAGCGATCGTCAATGACTTCGCGAACCGCCACAAATCCCATGACACCAAAGGTTCCGGCGAATAATCCAAAAAACATGAACACAATCGTCTTTTTCCACGGACTTTTCTTACCCACGCGGTCCAATGAAGCCGGAGTAAAAATGCGCAGGTAGCCGTTGGGATTATCGACAAATAGTTGCGCTTCACGTTGCCGGCTCGTCAGGACGGAACGCATTGTAAATAGAGAATCGTAGCGACTTTTCAGGTTCGCATAACCCAGGCTCTTTTCTGAAACGTTTCCGAATTGGCTTTGGATCTTTTGCCGGCGGGCATTGAACTGTTCCAGTTGGCGGGTCAACGCCTGCTTTTGGGCCTGGAGCTGCACAATATTCATATAGATGCCATCTGCCGCCGCGCTGCCGCCGTATCGTTTCGCGGGGTCAGCCTTGTAATTTGCCAACTGCTCTTCCAACGCCTTGATGATTGCTTGCTGATCCTGCACCTGAGGATGCACCTCGGTGTATTTGGCAAGAAGGCTTTGCAGGGTGTCTTTCGCCGCCTGCAATTTGTCCGCGAGAGGATTTCGCACATCAAGTTCCCGCTCCATTGCCGCGATCTTCAAATCCATCGTATCCAGTTCGATCTGATTATTTTGAATCTTAACATCGAGATCTGTGAGCTGATTTACATAGGTCTCTGTTTGTTTGTCCGGGCTGGCGAATTTTTCCTCAGCAGGAAACTCGTTCATCCCTTTGTTTACCGAAGCCATTTCCTTTTCGACCGAAGCCAGCTTTTCCGAAAGATACCCCGCAACCTCTTTCGCTTCCCTGCTCTGCATTTCCTGGGTAAATTTTACCAGTTCCTCCGCATAAAGGTTCAAGACTTGCACCGCATCGTTAGGTCCCAGACGAGTGGAAAAATCTAGGTTGATCAGTTCCGCTCCTGTTTCAGCCGCCGCGGTAAGCCCCATGGAAAGTGCCCCGGGAGAAATCTTCGACTCCACTTTTTCGGACGTCCGGCGCAAAACCTCGGGCGATTTCAATATATCCATCAAAGTCGCGTCGGAAAGGAACTGCGGCTTGAAGGAATCCCCTGTTTCACTGGCGCGAAAGGCCACAGGAATCTCCCGACGCATCAGTTGAAGGCTGACAATGTGATATGCCCCTTGAAAACCAGCGCAAAGTCCAATGACCGCACACGCAAGTCCTGCCCCAAGCCACCATTTCCATTTGTCCTTCAAGGCATCGAGGATGCGCACAAAGTCGAAAGGCAATTTAAACGACGGCAGTTGCGCCTCATCCTCATCCTGATACGGCAAAGCTCGTCGAGGGGCTTCTTCTTCCAGCACTGCTCGGGACTGCGGTTCGTGGGATGAACGTCGATAACTCCAGTCTTTTCCTTCGGGTTCACGGTGGCGATCCGAGGCTCCGTCATCGCGTCGCCTCCACGATTCGCCGGTTTCATGGGAACCATTTCCGTTGTTTTCACTGCGTTTGCGACGCAGTGCACTAATGCTGAATTCTACGTCGTCACTCATGCGGCAAATAAGTTTTGATGGCGGCTCAAGTCACGAGCTATTGCATCCACTGCCACGGCGGGAACACATGGCATCTCGCAAAGCCAGGCGTATTCCAGGGCTAATTTCGCCAGGCGGTTTAATTCCCGTGGAATGCCTTTGGAGAAATGAAATAATTTTCCAACAGCATCCGGCGGAAACAAATCGCCATTGGCATGCCCGGCAGCAGTTAACCGATGACGCAAATAATCTGAACACTCACCAATGGTCATTGGACGCAAATGAAATCGAAGGCTGATTCGCTGATCGATGGACGGAAGTTTTGAAACATGGGCACGCAATTCCGGTTGCCCTAGCAAAATAAGGGTCAAAAAGTTACGTCCATCCCCATTGAGGTTGGTGAGCAACTTCATTTCATTGAGAGTTGCCGGCGACATCTCTTGCGCTTCATCGAAAATGAGAACGAGATGGCGATTTTCGAGATGAACCCTTTCGGCAATTTTCCTGAGGCGTTCGCAACGTGCGTATTTACTCTGCCCCTTGCCCTCGGGGTCGAGGTTCTCAAGAACCGCTCCAATCAAATCCTTGAACGGAAAAGCAGAACTTTCCTGCGTTGCCACCTGAAACCTCGCTGGATCCAGGCGCCGCGTAAAAACCGCGCGGGTCAGCGTTTTCCCGCAGCCAATTTCTCCCGTGAGCATTCCAATATTCATGGTCCGCTCCTCCACGAGAAATGTCAGGCGATTCAGAGCCTCGTCATGATCGTGGCTTCGAAAGAAGTACCGCGTATCCCATGTCGCCTCGAATGGGCGTTCGCTCAGGTTCCAATAGGACAGCAAATCCATAGTTCGACACAATGCCCATAAGGGCAAGCGACGGTCACATTACGGCAGGGCCATAGAGGCAACAATCAGTCGACGGGAGATTCAGGGCGCAGAAAATCGCCTTCGGTGGTTTAGAGGAAAACCTTCATGCAACGAGGTAATCCCTTAAGGCAAATGTCCTAAACAGGAGGAAATCCGATTTCCGAGGTTTAGGACAATAATTCTTTCGCCCGTGTGGAAATTTCCTGCTCGATCCGGCCCTTAAAAAACGCCGCGGCGAATGGAAGATTGATTTTCATAACCGCATTCGAGGGCTCCACCTGAAGATCGCCGGAAACAGAAAATCCACGGGCCTTGAAGCTAAAATTTCCCTGGTTTCCATTCCAATTCTCCTGCAAATCTGAAACCTCGTGACCAAATTTGGCTTTGGTTTCGGAAATCAGGGTTGTGATCCGACGTTTGGCCTCATCGGTCCCAAGCTGATGCGGCACGGCGATATTAATGGTCGGCATAGACAAAACATTACTTCAGGTTTCAAGGATTTCCACCTGAAGAAAACCACCGGAAGGAGAAATGGTGGGCGCTGAGGGATTCGAACCCCCGGCCTACTCGGTGTAAACGAGGTGCTCTACCACTGAGCTAAGCGCCCAACAAAGGGAATGCCGTTGCCGCGATGACAGGCACCGCGTCGAACGCGCATTACTATGGGATAAAAAAGCTTGGGAGCAAGTGCAAAGAACATTTTCACACGATTCTCGTTTTCCTTCAGAAAACCTTTTCGCCCGATCATTTGAATTACGTTCTTTCCGCGGCGATGTTCGGGAATGCCATCTAAATCCATTCGCTTTTCCGACCTGGTGAAAGCATCTGGCAAACCACAAGTCGTCACCCTTTGGACGGCACCGGACCGAAAGTTTCTAAAGGCGGTCGACGAAAACCGGGTTCTGACGATTCGTCAAGCTTCCGCCAGTAAAAAAACCGACGTGGGACAAATCGGCTTTCACGAGGGCCCCCATTCCTCTTATCTAATTTTTCCCGAGCCGTTACCCGAGAACAAAGAAGCGCAAGTGATCGGCGTAAAATACGATTTGTTGGAAGAAGCCGCGGTGCGAGATCCGATCAAATCTGAATCTCGAAAAAAATCTCTTGCAAAAGTTATCCCAGGTCTCACACACCTCCAGAAATTCTCTGTAACCATCCGGCGCACCGCCACCCTCGAAAAGCAGATTCATGTCGCAGCGAAAAACAAAAAGACTGCGGAGGAGGAAGCATTTCGACAGATAGAACGCGAACCGTTCGAGCTTTCAGAAGCAGTTCTTAAAAACGAAATTCGAAACGTGGATTAAGGGAATTGTCTCGTTTTCGGACGCCCTCAGGACAAGCGGCTTACTAGACCTTTTTTGTGGTTTCTCTATTCAATTTTAATCTTTCAAAAACGATTTTTAACTTCGAAACAATTTGAAAAGCACGACGTCAAATCTGTCGTATGAAGAAGTTATTGTTAGTCTCAGCCGTTCTGTTTGGAGCGGTGGCAGCATCACAGGCGGGCGTCAGTTTCCATTTGGGAATTGATCTCCCCTTGCCGGTTCCGGTGATTGTAAGTCACCGCCCGCCGGTGCCTGTTCCCTGCCCTCCGTCAGTCGTGATTTCCGCGCCTGCACCGGTTTGTCCGCCGGCTCCAAGAGTCGTCGTCGCAGCTCCACCTTGTGAGGTGGCGCCGGTGATCGTCGCCCCAAGACCGGTGTATTATTATCCATCGCATTCACGTTATTACGGAGGCCATGGACATTATCCGGGTCACGGACGCTATTACGGCTATAGGCATTAGCCGACTTGAATATTCATCTGCTCTGATTGCCGGATGAACCTTGAACAACACAGCCGGAACGAAAGTTCCGGCTTTTTAATTTACCAGGAGAATTCGGAAAAATTTCTGTGATGTCCCCAGAGAAGTGGTTGCGGTGACGGTGGTATTCGTCGCCGTGATATCCGGTACCACATCAATCCAGTTAAGCTGATTCAGATTCGTTTTGTATTGAAGCCTATATTTTAATCCAGCTTTTCCATTCCAGGACAGCACCGCCTGATTCTGTGCCGGATCGAGCTGCGGCATGGCGACCGTAGGCAGCTCCAATAAGCCGAAAAATTTGAGTATATCCGACATGTAGGCATCTCGCGCAGTGGGGCTGACGATCGTTTCAAAAGGAAAACCAAAATTTACAATCTTACCTCCCGCCGAAGTTCCATTGTAAACGAGGGCGGCGGCTCCTCCGGTGCCACCTGAATACGTGATAGCCGCGACACTTCCATTGGTGGATGTCAGGACATCAGGAAAATCGACGTTATAAGTCCCATGTGTGCCGTTGTCGAAAGTGGCGTTGACGTTCCCGGAAAAAATTCCATTGGCAACAGGCGTAAATGAATAGGTACCCGCATCATCATTCGCATAAACCGTACGCAGCTGGTTGTGATAGAAATTGCGATCCGCCGTCGTCGGGCCGCTAGGTCGGTCCAAATCCCAACCAATTTCAGAGCCTGAAAGAAAAAGATTCCCGTTTGCCGCAAGATACGAACTGACCAACCCCTGCTCCGCCGAGGAAAAGCTTTCATCAACGGTGGATTCCTCGCCTAACAACCAGATCGCTGCACGATAATTTGTCAGCGCCATTGTTCCATCGATAAACACATTATGATTCACCGTGTCGAACGCCGGCCCGCTGATGCTCTGGCCGGTGATGACGGCAAAGGAATGGTTGTCGGCATTGGGATTTTCGGAAGTCTGGAATTGCCAACGATCGTTTCCATCAACAATCACGATCGGCGATTTCGCATTGCTTACCTGAGCGCCGTACACCCGCGACGGAGCACTTTCACCTCCGCTGCCAACGACACTTACGCGATAGTAGCGTTTCATTCCCGGTGACAGCCCGCTTTCCGTGTAAGTCTGCGCAGCTGCCCCAAGGTCCACAGGCGCCCCAAATGTGATGCCGTCGGCGCTCGCGTAGACTCGATAACCGGTGTGGACAAAACCTTCATCAGACCACGTCACACGCAACGTTCCGTTGGCGCGATTTGTCACGGAAAGAATTTGCGGACTCGTCGGAACACCCCGAGCTCCGAACAAGACGACGCAGTCGTCGATCGCATCGCGAGTGCTCGTCTGGTCGATGCCGCCCGAGTCGTTGCTGATGAAGGAAAAAAGATACCGGCAATTGTCGTATTGATTGTCTATGTATCCGCTCAATGCAATAGAGATACTCAAACTTCCCGTTTTGGCATGCACCTGTCCATCGCCATCCGTTCCGCAGAAGCGCCCTCCGATCGTTCCATCGGTACATCCAATCGGCAGGGTTGTTTTCCACGTGGGAAAAGCACCCAACATATAACGAATCATCGAAATGGTTTGCTGTGCTGAAAACGAATCACTGTGGGAAAGTCCCGAACCATCAAACATGGCGATACCGTTGGTCGAGATCCCGGCTGTGTCCTTCATCCAGCCGAGAAGCTTGTTTCGACCGGCCGAAAAAGTGTCCGAGCTACTCAATTTATATCCAATGTGACGAAGCAATAGGTCCGCCATGACGTTATGACTCACTTTCATCAACGGGATGCACGCCACATCCAGTCGCAACGGTTTCCCCCCATAGGTCAGGTTCGTTGATTGGTAGGTGTACATCAGCGTGCTCGTTGGAATTGTGAAACCCGTCTGTCCCTGGGCGCTGCCGCTTACGGCAATTCCCTGCGCTTGCAAAGCCGCTTTGAAGGCCGTTGCTCCTTCCAAGTTGTAGCTGGCTTGATTTTGGGTGTCGGTCGTGATGTCGGTCGAAGTATGGTCATACATGCAAGCGCCATAAATCTGCACGTTGCCTGAGACCTGAGTTAACCCCAATGCTTTAAGTTTCGTGGTGATAAAATCCAAAGCTTTGCGCGAGTTGCCTGTGCCCAACGTGTCTTCGTTCCAGGTCATGTCGTGTTCACACACGAGACCTAGATTTCCGCTAACCACCCCGCCACTGAACGTACCCGTGTAATAAACGCGGGACTCGAAGGAGTGATTCGTTCCCAGCAAACCAAAAGCGGCGGATGTGGTGAAAATCTTCGTGTTGGAGGCAGGTGCTTTCCCGGTATTTGGGTTCTTTTGATAATACGTTACCGTCCCGGTCTCATTTTGCACGAGAATCGTCCACGTATTACCGGCCACGGCAGTGCGCGCAAGGATCGTATCGATCTGCTGGGGAATGGTCTGTCCGGACGCTGAAACCGCGTGGATCAACGGCAGAACCGCAACCAGCAGGGTTTTCGTCAAAAGCGCTTTCACACCCGAACCGTCAGCGTATCTGGATCGGCCCCTCCTGTCACCACTTTGTCCCAGTGAAAACCAAGGCTTTTGGGCAAAAAAATTGCCCGCCTAGGGAAAACCTACTTAACCTAGACGGGCAAACCTTATAACACCCTGCACTCAAAGTAGTTCAGGTTTGATATGTGTCAAATGACGAAAGAAATATTTTTAAACTTTTTTTACTGCCCCCCAATTTCCCCGGAAACCTGCATGGCGTAGTTGTCTGTCATTCCCGCCACAAAATCCATCACTTGCGCCAGCCACCAGCTATATTCCCTGCCCTGGTTCTCGCGAACATATTTCTCGCCCCAGGCCAGATCGACACATCGCTTCTGCACAAAGCTTAATTTCTCGTAATCTCCAGCAGCGCTGAGCTGCTTCGCTGCGCGCGCGTAAATACCAAGAATTCGCCCCAGTGTATTGTAAGCTCCCAATTCGACCGCCATTTTCGGCCGGTGACTGAAAATAAATGCGTATCGATCTTTAATGATTTGCAGCGCTTCCTTGATGTGTTCCGGGAAATCCATCTTCAGGTCCCGCTTGGCAGGGCGATCGCCGCTCATGATCTGCTCGTAATTTTTTTCGAACATATCAATCGCCGCTTCTGTTAAACGGCCAATGGTCCACGCGCGCATGGCCGAGAGTGGCCGCCCATTGTCTTCGCCCGTGATCTTTTTGAAGATATCGCGCACTTCCTGTTCCGGCAGGATGCGCATTTGCACGGCGTCTTCGAAATCGGCGATGCGGTAGCAAATGTCGTCGGCAGCTTCTGATAAAAACGAAAGCGGATGTCGAACCACGAGTCCGTCCGGACGTCTCAGACCAAGGGTCTGCACGACTTCGTCGAAAATATGTTTTTCCGAGGAGAAAACACTGTACTTGTGCTCGACGTCGACTCGTTGATCGCAGGAATCCCAGGGATATTTGATCAACGCCCCCAACGAAGCATACGTAAGTCGGAAATAAATCTGATCCCGATTATCCGAGCGCGCCACCATGCGGAAACTTTGCGCGTTGCCTTCGAAATACAACCAGTCACGGGCGACCCCGTGCAATCGCATCGCCATATCGCCACCAAACAATTCGTTCGATTGCGCCTTGGTCCATTCGCGAATCGCAAATTCGCCGGCGTGTCCGAATGGAGGATTTCCGATGTCGTGCGCGAGACAAGCCGCCTGCACGATGCAGTTGATATCTTCGGTAGTGCGTCCTTTGGGCATTTCCCCATGTTTTACGAGCAAACGTCCGGCAGCGTAAGCCAGCGAACGTCCCACGCTCGCGACTTCAAGAGAGTGCGTAAGCCGATTGTGAATGTGATCAACTTCAGCGAAGGGATGCACCTGGGTCTTGCGAGCGAGACGACGGAATGGAGCGGAAAAAATGATACGATCGTAATCACGTTCGAACTCGGTGCGGGTGTCTTTCCCCGGCGCCGGAGCTAACGCAGCCGTCGCAGGCGTGGGCGCCGGTGCCGGAGCAGCAGCGGTCGCGGCAACGGAAGAAGGAGGATGGGCCTGTCGTCGTGTTGACAACAATTGATTCCAATCGAGGCGAAAGCTCATGGGGCGAGGAAGCTTTCGTTAAAAAAATGTGCTCTTGGCATAGTGGAAAATTCCGTGCTCTGCGGGTTGAGGATATAGCGCGCCCGAATCCATTCAAGAGTGTTTAAATTCTTCACGCGCAAGGTAGGCCCGCGCACTCCGTGCGCGCCCCGGGAAAGGAAAATCAAAAAGGTGGGCAAAACTTGCCTTCCCCAAACATCGGCATGGTCAGCTCAGCCAATTCGTTGCACCCGGAAAATCGCAACAGACAAAAGTTCGCCGGTTGCCCCACTTTTAAATCGTGGCTCAAACCCATGAACCTCGCCGGTTGGGTTGAAAAACGCGGCCAGATTTCCTGCCACGAACGATCCAGCATTTTCGCGGCACGAAAAACTCCATCGATCGGACGCAACGCCGATCCGGCAAAATTAGTTTTCCCAGGCTGACGAACAATCTGGTCCGCTCCAACTTCCAACTCGAGGTTCTGCAATTTGTATTTCCCCGGTGGCGCACCCCCTGCCGCCATGGCGTCGGTGGTGTAAAAAATATTTTCGCTCGGCACCACTCTGTGAATTAAACGAAACAGTTCCGGCGAAACATGGATCTGATCGGGAATAAGACTTGGATTCAATCCCGGGGTTTCAAACACGCGCCAGAGGATGTTGTCGTGACGATCCAGTTCTCGTGGACAGCCATTGCCCAGGTGCGTGAAGGCCTTTGCTCCGGCTTCCACCGCTCGCCGCAAGGTTTCTGCCGATGCGTTCGTGTGTCCGAGGCTCACTTCGATTCCAAGCGAATGACACAGGCCAATGGCTTCAATCGCCCCTGCTCTTTCCGGAGCGATCGTCAGCAACAATGGATCGGTGCCGG
Organism: uncultured bacterium; assembly: GCA_966095605.1. GTDB lineage: Bacteria > Verrucomicrobiota > Verrucomicrobiia > Limisphaerales > JACDHS01 > CBHWET01. Next base: position 1,519 of record CBHTTJ010000159.1, on the reverse strand, counting down.
TAATGCTTTTAAGTTCACGAATCTTTTCCGGGGTGGGATCACACATGAACGCCGGATTGTGCGCGCCATGGAAACCAGGTTTATCCGAAAGAAACGGCCCCTCAATATGCCAGCCAACAATCGATTGGCGCAGTGCGGCCGAGCCGTCGCAAATCTTTTTGAGATAACGCAAACGATTCGTGAGCCGTCCCCATTCGTCCGTGATCAGGGTGAGGAAAAACAATCCACACCCATCGCGCCGCATCTGGTGTGTCGCCGAAAGTAAATCGGCTTCGGTTAGATTGTCCTGTTGGAAATCGATTCCCCCGTAACCATTCACCTGGTTATCGAAAAGCGACGGCGCAATCCAGAGATCCTTCGGCGGCGACGTGGTCGCCTTGTCGACATGAGAAATGATCCCGTTCTGCCAGCGAACGCACACTGGCTTTCGACTGGCAAAATGCCACGCTGAAATCTCGCCCTTGCTCACACCAACAATTATTTGGCGGCCAACGCGGACTCGATCGCCTTGCTGACTTCTTCGGAGTCCGGCTTTTGCTTCGGCTCGAAGCGGCTGACGATCTTACCATCGCGGCTGATGAGGAATTTGCCGAAGTTCCATTTCACGTCACCGGGAAACGGCGAGTCTTTGCCGGTCAGAGCAGTGTAAAGCGGCTGTTGTTCTGGTCCCTTCACGGAACCCTTTTGAAACAGCGGAAAGGTGACGTTATATTTTTCGCTGCAGAACTTCTGGATTTCCGCGGCGGTGCCGGGTTCCTGGCCATTGAAGTCATTGCTCGGAAAACCGAGGACGGTAAAGCCTTTGTCTTTATATTTGTCCTGCAACGCCTGGAGGGCCGAGTATTGCGGCGTAAGCCCGCACTTCGAGGCAACGTTCACGATCAGCAACACTTTGCCTTTGTAATCCTTCAAAGAGGTGTCCTTGCCCTTGATATCCTTGAGCGGAATATCATAAAGCGACTCCGCGGCTGACAGAGACAGGGCGCAAGTCATGGAAAGCAAAGCAACAGCGAGAGAACGAAACAATTTCATGTCACGGGATACTGGGGAACGCTGGTTGAATCGTCAAGTCGGGCGGCCATCTGAATTCGGTCATCCAACGACCTTTAGGATTTATCAACCCACCCAAAAAACTCATTCAGGCCCTCTTCCAAATTCAGCGGCCCACAACGGATCATGTATTTGTTGTCTCGAATAAAAATATGCAGCCAATCCTTGGAATTACGTTCAATCTGGACATCCGCAAAATCTTTCGCGGAAAGAGCCGTGCCTTCTAAATTGATGGCAACGCTCCAGCCAGGGTTATCCAAAGTTTCAATGTGAATACCTTGATCATGCTCCCAATCGCCGTCGCATTGAGAAGCGTACCAATGTTGCAATCTTTCAATAGCACTCAAAGCCACTGAAGTTTGCCATGGCACCCCTTTTTTGGAAGCAAAACGGTCGGTTTTAGATCAAAAGAAAACTTTTCAGGAACAAAACGGCCTTCTTTTGGAAAAAAATCCGGATTTTTGGTCCA
>CBHTTJ010000158.1:0-14162 GCA_966095605.1 uncultured bacterium | reverse complement strand
AGATCGAGATCGAGAAGGATGAGATCGAAGGTTTCGAGTTTCAGCCGTTTTCCTGCCTCATCCAGGGAGCCGGCGCGCGTGAGATCAAGACTGGCGGAGAACACTTTATTCAACAAATACCCAATGAGGAGAAAATCCGTTTCGTTATCCTCGACGTAAAGAACCTTTAATCCGGCGGCACTCATCTCATCTTTGCAAGCAGCAGCTTTGTTTCCACTAGTCGCAATTCTGCAATGTGTTTTGCCTGATTGGAATTAGGGGAACCACGGATTACATTCCGAAAACATCCTACAAGATTGTGGGGCAAAAGCGGAGGCCGGACCTCATCCTCTTTTCAATTCGACCGAAAAAACGCTTCCTTTGCCCGGTTCGGATTCCACCCAGATGCGTCCATTCAATTTCTCCATTGCCTTGCGAGCATTCGCGAGACCTATCCCGGTTCCGGGCAATTTGTCGTTCGGATGAAGTCGTTGGAAAACCTCGAAGATCTTTTCGTGATAAGTGGGTGCGATCCCGATGCCATTGTCCGCAACGGAAACAACGATATTGTCCCCCGCCTCACGCCAGGTTACGTTGATGATCGGAGGAGAATCTTTCTTTCGGTAATTGATGGCATTCTCAAAGAGATTTCCAAGCACTTGTCCCAGCAAGGTGGGGTCGGCGGTGACTTTCGGCAGATCATTTGGAAGCGAAAAGCGGCCTCCCGTCGCCTTCAGGCGAAGCAGGAAATCTTCAGCCGTTTGTTGCGCGATTTCCTGGAGGGAAATAGAGCGCAAGTTGACACCGGTCCGTCCAATCCTCGAATACGTCAACAAATCCTCAATCAGATGAGTCATACGTTCGCCCGCGTGCTTGATGCGGGTTAGATACAGCCGGTCTTCGACATTGAGACGGTCGCGACAATCTTCCTCCAGCGCAGAGACAAACCCGCTAATGGCGCGTAGCGGTGCACGCAAGTCGTGTGATACCGTGTAGGAAAACGCCTCCAACTCTTTGTTGCTTAGTTTAAGCTGGGCGGTGCGTTCCCGCACACGCCGCTCCAGGTCTTCATTCAGTTTTGTAACAGCTTCTTCGGCCTTTTTTCGACTGGAGATATCGATGCCCATGCCGATCAGGCAAGGTTTGCCGTGGAAATTTGCAAGACGGCCAGTGCAGAAGAATGGAATGCGTTTTCCTGATTTTGAAAGAAGAGTGAGTTCCACCTCGGATTCGCCGGCGACAAAGACTTTTTCCATTTCCCGATTGAGGAGTTCGTGTTCTTCCGGTGGAACAAAATCGAGGTTATGCATCGTTGCAATCTCGGCAGCGGAGTACTCTGAAATGATTTCAAAGTTCCGGTTCCATCTGAGCTGCTTTCCGTTCTCTTGAGTCAGATAGAAGATGCCGGGAAGGCTGTTTATAATGGTTTCCGAGAAATCGCGTTCATCGACAATGGCTTCTTCGGCCTTCTTTCGGTCGGTAATATCATAACAAAGACCGACCCACTCGCGAATAGTGTCTCCTTCTTCAATCACGGGGACACCTCGCACACTCATTCTGCGCCATTCTCCGTCAGTGCGGCGAAGGCGGTACTCGGTTTGATAAATACAGCGCGTGGCCACGGCATGGGACCATATCTCACTGGTCTTGTGGCGGTCCTTTGGATGGATTGCATTCAGCCAGCCGCGGCCAAGAATATCTTCAAGTTTTTGTCCCGTGAAATTCCGCCATGTCGGAATGTCTTCAGTGACGTCGCCGGCTGCATTCGTCGTCCAGACGATTTGTGCGGTGGCGATGACAAGGGAACGGTATCGTTCCTCACTGTGCCGCAAGGTTTCCAGTGCCTCATAACGTTTTGTGACGTCCCGAAATGACCAGACGCGACCTACTGTTTTGCCCCGTATCCGCTGCGGTTTGGAATAACGTTCGAAAATTCTGCCGTCCTTAAATTCCAATACATCGAAACTTTCTGCACCCGGATCTTTGTAAAGTGCTTCTACTTTTTTCAGGAAGGCTTCGGGATTTTTTAACTGTTCAATCACCATCGCGAGAATGCGGCGGTCTTCATATGACTCCATGATGTTGGCCGGCAGGTGCCACATTCTGACAAAGTTGCAATTGTAACCGGCGGGTTTTCCGTTCAGGTCCACCACAAGAATTCCGTCGGCCGTTGATTCGAGGGTCGCGTCGAGAAGGGAGACCGATTCTTCAAGCTTTTGCTCGGCGAGCTTTTGCTCTGTAACGTCCTGACAACACCCAATTGCCCTGATGGCTTGGCCACGGTCATCTTTGACCACCTCTCCCTGCGTGCAAAGAAAGCGAATTTCGCCATCGGAACGGATAATCCGTTCGGAGAGGATAAAAGAGGTTCCATTCTTGAGAGCGTGTTCAATGGCTTGTTTCGTCCGGTTTCGGTCGTCGGGATGAATGCGGCTCAAATAATTTTCCGGCGTGGGATGAAAGGTCTCGAGCGCTAAGCCAAAAATTCGGTAGAGCTGAGCGGACCATGCAATGGTGTTGGAGCGGATATCCCATGTCCAGCTGCCGAGTTGTGCGATGCGTTGTGCTTCCTCAAGCTGATGCTCGCGTTGGCGCAGTTCCTTTTCCACCTCACGTTGCTGAACTGAGCGACGCTCGAGTTTGGCGGCAAGGTCTGTGAGGCGGCCCGTATTACGTGCGTTCCGATGTTTGGTCTCAATCAATTCACGGCGCAATTGCAGGAACGCCATCACCTCCTGGCTGAGGATACGCAACGTTTGTTCCTGCTCAAAATCAAGGTCCCGCGGTCGTCGGTCCATAACGCACAACATTCCAAGGCTATGTCCTTCAGGGCTGATCAGCGGGAAGCCCGCGTAGAAGCGGACAAATGGTGTGCCGCGGACGAGTGGGTTCTCAGCAAAGCGAGGATCATGTTTGGCATCCGGTACAATCGATGCCTCTGGCTCAAGGATCTGGTGCGCGCAAAAAGAGATCTCGCGCGGAGTTTCAACAAAAGGAAAGCCTACGTTGGCCTTTATCCACTGCCGCTTTTCATCAATGAAGGTGAGAAGAGAAATCGGTGTTTCGCAGAAACGAGCGGCAAGGGCGGTAAAACGGTCGAACGAGGGTTCAGGCGGCGTATCGAGAATTTTATATTTCGACAGCGTCTTAAGACGTTCGCTCTCCACCGTGTATCCCATTGTTGGCACCGCATCGCTCCTTGTTTGGTGTTACACTCTAATATAAGCCGGAACAAATAAATTGCTGATTCCTCCCTTTCTCGCGGCTACGTCGATGGAGCAAACGCGCTGGGTGCTTTGGCCTAATCCGGCTTGATGAGGTCCCGGAAAAAGAAAACCCGCGACAACCCCCACAGATTGTCGCGGGCCGCATAACAACCCCTCAATGATTCCATCCTTCTAACACGTCAACATTAATAAACCGACCACTGAGCGAGCAACCCGACGTTTGGGTCAGGGCTCGCCCTGAAGGGTTGGTGCGCTAAGCGCGGCGAAGATTTAAGGAGTTTGCATGGTAATGGCTTAAGATTGTCGCGGCTTTACCTGGCAGTGAACTGGACAAAGGAGAGGAAACCGGAAATGGTTCATCAACCTTTCCGGAGGGCGGAGAGGCATAATATGAACAAGCCTTCTCAAAATGTATTGGTGATTGCCGTGATCATCTCACTGGTGATCGGTGGCGCTCTCGGATTTGTGGCGGGGGTTGCGTCAACCAAGGTTGGTAAAGCGTTTTTTAAAAATTTGTTTCAAGATGAAATGAAGGCGGATCTTACACATCCGCAGCAACTGGTTCGAGATGGCTTCGAGTTGGAATACCCTTCCAACTGGAAAATAGATACCGAGGACAGTGACTATGATCCGGACCATATGTTTTCCATCGAAAGCCCGGGCAATGCGTTCGTAATGTTTGTGATTGGCGCCGGTGAAACTCAGCCGGAGGAGATTCTGCAAATACAAATTCGGCAGTTCGAAAAATTGATGAGCAATACTTCCATGGAAAGGTTTGAACGATATGGACGGCTTTCAGGAAAAGGAGCTGTGGTGAAAGGGAAAATTCTTGGGAGCTCAACGACGGTAAAGCTTTTCGCGTTCAATGATCGTGGTCAGACATTGATGATCACCGAGCAATGTCCTGACGAAGATCTGATTCGTGTTAAAGATGGATTCGCCCTGATTGAAAAATCATTTGTCATGAAACGGAAAAAGGACGCGGAGTGAGGAGTCGATCATTTAGGGATTCCTCCTGTCGCGGTTAAGCTCGGCAATTGCGCGTGTTCCCAAAACGTTTCGATCATCGTCAAAAGAGAAATTAATTTTCGCAGATCGAACGGTTTCGTAAAATAGGCGTTTGCTCCCAATTGATATGCAGTGAAGATGTCCTCCTTGCGACTGGACGTGGAGAGAACCACCGTTGGGATAACTTTTGCGATAGGATTTGTCTGGCGCCAGATAAGAATTTCGAAGCCGTTTTTCCGTGGCATTTTTAAGTCAAGAAGAATGGTGGTCGGAAGAGGATTATTTTCACGATTGCCATAAGGCCCGGCGCCGCTGAGATAATGAATACCTTCTTCTCCATCACGGGCAAAAAACACTTCGTCGCCCATGCGCATTGTTTTGAAAGCATGTTTGTAAAGAAGGATGTCGTCGTCTTCGTCCTCCATTACAAGAAGGAAATGCCGTTTGAGTGCAGTTGAAATCTCCATGGAAACGTTGCCGTGCGTTTCTCCTTGAACGCAACGGAAACTAAGCGCGGAAGCTCGACCTTTCAAATTGGTGAGGTGGGCAGAAACACTGAATTTCGGAGACGAGCAAACTGGAAAAGCAGTTCAGGCTTTTCGCCCTGGCACTCGCTCAAACTGGAAAATGAAGGGTAACAGTGCGAAGGAAGTGTACGACATCCTGGTAATGCGCCGTTTTGACAAAATAGGTGGTAGCGCCAAGTTCGTAGGCGCGCTTTACATCGCGCGGCTCATCGGAGGAACTCAGGATGATAACCGGTATCTTTTCAAAAAGGTCGTGACGGCGAATCCACTCGAGAAGTTCGAAGCCGTTTTTTCGCGGCATCTTAATATCTGTCACGAGAATATGGGGAAGGGGATGCTTTTCCCGGTCTGAAAAAGGGGTGGCTCCCTGAAACCAATCGATCGCCTGCTGTCCATCCTGGACAATATGCAAACTGTGGGGAAGGGTTGCTCGTTTAAAAGCCAGTTTGAAAATGAAGACATCATCTACATTGTCTTCGGCGTAGAGGATGGTCTTCGGACCCATTCGTAATGAGAGTGTCAGGGATGCTGAAAAGTTCCGCAAATCTTTTCTTCCCTTTTTGTGGCCGATTCTTAATGTTTTGCGCTTATTTCTAACTTATGGAAGCGACACCTGAAATCTTGTCCGGCATAGCAAACCAACTGCGCATTCATTCGATTGCGGCCACCACTCAAGCCGGAAGCGGACACCCCACCTCCTGCTGCTCCGCGGCAGATATCGTTGCGGCGCTCTTTTTCGGTCACATGCGGTACGACACCAAGAATCCCCGCTATTATAACAACGACCGTTTCATTCTTTCGAAAGGCCACGCGGCTCCCTTGCTTTATGCCGCATGGGCTGAGGCAGGATTGATTCCGACCAGCGAACTGTTGAAGCTGCGTGAATGGGGTAACGACCTCGAAGGCCATCCTACGCCGCGGCTTTCGTTTGCGGATGTGGCGACAGGTTCGCTGGGACAAGGTTTGAGCGTCGGCGTCGGCATGGCACTGAATGCTCGCCAGGACGGCCTGGATTATCGCACCTACGTGTTGTTGGGCGACGGCGAATGTGCCGAAGGGTCTGTTTGGGAAGCCGCTTCCCTGGCCGGTACCTACCAGCTCAACAACCTCGTCGCGATCATCGATGTGAATCGCCTTGGTCAAAGTCAGGAGACGGCCCTCGGTCATCACACGGAAGTTTACGACAAGCGTTTTCAGGCGTTCGGTTGGCGCACTGAAGTGATCGACGGTCACGATATGGACGAGATCACCGAAGTGCTCGCCGCTGCTGGTCTGGGTAAACAACCTTTGGCGATCATTGCGAAAACTTTTAAAGGTCAGGGCATTTCCTTCGCCGCGGACAAAGATGCGTGGCACGGCAAAGCGCTCTCTAAAGACGAAGCAGCTCGCGCCATTGCTGAATTGCAACCGAAGGCACGTAGCGGCGGCGACATTGAGATTGCCCGGCCCAGCAATTTGCCGGAACCGAAGTTGCAGCCGGTCGCCTTTGCTCCCCTCGCTTACAAGTTGGGCGACAAGATTGCAACCCGCGAAGCATACGGCGCCGCACTCGTTCGCCTTGGCGATGCCGATCCTCGAATTGTTGCAATGGACGGCGACACCAAGAACTCCACCTTCTCTGACAAGTTTTATAAGAAGTTTCCGCAACGTTTTACGGAATGTTTCATCGCGGAACAAAACATGGTGGGTGTGGCCAGCGGTTTCAGTGCCCACGGTAAGATTCCGTTCGCTTCAACCTTTGCCGCGTTCTTCAGCCGGGCTCATGACCAGATCCGCATGGCTGCAATTTCCATGGGGAATTTAAAATTGGTCGGGTCCCATGTTGGCGTCAGTATCGGTGAAGATGGTGCTTCCCAGATGGCTTTGGAAGATCTCCCGATGATGCGCGCTATTCCAAACAGTATTGTATTGTATCCGTGCGACGCTGTTTCTGCTGAGAAACTTGCGGAAGAAATGGTGAAACACAAAGGTATTTCTTACCTCCGCACGTCGCGCCCGAAGACACCCGTCATTTACAATAACGACGAGAAGTTTCCGCTTGGGAGCGCAAAAGTGTTGCGACAAGGTGCAAATGACAAGGTCACGATCGTTACAGCTGGTGTCACGGTTTTTGAAGCCTTGAAAGCCGCTGACGAACTCGCGAAAGAAAACATTGGTGTCACCGTCATCGACGCTTACAGCATCAAACCGCTCGGCAAAGACGTGATCAAAGCCGCGGCGCAAAAGACCGGTAACAAAGTCGTTACTGTTGAAGACCATTATCCGGAAGGTGGTATTGGTGATACTGTTGCCGGCGAATTGAGTGCGGAAGGCATCAAGGTTTACAAACTCGCCGTCATGGAACTTCCTCGTTCGGGCAAGCCGGAAGAATTACTCGGCAAATTTGGCATCGACTTCAACGCGATCGTGAACAAGGTAAAGAGCCTCGCATAACTCACGATAATATTTAAAACAAGAAAGCTGCTTCGGGTGACCGAAGCAGCTTTTACTTTTTAAACTGATGTTTGTTTGAGGACTGATTGATTATTTACCACCTTTGACGCGAGCCCAGCGGGCGCGTTGGGCAGCAGCAATCTTGGCGCGAGCGGCCGCACTCATTTTGCGCGGACCTGGCTTGGATGCAGCAGGCTTGGCGGCAGCTTTGGAACCGCCGGTACCTTTGACGCGAGCCCAGCGTGCGCGTTGTGCGGCGGCGATCTTGGCACGAGCGGCTGCACTCATTCCTCCGCGGGTGGCAGGAGCTGAACCTCCGCCGAGAAGTTCTGCAAGTTGGCTTTCCAGGATGGTGATTTGTTCTTTAATTTGAACTGCTTTCTTGAGCTGTTCAACTGATAGACTTGATAGACTGTTTGCCATAAGTAACAGGCACACTAGGGGAGTATCAGGGATAGAGTCAACAGTAGAAGTTTCAGGGGAAGTCCTACTAGCTGTAACTGCTCTTCTTTCTTCCTTACTCCCCCGATAAAGCTTCCATCAGGTGCCTGAAGTGGATGGCAGGGGGTGTCCTCATTGAGTTGGCCCACTTTGTGAATAGGTTCTCGTAGGAACGAACCGAAACAGATATGACATGCAATCAAAGGGTTACGGAAAGTTACAATGATCAAGATTCCTTTCGCTGGGCGGTTGGAATTGAGGGCTCATGCATACCTCATCTGTCGATCGACGAGTACGAATGGACGCAACACGATAAAAACTGGCGGGAAGACTTCCGGAAGTGCTCCAAAGAGTTGGGATGTCGGTGGATGCGATATTCACTCGTCTGGCACAAAATCGAAACCAGTCCAGGCGTATTCGACTGGAGTTGGGCTGATGAGCGAATTCAATACGCCAGGGAATTGGGAATTAACCTCATTCTGGACCTGGTCCATTTTGGGACGCCTACCTGGTTGCCCGACGCTTTCGGCGATGTTGATTTTCCTCTCGCACTCGAACGTTTCTCCACGGAATTTGGAAAACGATATTCGGGAATTGTTCGTTCCGTCTGCCCGCTGAACGAACCTCTAATTACTGCGCTTTTTTGTGGCGACGTTGGCTTGTGGCCGCCTCATGGCCGCTCCCTGGCAAGTTACATGACTGTTTTATCACGGGTTGCCCAGGGGTTGAGCCGATCCATCCGTGCGCTGCGCAAAACGATGTCGAGTGTGGAAATTGTCCTGTGCGATGCCTTGGAGTTTACCAGCGCTGATGTCGAATGCCACAAAGTAGCCAGCCCGGAACTGATTAAACTAATCGAAAATGACATTGTTCTGAGAAACCACCGCCGTCATGTCGTTCTTGACCTGATTACTGGTAAAGTGGACCAGGGACATAGTCTTTACTCCTGGCTGGAAAAGCATTCTTTTCCAACCGCTGATGTAAATTGGTTTCTACGTAACCCCGTCGAAATCGACGTGCTTGGATTGGATTATTACAAGCACTCCGAAATCGAACTTTATCCCGCGGGCGATCGTTATCGACAGCGCGTTCCCAATAACCTGTCGGGTTTAAAGAACACAGTTCGTGATTATTGGCATAGGTATCACGTGCCTATCATGATCACGGAGACCAATTGTTACGGTAACGATGATGAACGACGTCAATGGCTGAAGTTCACCGTTGAAGACATCCGTGTTCTCCGCGCTGAAGGCATCCCTGTGATTGGCTACACCTGGTGGCCGCTCCTGGATCATCTCGATTGGGATGGGGCATTGCTTCACCGCATCGGGAGAATTCATAACGTCGGCATCTATCGGCTGGAGCGCCGTGACCACAACGAGTTGGCCCGGGTTAAGACTCCGCTGGCTGATGATTATTCCAGAATGATTCAACAAGGTTGCGAAGCCGTTGGCGCAATCAAACCGGAGAAAAAAGCCCAAACCCAAAAACAATCTATGCGACAAAAACCGACCCAAAGTAGAATTACCCTCGATTATCCAATTATTGTTCATTGCCATTTGCGCTGGGATGGAGTGTGGCAGCGGCCCCAGCAATTTCTTTCCCGTTTATCCCAAAGCCACCGCATTCTCTTTGTGGAAGGCCCTACGGTCGTTCCTGAGGAAAGCTCTCCTCGTTACGAACTCAAGGATGCGGAAGGTTATCCGAATATCAAAATCATGCGGACCTATTTCCCTGCATCGCGTTTTTATAAAGACGGTGCGTGGGTCGACAGCGAGCGTCTCCGTCTGTTGGACGAGGCATTACAAAATGAGCTGTCAGGCGAATTCGAATGCCCCGTGCAATGGTTCTACGATCCGATGGCTGTTTTCTTTGCCCACAAACTCAAAGATCGTGCTGTCGTCTATGACTGCATGGATCAACTCTCGCAATTCAAGTTTGCTCCGCCTGAGTTGGTGCATCGTGAGCAAAAACTTCTTGAAGCGGCGGACGTTGTCTTCACGGGTGGACGCAAGCTTTGGGAATCCAAGAGTCAAACCAACAGCAATTGCCATTTCTACGGATGCGGCGTCGATATTGAACACTTCAGCAAGGCGCGCTCGGAACAAACAGTTATTCCGAATGACGTTCATTTTGTTCATCGGCCCATCCTCGGATACTTCGGTGTGGTTGATGAACGTATTGATTACGAACTCATCACGCGGCTCGCGGATGCCAATCCAGACTGGAGCATTGTGGTCATCGGGCCCGTTGCCAAGGTGGATCCCAACGCCTTGCCTTGTCGCGTGAACATCTATTGGGTGGGACGACGCGAATACGCGACCCTCCCCGCATATACCAAGGCCTTTGATGTCTGCCTGATGCCTTTCGCGTTGAACGAAGCGACAGAATACATCAATCCCACCAAGGCATTGGAATACATGGCTACCGGCAAACCGATCGTGTCCACAGCGGTGCCGGACGTTGTTTCAAATTTTGGGCAAGTAGTGAAAGTTGCCCGATCCACGGAGGAATTTATCAAGCTATGTCAGGAGGCAGTGAAATCTCCGGACCAGACGGCCATACAGCGCGGGCTTAAGATGGCTTCAGAGAACAGTTGGGAGAGCATCGTTGCTAACCTGGAAAAGCATGTTGGAGAAGCTCTAAAGGCGAAGCGGGCTGATCGCCATCCACAAGAAACCGAAATCTCGCTGTCGGCGGCTTAAACGTTGCTGAAAGCATAAGCTGTTGGGTCGATTCGCGGACCAAGGACGCGGGCCGATGACAGCGGCTGGAAAGGATAGTATGTACGACTTCTTAATCGTTGGCGCGGGTTTTGCGGGGAGCACTCTTGCGGAGCGTATCGCCAGTCAATTGAACAAAAAGGTTCTGCTGGTGGATAAACGAATGCACATCGGCGGCAATGCCTACGATTGTTATGACGATGCTGGAATTCTGATTCACAAATACGGACCGCATATTTTTCACACGAATTCCAGGCAGGTATTCGATTATCTCTCCCAGTTTACGAAATGGCGTCAGTACCAACATCGCGTGTTGGCGTCGGTGGATGGGCAACTGGTCCCGATCCCAATCAATCTCGATACAATTAATAAATTATACGGCCTGAACTTGAGTTCGCTCGACGTGGACAAGTTCTTCGAATCCATGGCGGAGAAAAAGGAGCACATTCGGACTTCTGAAGATGTCGTGGTGAGTAAAGTAGGACGCGAACTATATGAAAAGTTTTTCCGCGGCTACACGCGCAAGCAATGGGGACTGGATCCGTCCGAACTCGACGCCTGCGTAACAGCCCGCGTTCCGACGCGAACAAATCGTGACGCTCGTTATTTCACGGATGCTTATCAGGCAATGCCGGCGCGCGGCTTCACAAGGATGTTCGAGAATATGCTGTCTCACGAGAACATCACGATCATGCTGAATACGGATTACAAAGACATCATTGAACACATTCCGTATCGGGCGATGATTTATACGGGACCCGTGGATGAATACTTCGACTTTCAATTTGGAAAGCTTCCGTATCGGTCGCTGCGTTTCCAATTTGAGACGCACGATGTTGAAACGTATCAGGCGGCGCCAGTCATTAATTATCCCAATGACTTCGCCTACACGCGGGTCACGGAATTCAAATATCTCACCGGCCAGAAACATGACAAGACGACCATCGTCTATGAGTTCTCTCAAGCCGAGGGAGATCCTTATTATCCGGTTCCACGCGGAGAGAACGCCGAGATTTATCGTCAATACCACGAGCTCGCGAACGCGGAGAAAGACGTCTATTTCTGCGGACGACTGGCTACCTATAAATATTACAACATGGACCAGGTCGTGGCGCAGGCATTAACGCTGTTCAACAAAGTTGCGGAGAAGGAAGAAGGCGACGGGTCCCTGGTTTATACGGGAAATGGAAATCGAAAAAGTATCTTTGTTGGCAATGGCAACGGTCACAGCAATGGGGATGGGAATGGACACAGCAACGGAAATGGGCGAGGAAACGGCAATGGTTCCAATGGAAAGAGCAACGGGAAATCGAAGGTCAAAGCCAATGGCAACGGAAGCGTTTCCAGCGATGGAGACGGAGCGGAAATGACGAAAATTCTAAAGCGCGAAATTCTCGGCCGCTGATTATTTCGATTCGTCTGGTTTTGCAAAAATGTCGAAGTGATTCCACTTCGACATTTCTTCTTTTTGGAGTTCTGGCCCCATCAAATCCTCGTCGCTGTTGCATTTGAAGATGCGATAACCGAGTCCGCGTAAATCTTCGTAATATCCAACGCGTTCCTCGGCGGAGAGGTGTTTGTAGATCTCTGATTTAATCAGTGGGCGATTCGCTTCCAACAGGGGCCGTAACGATTTCGCCACCTGGCGATCAAATCCTTCCGTATCGATTTTGATAAAGCGAACCCGTTTCAACTCCGCTGGAAAATGTTTTTCCAAATAGCGGACCAGATTCTTCCCTTTGACCTGCAGTTTGAAAAAGTGAGCGTGCTTCCATTGGCTGATGCCTTCGTGGCGACCGCCATTGCAAAAGCCAGAATCCGAATATTCGAACTCAAAATCGCCATCCTCTGGCGTGGCAGCGAAGTTCAGCGGAAAAATGTTTGTCTTCGGACGGTTCAGCGCCGCATTTGCCAATAACACTTTGAACACGTAACGGTTTGGTTCCAAAGCGAAAACCGCCCCGGACGAGCCGACGGCCAGGGCAATAGGCACAGTGGTGTCGCCGCTATGCGAACCGATATCGATGACCACATCTCCTTCGCGCAGGAACTTGCGATAGGAATCCACGAGCGATTGGGAAATGTCTTTGTGCGCTTCGCTCGGGTGTTGCCAGCGCGCAAAAGAAATTTCTCCTTCACGCGGCAGGGTGAAACGATCGATTTCAAAGGTGTACTCTTTTGTGCCGGGCTTCAGTCCAATGGCATAAAAAAGCTCTTTTAATTTCATCGAAGGGGAGGCAGCGGGAAATTATTTCTTCATCGGCCAGTTCGCGGCGACCAGGCCTTTATATCCACCAATCAGGGAACTGACATTTTTATAACCCATGCGTTGTGCGACGTCACAGGTCAGGATCGAGCGATAACCACCGCCGCAATACATGATGATTTCAGCATTCGTATCCGGCAGGACGTTTTCGATGTCGCGTTCCAAAATTCCTTTGCCCAAATGAATGGCTTGTTCAGCGCGACCGACCTGCCATTCGCCATCTTCCCGGACGTCGACGAGAATCGCTTTCGGATTTTTCGCGAGACGCTCGCGCAATTGATCAATCGTCAGCTCTTTCACACGAGGCTTTGCTTCCTCGACCACTTTTAAGAATCCGGGTGAATGTTGCATGCTGGAACGATAATCAAGCGCCTCGTCAAGTCACCAAGAAACTCGCAACTTTTTTGTTGGTTCACGAGGCGATTGGTGTTTCATTGCGCCGTTGTGAAACAGAAACCAGAGAACAGCGTCATCGTCGGCAGTCTTGTGCTCGCCGTGGTTCTTTGGGGGGCGAACAATGCGGGGACAAAATTTATCGTTCGCGCCTGGCCACCGTTGTTTGTGGGTGGAACACGATTTCTTTTCGCCGCGTTGATTTTGCTCGGACTCTTCCGCTGGACAAATTTTTTTCCCAAACCAAAACCGCTTTCGAGTAGTTTAAAGAAACAACTCTGGCTGCACGGCGGTTTAAGCCTCGCGCTCTACATCGTCTGTTTTAATTGGGCGGTGAAACTCGCTTCCGTTTCGCACGTGGCCTTGTACCTTGGCGCGTCGCCGGTCTGGGCTCTCCTGTGGGAAGGGCGGCCCGAGAAAAGTTGGAAGTCCGTGCAACGCTACGGCGCGGCGCTGCTGGCGTTGACGGGGGTGTTTGTGCTGTTTCTTCCCGTGTTGAAAACCGGCTCGTCTAAAATGCTCGGTGAAGTTTTGTCACTCGCCGCGAGCGTCATTTGGACTTACTACGGACGCGAATGCCGCGCGTTGACGACGGATTTATCAGGCGCAGAGATTTCCGCGCATACTTTCCTGCGAGCGGCGATCATCATCATGCCGTTCGCTGCGTTTGAAGTAGCGATGCAGCCGATCTTTTGGAGAACGGACCTCGTGCTGATTCAGGCCTTCTGTGTTCTCGGCAGCGGAGTGGTGGCCTTTGCGCTTTGGAACAACGCATTGCGCCACTGGAAGACGAGTCAGGTTTACCTTTTCAACAATATCATTCCTCTCAGCACAATGACTTGGGCCCATTTCTTCCTGGGCGAGGAAATAACACCGACTTTTTGGGTCGCGATGCTGTTGATTGTGGCCGGGGTCGTCATCGGGCAGGCCAACTGGCAGAAAATTTTCGGTAGTCGTTGGCTTCCTACCGAGTAAAGTTTTCGGCGGAAAATTTCACCGAAAACGGGTGAAGAACCTCATTCAAATCGCTTAAACTCTACTCCGGCAGTCGAGAATGTGCGTCTTTCCGCTGATTTAAGGGCAAAAAGGTGGTCAAAAATAGCCATTTTTCAGAACTTGCTGATATTCAGGGTACTGCAACCGATTCCAACGTTGGAAACGAAAT
>CBHTTJ010000157.1:0-14184 GCA_966095605.1 uncultured bacterium | reverse complement strand
AGAATCGAAACGGGGTTCCTCGCTGTTTTCAGGAGATTGAGGTTGTCCGCGAATGAGGTCTGGGCCAGAGGGTTTGTCGATTGGGAAGTTTTCCGTTAAGTTCCGCCTTCGCGGAGTAATTCCGATTTGGCTCCTGTTCCACTGAAAACAGCCAGGAACCGCCCGTTTTCGTCCTGAAATTGCACTCCCGCCGCCGTGGGGCAGTCAATTTCGTCCTAAAAACTGGCCCCCGCCGCGTTGCAACGGTCATTTACGTCCTGAAAACTCGCTCCCATAGCGTGGGAGAGTCAAAAACGTTCTGTAAACGCACTCCCACACGGGCGGGAGTGCCTTTACAGGACGAAATTCTCTGCTCCACGCGTCGCAGATGCTTTTTTCATCGTGAAAATCTGCTCCCCATGCGTGTGAGGGAAAATTTCAGCGCGAAATGTTGTGTTCCGCGCGTGTTTTGGTCGTCGTCAGAACGTTTTTGGGTGAATCACGCCTGGAGGGGAAATTTCTATGGTGAAATTTCCTCCGACGCGCGTGGAGGGAAGTTTTTCATCGTAAAATTGAGCGTGTTCCGCAGCGGGAGCTCCATTTCAGCGCAAAAAATTCCCACCCTATCTGCTAATCTTCAGGGTGAAACCACTTTCACCCGATAATACCGTGTCTGATGACTCGAAGCGTCGGTATCCGTAAAAGTCTGAGTTCCTTCGACGCCATTCGAATGCGAATCGGTTTCTTCCGTCGCCGTCCGGGGCAAATCCGAGAACGGCCGGTTAAGATCATCCGTATATTGGATGCGATAACGTTTGCCGCCGACAGATTTCCAGGTGAGGGCGAAGTTTCCTTCTTCGAACCCAGCGTTCACCATTCGCAGCACCGACTCTGGATTCTTCGGATTCGTTCCGGCAATGAATTCAGCAAAGTTGTTTTGTCCGTCGCCATCTTCGTCACCTTCGGAATCTGAAATTCCAAACGACGCTTTCCAGGTTTCGAAAGCGCTCGGTCCATTGACCCCCCGAGGCAACGGCGACGCTGGATAATCAAATTCCGACGGCGACAACGCCCGATTGTCAAACTTCACGCGATCCACGAAACCCGTGAACTGATTGTTATCATCGAAGTCGGCGCCCATCACGATGCGCGAGTCGGTGCGATACCCTGCGCCAGCAGTATACGCAACCGTCCCCGAGAGCACGCCGTCGATGTAGAATTTCATATTCACACCATCCGTATGCACCACGGCGATGTGATGCCATTGACCATCGTTCGGCAACGTGGCGTTCGACGAAATGTCCTGCTTTTTAAACGCCGTGGTGTGCAGAGTACGATTCGTATTGATGGAAAACGAGAAGCCCGGTTTGCGTTCGTACTGGAACAGGATCGCGCGTTCTGCGGGTGCATAGTTCACGGCCACCTTCACCCACGTCTGCAACGTGTAGTCGTCGTTCAACCCATTTGTTCCCAGGACCTGCTTCGGATCAGGCACCACCAGCTTTTTGCTTCCGTTGAACCAGAGCGAGTAATCGCCGGCTTGGCCGGTGGGCGAATTTGTGTTCCAACTTGGAGCGCCGCTGTCCATCGTGCCTTTGAGGCCAGCCACGGAATCGACGACGTTGGTGCCCGTTCCAGCATTGAATGGAAAACTAAATCCGCTCTCGTGATTCGTGCCGTCCTTCAGGATGACCTGGGTCAATACGGGATAATGATCCGAGCCTTCAATGGAGTAGCCGACGTAGGCGTTGGTCGGTGTGAGATTCCAGCCCTTTGCACGCCAGATGTAATCGATGCGCGCATTCAGGTTGTCCGGAAAGCCCGGGCAAGGAACCGTCCGACCGAGCGATCCGTCACCGGCCGCGAGCCAGATGTCGACCCACTTCTGCTGCATCAAATTGTAGAAGGATGTTTCAGGAGTGTCGTTGAAATCGCCCACGATCATCGTCGGCAACGTTTCCTCAGCGACCCATTTGTTGATGTTCGTCACCGATTTCAAACGCTCGGTATCATCGGCATGGAAATCGAGATGCGTGGTCTGGAAGGAAATGAATTTTCCGTTACCTACTTCGACGACGGCTTTCAACCAGCCGCGTTGCTCGTTGGAGCCGACCTTCGGCAGCAATTTGTGATCTTTGAAGAGAATGGGATAACGCGACAGAATGGCATTGCCGAATTCATCGTCACCACTCAGGGCCGTGTTGTTATTGCTGAACACGAAACTGTAGCCAGTCTTTTGCGCGAGTTCAGCGATCAGGTCGCGTCCGTTCGAACGTGGTGAATTGCGGGCCACTTCGTTCAGACCGCAGATGTCCACATCCTGCGCGAGAATGTAATTGGCAATGCGATCCGTATTGATCACGCCGTCCGGACCGCGTGCGGAGTGGATGTTGTAACTCATCACTTTGAAGATGGTGTTGGTTTCCGCGGGATTGAAGACTTTCAAGGAAACCGTACCGGTGGTTTCGGTAATCTTCGCGGCGAGCCCGGCGGCGAGGCCTGAACCTGTGACGTTCGGCACGATGTTAAAGGATCCTGTCTTTGTGCCGGTGTAGTTAAGGACGGGATAAGTTCCCGCGGCGAGCGTTCCACCGGTGACGTTGACCGTGATCGTGTTGTTATTGACGGTAAGGTTGCCAGTAATCGCGACTTTGCCCACGGTGTCACTTGAGCCACTGGCTTCCGAACCGAAAAGAGAACCGGACGCCAGGGTGACATTTCCCGTCACGTTTGCTGTGCCTGAGCTTGAACTGCACGACAGCGTTTCATTCGCCGCAACGGTAAACGTGATGCCAGAAACATCCAGCGTCGCTCCACTCGCGACGGAGTAGTCTGAGGAACTGGCGATTGAACCGCCGGTGGCAACGGTGAGATTGCCGGCATTTACTTTCGTTGCACCGGAGTAGGAGTTTACTGCGGTTAACGTAACTTTATTGGCGCCGATTTTGGTCAAGTCGCCAGTGCCCGAGAGCGCTTGCCCGATCGTGACGTCGGAAGTGACATCGAGTGTCAAACCACCGGATTGAATTTGCGCCGTGTTCAATCCTGTCATGAACGTAGTGAGGGCTCCGCTGTCGGTGCGCAAGGTCGCATTGTCGAAGAAGATGGAGGAGGTGCCAGCGGCGTTGTTTTCACGAATTTGTTTCACGACCAACGTGCCGTTTTTGATGGTGTAGGAACCTGTTCCTGCACCGCCGTCACTGAAGCTCACGGTGCCAGGGGTTACGGTGCCTCCCGTTTGATTCACCACGCCGATGGCTCCCGCCGCATACGGCAACGCGAGCCACGCGCCGCCGGACAACGTCAACGTGCTGTTGTCGATGTCGAGTCGGCTTGCCACGGGATTGGCAGCATCACCGACACGCAGGCCGCCGCCGTTCGCGGTGATGGTGAAATTCGCGCCGTTTGTGAGAATCATTTGTGCACCGGTTCCTGTCGCGAGAGAACCAATGCGATACCCGCCGATGGAACTAAACGTTCCAGCGTCGATGATGTGCTTGCCTTCGTTGACGATGAACAGTGGGTTGGCGGTGACATTCAACGTCCCTTTCTGTCGCAACGTGCCGCCGCCCACCATCGTGTGATCACCCGCAACGGCGATAGTGGTGGTGTTGTTAAGGACCAATTCACTGCCGTTCGCAAGATTCCAGGTTTTTCCGGCGGTACCGGCCCAGCTCAACCCAGCCTTGATCGTATTCACGCCGGAGAAGTTGGTGATCGCGATGTCGGCGGAGAACGAATTGCCATTAAGAGTGAAGCCGCCGTTGTTGAAGTTCAGGAATGTGATCCCAAGACCGGAAATGTTATTGGTGTTGTTCTGGCGTGTCGTGCCATTGAACACAAGGTTATCTCCCGAAGTTGGCGCCGAGCCGGTCCAGTTCGCCGCTGTGGACCAGTAATTGTTCGCGCCGCCGCCCGTCCAAATACGAGAGTCGGCATAAACGCGAAGCTTGATCGCGCCCGCTGTTTCCAGAATTTCGGCCGTTAAACCGGATGCAAGGCTAGAACCCGTAATTATCGGCACGAGATTAAAAGAACCTGTTTTCGTCCCGGTGTAGGTGATCAACGTGTTGGTGCCTGCGGTGAGGGAGGCGTTGTTGACGTTGATGATAATCGTGTTGCCATTCACCGTTAAATTTCCCGCGACATTCAATATGCCGACCGCTCCATTGGAACCATTGAGTTGCAACGAAACTCGCGCTCCCGAATTCATCGTCATCGAACCGGTGACCGTTGCTGTGCCGGAGGTCGACGTGCAAGAGATAGTTTGTCCTGCCGCTAAACTGAAGCTGACAGCGGAAACATCGAAAGTGGATCCGCTTGGCAGAACGATGTTGGGAGAATTTGCCATGGAGCCGCCGGCGCCGAGAGCCAGTGTTCCTGCGTTGATCAGAGTGTCCCCAGAATACGTATTGGCACCCGCGAGTGTTAGTTTGTTGCTGTTTACTTTCGTGAGGCTACCCGTGCCGGAAAGAGCCTGGCTGATCGTGACATTCGCGGTGGCATCAAAAGTCAATCCACCCGACTGGATCTCAGCAACGTCGAGTCCGGTGAAGAACGTGTTGCTGAAGCCCGTGGAAGGTCGAAGGGTGGCGTTATCGAAATGGATTTCCGATTGTCCACCGGCCACAGATTTCTTGATCTGCAAGGTCTCCAGCGTCCCACCAGTGATATTATAAATCCCCGTGCCCGCACCAATTTGATTGAAATTAATCATGCCTCCCGAAACCGTGCCGCCGTTCTGCGATATTTGTCCGCTCGCTCCAGCAGAGTAGGGGAGTGCAACCGTGGCGTTGGAAAGAGTCACGCTGCTATTATTGATTTCCAAAATGCTGGTCACCGCATTGGTAGTATCACCGACACGAAGGACTGCTGTCGGACCTGTGAGCGAGAGGGTTGCGTTATTGGTCAGGCTTGCTTTCGCACTGGTGCTCGTTGCCGAGGAACCGATTCGCAAATCGCCTTTCGTAGCAAACGTTCCGCCGTCGATGATTTGATTTCCTTCCGTGATTACAAACGAAGGATTGTTCGTCGTTGCCTGCCCAATGTTCATTCGTTTCTTCATACGAAGGGTGCCGCCACCAATCAGGTTGTGATCACCGTTCACTTCGATGGTATTCGTGTCATCGAGGCTGACTTCACCGCCGCCGGCGATATTCCAAAACTTCGGCGCGCTGGAAGACCAATTGATGTCCTGTTTGAAAGTGCTCGTTCCAAGAAGGTTTGTGATCGCCGCGGTCAAGGAGAGCGGATTCCCATTCAGAACAAATCCTCCATTGCTCAATGTGACCGACGCTAGACTGAGCCCGATGAGATCATTGGTGTTCGATTGACGAGTTGTTCCAGCGAAAATCACATTGTCGCCATTCACTGGAACGATGCTGTCCCAGTTGGCAATTGCGGACCAATTATCGTTCGCGCCTCCCCCATCCCAGATGCGAGAGAGCAGCAGGACCCGGAGATTAATCTGTCCAGCGACCTCCTGGATGTCTGCGGTGAGACCTGGATTCAGGCCAAGACCCGTAATCACTGGAGTCGCGTTGAATGATCCGGTCTTGGTTCCGGTGTAAGAGATAAGTGTGTAAGTCCCCGCACTCAACGGAGCGCCTGAAATATCTACCGTGATGGTGTTTCCGTTCGCAGTCAGATTTCCAGCGATGGCGAGGACTCCAACAGTGCCGCCACTTCCACTCATTTTAGAAGAGATTTGTGCGCCGGAACTGGCGGTGAAATTGCCGGTGATGTTTGCTGTGCCTGAGGTCGATCCGCCTGCGAGCGTTTTTCCACTGCCGAGGGTGAAGCCTCCAACAGACGCGTCCAATGTTGCCCCGCTGGAGATCGTCAGCAGGGAACTCGCAATAGAACCACCGGTTCCGATCGCCAATGTACCCGTATTAATGAAGGTGTTGCCGGAATACGTATTTGCACCCGTGAGCGTCAATTTGGCCGCGCCGGTTTTGACCATAAAACCGGAACCGGAGAGAACCTGTCCTACGGTGACATCCGTGGTGACTTTGAACGTGAGACCTCCGGACAGAATCTGCGCGGTATTTAATCCCGCGAAATAAGGCGAACTCACAGCTCCGGAAGCGGTCCGTAACGTGGCGTTGTCAAAATAGATCGACGATGTGCCGGCCGCAGTATCTTCGCGAATCTGTAGCGCATCCAGAGTTCCATCTTTGATGGTGTAGGAACCGGTCCCGGCACCGGTGTCGCTGAAATTGATGACGCAATTGGAAACAACACCGCCGACCTGCGTCATGATGCCCGTGGAACCAGCCGTGTAAGGAATCGAAATAGAGCCACCCGTCAAAGTCAGCGTGCTGTTGTTGATCTCCAATCTTCCTGTTCCGCCATTGATGCTGTTGCCGACGCGAATGTTTGCTGCGGAAACGGTTAACGTGACATTCGCTCCGTTCGTGAGAATGGAAACCGTTTGGTCTGTCAGAAGACTCGCATTCGCTCCAACGCGATAGCCACCGCGCGAATTGAGCGTCCCGCCATCCACGATCAACGTTCCTTTGTTGATTACCAGCGCAGGTGTTGCCGTCGTCGCTTGACCAATGTTCATTGTCCCGGTCAGTCGCGTGACGCCGCCTCCATAAAAAGTATGATCTCCAGCGACTTCGATGGTGTTCAAGTTTGGCAGTTTTAACTCCGAACCAGCGGCGATGTGCCAGCTCTTGACCGCGGTAGAAGCCCATGCGAGTTCATGTTTAATCGTGTTGATACCTGCAACGTTCGTCACCGCATTTGTGAGAGTTAGCGTGTTGCCATTCAGAGTGAAGTCGCCGTTGCTGAAGATCAGGGACGAAAGGCTCAGGCTGCTGAGATCGTTGGTGTTGTTTAAACGGCTGGTGCCCGCAAATACCGCCGTATCTCCGGAATTTGGAATCGCGCCAAGCCAGTTCGCTGCTGTGGACCAATTGTCATTTGCGCCGCCGCCTCTCCAGATGCGTGGGCCGGCATAGACGCGGAGTTTGATTGCGCCAGCTGTCTCTTGAATGTCCGCCGTCATTCCAGCGGCCAAACCAGAGCCGATGATTACCGGGAACAAATTGAACGATCCACTTTTGCTTCCGGAATACGTGATGATCGTGTTGGTGCTCGCACCCAACGCTGCGCCACTCACATTGATGGTGATGATATTGCCGTTAAGAGTAAGCCCTCCAGCTACGGCGAGGGAACCAACGGTATTGCCCGAACCTGTTCCGGCAAGCGATATCGTGGCATCAGTATTTAAAACCAAAGTTCCGATGATATTGCCCGCTCCCGATGTTGTGTGACGAGCGAGCGTTTGGCTGGAACCAACCGCGAATCCTCCCGCCGAGATATCGAGGGTGGCACCATTGGCGAGTTGAATGGTTGGAGAATTGGAGATGGTTCCATTCGATCCAATGGTCAGGGTGCCCGAGCTAATGGTAGTGTTGCCGCCATAACTGTTCGCGCCGCCAAGAATAACTTTATTCGTTCCGATCTTCGTTAAAGCACCGGTGCCGGAAAGTGGCTGATCGACGGTTACATCCGCTCTCGCGTCCAGCGTCAGCCCGCCCGATTGAATCTGCGCCAGATCCAAACCGATCATGAAAGCAGGATCAGCATTCGAAGCGATGCGCACCGTCGCGTTATCAAAATAAATGGAGGACGTTCCTGGGAACGATTCGATGATTTTAATCGCGGTCAATGTTCCGTTGTTGATGCTGTAACTTCCATCTCCTGCGCCTGCATCGTTGAAACTGACGAGGACGTTGGAAACGGAACCGCCCGTTTGATTGACCACGCCAGTGACGCTTTCACTAAACGGAATCGCGAGAATTCCGCCGGATAAATTGATGGTGCTGTTGTTGATATCGAGGCGACTGGTGATGGAACTCGCGCTGTCGCCGATGGTCAGCATGGAATCCGGAGAGGTTAATAAAAGGCTGGCTCCGTTGGTCAGAATTGTTTGTGCCGTTGCGGTGGTGAGAGATGAGCCGATGTAATAACCGTCACTCGAGACGAACGAACCGCCGTCAAGGATGTGCTTTCCTTCGCTGACGACAAAGGCAGCCGTATCGACACCGCTTTGTCCGATGGACATCGTTCTTTTCAGACGCAACGTGCCGCCACCGATCAAACTGTGGTCGCCAATGACATCGACGGTATTGGTGTTGTCCAAAACAAGTTCACTGCCAGCCGCGATGCTCCATGTTTTCGACGCGGCCGAATTCCAGGAGAGATTACCTTTCAGAGTGTTGTTGCCCCCTAGGTTGGTGACGCCGAGGCGATTCTCCAAAGCATTCCCATTGATCGTGAACCCGCCGTTCTTAAATGTCAGTGACTCGATACTTAATCCGCTCAGGTTGTTCGTGCTGTTCTGTCGTGAAGTGCCGTTGAAAACGATCGGATCTTCTCCCGTAGGAATTGCGTTGTTGGTCCAGTTTGCCGTCGTCGTCCAATTGTTATCCGTGCCAACTCCCAACCAGATGCGCGCCGGAGGATAAACGTGAAGTTCGATCCCTCCGTCGTAACCTTCACGCACTTCGTAAAGAAGACCCGCTGTCACGCCCGAACCTGTGAAGGCAGGAACTGCGCTGAAGCTGCCGGTTCTAAAACCAGAATGATCCATCAAAGGATAAGTCCCTGCCTTCAGGGGGCCGTTGATGACATTGATGGTAAATGCATTTCCGTTGAAGGTCACATCACCATCAATACTGATGAACCCTGCGGTCTTCGCCAAGGCGTCTGCTTGCAACGAAATTTGTGCACCGGAATTGAAAGTGACGGAGCCACTGACGAACCCGACTCCGTTCACGGTGTTGTGTGCTAGGGTCTTGCCGGTGCCGACGGTGAAGTTGGCATCCAGGACATCCAGGGTCGCTCCATCACCGATGGTAACAATAGACGAACTCGCAATAGAACCATTGGTTCCGAGTTGCAGCGTTCCAGAGTTGATGAGCGTCGTACCCGAATAAGTATTTGCGCCAGTGAGGACGATGGATCCTGTGCCTTCCTGTACGAAACCGCCCGTTCCAGAAATAACTCCCGCGAAGCTGTTCGTGCCAGCGTCGCCGGTTGTTAAGGTGCCGGAGCCCAAAGTAATTTGGCTGCCGGAACTGGCGGAGGAGATTGCTGCGACCGTTTCACTAAAACTGTTCAGATCGAACGTCGCGCCACCGGCAATAGTAAGAACAGAACTATCGGAGATCTGGTTGGCTGCGCCCAAGCGAAGGATATCTGTCCCGGAGCCATCACCAACAGTGATATTTCCCGCGACCGCATTGACCCCCGCGGTTTTCGCGAGGGTAAGCGTTCCGGCATTCAACAATGTGTTTCCTGAATAAGTATTAGCCGTTGAACCAGAGAGCTGAAGCGTTCCGCTGCCATTTTTTGTCACGTTCCCAGAACCGCTGATCGCACTGCTCACCGTCGTATTACCCAAGCCATCGACCGTTAAATTGTTCGTTCCACCGGCAACTGCCCCTGCAATGGTCAGTGTCCCCGCTTCCGATTGCATGCGCATTGAACCTCCGAGGGTCAGGGCCGCATTGATCGAGCTGCTTCCCGTCGTATTTGTGATCGCGCTGGTCACGGTGAAGGCATTTCCCCAAAGAGCAAAGCCGTTCGTGCTCAGCTTCAACCACGGGACGGATAAATTGCTGAGATCATTGGTGTTTGTCTGCCTTGTTGTTCCGCTGAAAATCAGCGCGCTTCCGTTCACGGGTGTTGCACCGCCCCAGTTGGTTGCGTTACTCCAGTTTCCGTTCGCGCCTGCGCCGTTCCAGGTGCGTGGACCTGAGTTCCATGTCACGGAAAACGCGTCATAGTAAACGGTGCCGGTTGTGTTCGGCGCCTGGTCGAAAGCAAAATAACGTCCGGTTCCATCGAATCGAAAACCATTGGGCAACGCTGCGTCTGTGTCGGTGTCGTAAATCCAGGTGCTTCCGTTGTTCAGGGAAACTTGAATGCGTGAATGATAGTTCGCTCCGCTTTCCGAACCTGCATCGGTTACACGAATCAGAAAATCGACCAGGACATTGTTTGTCCCGACGCCTGTGGTGGTCATGACAGCATTTAAATCGCCTGTTCCATCGGTGGTGGTCGTTCCGTTGTAGGAACCGCGATCAATGCGTTTTTGAAGGGTGTAGAAATTATCACCCGTATTGGCGCGATACATCTGCACCGCAAAATCCATGTTATTGATGTCACCTTCTACCGTGGCGAGGCCGAGTGAAAAACGTGGGTTTCCCGTGGCGTCATTGCGCATGCTGATTTTGACATCATAGCTGATCGGATTGTCCGCTGTGGCATAGGCGGTTCCTAAAGCGCTGCCAAAATCAAACGGTGTCGATCCATTGCTCGAAAATGTGAAACGGCCAATCGAATTGTCGGCGGTAATCCGTACGCGATTATTATTAATGTCGTAGGATGCCGCCGGGCGCGTGGTCACCGTTTGTAAATAGCGCAGATTCGCGGCGGTCGTACCTGTCAGCCGTGTCGCGGGCGGATTGATTCCGGTATTGACGCCGGCGTTCAATCCGAAGCCGGTGCCGGATGTGGTGACGTTGTATGTGTCGCTGATGATCACGGTGGCTCCATAAATCGGAGCAACGGCGAATGCGGCGACGAGTAGACCCATCGCAAGGGAACGAGATATTTTCATAATGGCGCTTCTCAGGTTTTGTCGTGGCGGAACGCGCGCATGGCGACACTCCATGCGTGACGGGTGCCGGGGGAGTGCAACCGCAGTAAAGCTTGGGATAAGGAAAGCTAAGAACACCCGAACAGGCTGAGAATACCCGCAAATTGGGGTTCGACCCGTTACCCGCTATTTGTCGGAGCGTTTTTTTAAACTTTCCGTCTAATAAATATCCGGTTCGCACGTGATCACCTTTGAAGGGCCGGAAGCCTTGATGAACGAAACAGCTAAAGCCGATTGGGTGCGGTCAGTTCTGGAACGCCACGAAGCCTCGTTGCTGCGTTACGCCGCGTCCATTACCGGCGATGCCGAGCGGGCCCGCGACATTGTGCAGGACACCTTTGTCCGGATGTGCGCTGAAGATCCAGCCGTGTTGGATGGAAAGTTGACGGAATGGCTGTTCACGGTTTGTCGAAACCGCGCAGTCGATGTGCAACGAAAAGAAAAACGCATGAGTCCGCTGACCGAAATTGATCTGGAGACGCGAGAAAGTGGGGAACTGTCGCCGGCGGCAGCCGTGGAGAAACGAGAGACGGCAACCAGGGCTCTGCAGTTTCTCGATGCGCTGCCGCCCAACCAACGCGAAGTCATTCGTCTGAAATTCCAGGCCGGTTTGAGTTACCAGGAAATCAGCCGGGTGACCGATCTAAGTGTGACGAACGTAGGATTTCTGATCCACACCGGCATCAAGACCCTTCGCCAGAAATTGAACGCCATGGAAAGGAACGTGCGATGAAAGCCATTAAGAATTTTGTCGGGATGAAAAGGAAGTTCGAGGGACGGGGCTTTGGAGGAAAAGGAGCGAGCGTGGTTGCTGGGCCGCGGATTTCTTTCATCCCGACTCTCAAATGTCAAAAGAGAGGAGAACTCGTATGAAGCTTTCTCCCGATGATCCGAAATTAACTGCTTACGCTTTGGGCGAATTGGATCGTGCTGAAGCGGCGGCGATCGAGCGGGAAGTCAACAATTCAGCAGAGTTGCGCGAGGCGGTGCAAGAAATCCGTGCCACCGCTGAATTCCTGAAATCTGAATTTTTAACGGAAGAAAAACTTTCGTTGTCCGAACAACAAAAACAAATCATCGCGGCCGGACTGCCGCCAACCAATGTCATTCCCATGCCTAAACAAAAAGTTGCCGTAATCGTTACCGTCTCAGCCATTGCCGCCTGCGTGATGTTCGTGCTCGCGTGGGGGATAAAATTTGGATCAACGGAAAAGGAGGCTGTACACGAAGCAACGTTCAAGTATGCACTGAACGCCAAAGAAGCGCAGAAAGAGGTGCAAACGGTCACCACTCCGAGAGATGAGAGCGGGACCGCCGCTCCGCCCCCGGCAGAGAGCACGCCGCTTTATTCAACAACCACTGCTTCTTCTGCTCAGGAGGATCTTAATCGGCGGCAAGAATTGTCCGACCGCGATCCTCGTTATGACTTCGAAGATAAAACCATCACGGCGACGACCGGGAGCGCCAAATCGCCCGAGAATGCTTCTGAAACGCCTGCGTTGGTGACGCGAAACGAAGTTGTCATCCAACCTTCGCTAGTTGGTTCAGTGAATGGATACGCGGGTAACTCCGATCAATGGTCGAAGAAGCAAGAACCGGCTCAGGGGGATCTTTATTTTAAGGCGACGACGACGAGCGGAAAAGCGCTGGCGGCTTCTACACCGCAAAGCGCATCCGCTGGGAACTACAATTATGGTCTCGAGCCAGCGAAAAAGTTTGCTCGAGTAGCACCAGGTCGTGGGACAGAGGCGCCTCGTCCGCGAACGTCGGACTGGGGTTCTCACAAAGACTGGGTTTTCGCCAATCCCTCCTCCGATACGGCGCGTTATCCACAGTATGTGGAGAATGCATTTGAGTCCGTCCGGAATGCGCCGCTCTCCACCGTTTCCATTGACGTCGATACCGCCTCTTACGCCAATGTGCGGCGATTTTTGAATCAGGGACAGCTTCCACCCGCCGACGCGGTGCGTATTGAGGAGATGATCAATTATTTCTCCTACAGCTATCCGCAGCCGCATGGTAGCGATCCTTTCTCGGTAAACATGGAAGTCGCTGGTTGTCCCTGGAACAAACATCATCATCTCGTTCGCGTCGGGCTCAAAGGCAGGGAAATGGCTCACGACAAACGCCCGCCCAGCAACTTCGTTTTCCTGATCGATGTGTCGGGCTCAATGTCGCCGAGTGAACGGTTGCCATTGATTAAGCAGGCGTTGCGCATGCTCGTGAAGAAAATGACGGAGAACGATCGCGTCGCCATGGTGGTTTACGCGAGCAGTTCCGGCGTGGTGCTCGAATCCACCTCTTGCGTGAACAAAGAAAGAATCCTCGAAGCCATCGATCGACTCGAAGCGGGAGGTTCGACCAACGGAGGCCAGGGAATCCAAAAAGCTTACTCTCTTGCCGAAGAAAATTTCATCAAAGGCGGAGTGAACCGCGTGATTCTCGCAACGGATGGCGATTTTAATGTCGGCATTACGGATCAAGGTCAGTTGATTGATCTCATCCAGAAAAAGGCGAAGACTGGCGTTTTCCTGAGCGCGCTGGGTGTCGGCACCGACAATTACAAAGATGCGCTCCTGCAAAAACTCGCCGACAAAGGCAACGGCAACTATCATTACCTCGACAGCGTAGAAGAAGCCGAAAAAGTTTTGATCCAACAAATGAATGGCACGCTCGTCACGATCGCAAAGGATGTGAAGATTCAGATAGAATTCAATCCGGCTCGTGTGTCTTCCTATCGTCTGATCGGTTACGAAAAACGCGTCATGGAAGCGCAGGATTTTAACAATGACAAAAAAGATGCCGGTGAAATTGGGGCGGGTCACACGGTCACGGCGCTTTATGAGATCGTCCCCGTGGGAGTGGACGAAGAAGAGCCACGTCCGGCCGTGGACGATTTGAAATATCAATCGAAACAACCCCGACGCCTTACCCCGAAATCAGAAGTCCGTGAACCTCGCTCCGACGACAGTGACGAACTGTTGACTTTGAAGCTGCGTTACAAAAAGCCGGACGGCGATACCAGCAAGCTCCTGGAATTTCCGTTGAACGATGGAGGTCAAAAGTTCGCTCACGCTTCCAGCGATTTTCGATTTGCGACGGCCGTGGCAGGTTTCGGAATGTTGCTCAAGAATTCTGAATATCGCGGCATCCTGAGTTACGATCAGGTCTACAGCATGGCGCAAGGTGCCAAGGGGGACGACAAAGAAGGTTATCGCTCCGAATTCATGAATTTGGTGAAGAAGGCGAAATCGTTGCACGGACGCGAATGATCGGCGGGTGTTTCCCAAGGTTGGGTGTTCGGTCACAAAAGATCTCCATTTTTCCAGCCTGGAAAAAGCGTCGGTACCAGTACAGACGGAATTTTCAGGCTGGATTTTCTGTTTGTACGAGTACAGACGCCAATGTGAGGCTGGAAAAATGGTCTGTACTGGTACAGACGCGATTTACAGGCTGGAAATTCCGTCTGTACGGGTACAGACCGAAATTCCAAGCTGGAAAAACTTTCTGTACGCGTACAGACG
>CBHTTJ010000156.1:0-14233 GCA_966095605.1 uncultured bacterium | reverse complement strand
GTCGTTGGCGAGTGGATGGCTCATGGCGGGGCAAAATAGGAAAATAGAACGTTGAAGAAAAGCGCTAAACGGGGTTTATTCACCGACCATGCACCGGCCAATGGTTGAACAATCAGCCGCGGAACCGGTCTATGGATGACTGCAGCCACGTTTTTAAGGGGCCGCCGCATCAACCAATTGAATGATCAAATTCACTGTTTACATTCCGACCTACAACCGTCCCGTGTTGGTTCGGCATGCTATTGCCAGTGTTTTGCATCAGACCTACCAGGATTTCGAAATTATAGTGTTCGATAACGGATCAGAGCCATCGGTGGAACCGGCTGTTAAAGCGTTCAACGATCCCCGCATCCGGTTTGTCCGCAGCGAATTCAATGACGAACCGAATCGGGCAGTGGAGCGAAACCTGGAGCTGATGACCGGGACGCATTTTATTTTCCTTGGGGATGACGACGCGTTGACACCGCATGCTTTGGAAATCATCGCTCGATTGTTCCAGGAAAATCCGCACGCGAAAATTATCTCCACGGCGACGGCTGATTTCAATCACACGACCGGACATCCGATCTTGAAACAAAATTGGGATGAAGTGACGGGGAAACTTAGCGCGATCGACGGGATTGATATCCTGACATTCTGTTGTCGCTCATGGGGGATTGGCTTTGAAGGGCTTGGCTTGGCGCCGTTGCGATCGCACTCCTCAGGAACCTTTTTGTCGAAGGAATTGATCGAGGCTACCAAAGCCCGGCAGGGTGCGCTGTTTATCAAGCCATTTGGTGACGTTGGGTATCTCGGCGCTTCGGTGGTTGCGGAAAAAATTTACTTTCTAGACGTGCCCCTTGCGATTATCGGCCATTCCAATGTGCAGGAATCAACAGCCAATCGTTCGGGGCGTCGCCATGTCTTTGATCGTTATCGCGAAGACACGGCCCATTTGCCAGTTCACGGCTCGACGTTTATCAGCATGGGCGCGGCCTCGCACCTGAACGTGTTGCACAAAGTGGGATTGGGAAAGACGTTTGATTCCACGCTTCGGCCCGATTTCTTTTTACGCTATTTTCTCCAAATCTGGTCAGACAAACCAAAGACCGACCGGACATGGCGCGATGTGCGGGAGTGCTTGCTCCCTGCGCTGGGCAGCTGCATTCTGTCCCTTCATCCGCGGCGGCTTTGGAATATGTCAAAAATATTTCAGTTCTTGAAAGCGAGGCAGGCCAGCCAGAAAGGTTGGGAACAAAAGTGTCGCGCTTCCGGTCGCATGGATAAAGTCAGCAGCATGAAGTTCGAGGATATTTGCGATTTTTCGCGTTGGTTGGAAAAAGATCGTCCCATGCCGACGTCCTCTACTGGCAAACAGATTTCAGGATCGTAACTTTAAACACAACAATATGGACTCAACGAATTCAGAAAAACGCCAACCCGGGTTCCTTTTCTTTTTTCTGGCCCTGGTGGTGGTATTGGTTTGGCTGTTTCATCGCAGCTTTGAACCGAACCAGGTTTTGTTCGCGAATGACCTGCCCCTCGGCGCCATCAAGGCCGACGCCAACAAAATGCCCGCCGGCTTTTTTGGATTGTGGCAGGACCTGGGCTGGCTCGGCGCGGCGGTACCAAGCGCCACACCAAACTGGACCGCGACCTTCGGGACGATTGTTAGTATGGAAACGTTTGCAAAGTTTTACGCTTCGATTTCCATGCTGATCCTGGGCGTTTGCGCCTGGTTTTATTTCAGGACGTTGAAGTTTTCGCCGTGGGTTTGCATTGCTGGTGGGTTGGCTGCGGCGTTGAACTCCAATGTATTCTCAAACGCCTGCTGGGGGCAATCTTCCCGGCCGCTCTCAATGGCGATGGCTTTGTTGGCTTTTGCCTTTTTGCATTGGTCACGCGGGCCGTTTTGGTTGCGAGCATTGCCGGCGGGCTTTGCCGTCGGGCTCGGGGTCACCGAAGGTTTTGATATCGGCGCGATCTTTAGTATCTACGTCGCTCTTTACTTTTTCTTTTATTACATGGTCGCCGGTAAAACGATTGTGGAAAAGCTCGGCAAAGCCGTAGTCAGCGTCGGGATTATGGCGGTTTTTGCCGGTGCCGTTGCCTACCAGACAATCGACACCCTTTTTGCCACACAATTGAAACATGCCGCGATGACGCAAATGAAAGCGGAGACGCCGGAAGAAAAAGAAGCAAAATGGGTCTTCGCCACTCAATGGAGCATTTCCAAGGCAGAAACTTTGCGTGTCGTTATTCCTGGTCTGTTTGGTTATCGCATGACCGACCGATCGGGGCACATTTATCCCGATTCTTACTGGGGTAAAGTTGGCCAAAGTCCCGGAAATCCAGCCTCGCGATTTAACGGTTCGGGTGAGTACGCCGGCGTTTTTGTGGTCCTGCTGGCGTTGTATGCTCTCTACGCTTCCTTGCGGACGAATCCGTCAATCACTGGCGTAGAAAAAAAGACGGTTTTATTTTGGAGTGTCCTGGCGTTTGCTTCGCTCCTGCTGGCTTGGGGCCGATTTGCCCCATTTTATCAATTCTTCTACGCATTGCCGCACGCGGATGCGATTCGGAATCCGATGAAGTTCATGCATCCGTTCCACCTCGCCATTGTTATCCTTTTTGGTTACGGACTACAGGCGCTCTTCCGCGAATACATCGAGAGGTCTGTATCAAAAGCCTCCTCTTTCACCGATCAGCTCAAACGGTGGTGGAACAAAGCGACCTCATCAGAAAAAAAATGGCAATATGGCCTGTTGGCCGGGTGCGCCGTGAGCTTTCTCGGAGCACTGGTTTATTCCTCTTCGCGTCGTGACCTCGAAAAATTCCTGCAGACCTGTGGATTTGATACCACGCAGGCTGCTCAGATCGCAGGAACAAGCACGTCGGAAGTCTGGATTTATGTTTTTTGCCTCGTTCTTTCAGTCGGCATCATTGCCGCGATTATGAGTGGCTGGTTTTCCGGAGCCCGCGCACGTATTGCCGGAATTGTCATTGCCCTCTTCTTGGCGGTCGATCTTGGCCGCGCCGACAAACCATGGATTATTTATTGGGATGCAAAGCAGAAATACGAAAGCAATCCGATTCTCGACACCCTGAAAGATCATGCGTTTGAGCATCGTGTCATCATGATGCCATTCCAGATGCCACAGATGCAGATGCTGAGCCAGCTCTACAACATCGAACTCCTCCAACAACTGTTCCAGTACCATAACATTCAATCACTCGACGTCATTCAAGATCCGCGTTCATCCTCCGACGCCATGATCTATCGTCGCACGATGGGAGCCAATGCAGAACGCCTGGTTCGACAATGGCAATTGACCAACACGCGTTTCATTCTCGGACTGAGCCAGGTTGTGCCCATGCTGAATCAGCAGCTGGATCCCGGGAAAAACCGTTTCAGGGTCCATACAGCGTTTGGGATTGTCCCTAAGCCAGGAGTCGATCGCCCTGAAAAACTCGAAGACCTGACGATGATGCCCAACCCAAATGGAGAATATGCGTTGATAGAATTTACCGGCGCGTTGCCGCGGGCAAAACTTTACGGGGATTGGCAGATTGCGACCAACTCGGATGACGTATTGAACACATTGGTTGATCCAAAATTTGATCCATTTTCCAAAGTTGTTTTGGAAAAAGGATCGACCACTCTGCCAACCCCTTCTGCGAGTGCTACGAACGACGCAGGAACGGTTGTATTTGAGTCCTACACTCCGAAGAAAATCGCACTGAATGCCAATGCAACGATGCCGTGCATCCTGCTTTTTAATGATCGCGTTCATCCTGATTGGCACGCCACGGTCGATGGACAGGCCGTGGAGATTCTCCGCGTTAATTACATTATGCGCGGTGTTGCTTTGCAGCCCGGGCAGCACAAGGTCGTGTTTCATTTTGAACCGTCGAGGAAGGCTTTTCACATCAGCGTGGCAGCCGTGATCAGTGGATTATTGTTAATGGGAGTCGTTTTGATTTGGCCGAAAAAGAAAGAGGTAACAAACTAAATTTATGAAGTCCGCTTACGAGTTAGCCATGGAGCGCCTGAACAAAACGTCTCCGACCGTGAAGTTGAACGCGGAGCAAAAAGCACAGATTGCTGATCTGGAGTCGCAGTGCGCGGCAAAAATTGCGCAGCGTGAAATCGGACTGAAAGCGGAAATCGAGAAAGCGATCCAAAACGGCGATGTCGAGGAGGCAGATAAACTGCGCCAGCAATTGGCAGACGAGCGTAAGAAAATACAAAGCGATTTCGAAGAAAAAAAAGAACAGGTGCGGAAGAGCAAATAATCTTCGCACCTGTTTTACTATTCTCAGTGTCCGTTTAATGGGAGGCGGTATGGGGCAGGAAGTAGAATAACACCCCAAGGATCAAATAAAGGGAAAGTAATTGGATGCCTTCGAGCCAGTTACTCTCTCCATCCCCACTGATCTGACCGGCGACAATCACGGTAACAATGACAGCTACCACTTCCGGCATGGAGAACTCCAGGTTCATCGGATGCCCGAAAAGGTACGAAACAAACACCAATACCGGCGCGACGAATAACGCAATTTGCAGGCTCGAACCGACCGCGATACCGATCGCTAAATCCATTTTATTTTTCATTGCCATGAGAACAGCGGTGGAATGTTCGGCCGCATTCCCAACAATCGCCACCACGATCACGCCAACGAACATTTCGCTGAATCCGAATTTTTCACGCGCCGCTTCCACGCTCCCCACGAGAAATTCCGACATAATGGCAACCAGCACGGTCGCTCCAAGCAGCACGCCAATGGATTTCTTCCGTGACCATCCTAAGGATGCTTCGTGCTCGGGAGTTTCTGTTGCTCCGCTGCTAAACAATTGCTTGTGAGTCTTCAGGGTGAACAGTAATCCGCACCCGTAGGTCACAAACAAAACAATGGCAATGGCCAGCGAAAGCTTTTGGCCCGATTCGGGGTTCCAATGCGATCCCATGTCCGAAGCATGGTGAAAGACCGCCGGGATCAGCAGGCCGATCGCGGCGAGCATCAGTGACGTGGATGACGTGCGTACAGCGGTTTTATTGAATCGTTGTTCTTTAAACTTCAGCCCTCCGGCGAAGATGGAAGCGCCGAGCACCAGCAGTAAATTGCCGATAATCGAGCCGGTAATGGAGGCTTTTACGACCCCAACCAATCCTTTGGAAAGAGCGAGCAAAGCAATAATCAATTCAGCGGCATTGCCAAACGCGGCATTCAGGAAACCGCCGACGCCCTCGCCGAGTTCCTCAGAGAGCGCTTCCGTGGCCCGTCCCATCCAACCCGCCAGCGGAATAATCGCCAGGGCTGAGCAGATAAAAATCGCCGTGTCATTCTTCAGGGACGGGACAAAATGCAGCACCAGCGTGACAGGCACGAAAACGAGCAACCAGTTCAGGGACGGTTTAAGCGACATGCCGCAGACTTTTTTCAGATTGGCGCCAATTGCAAGCGAAATTGGATTTTCCTAGCCGATTTTCATTCGAAACCCGCGTTGCGCCGCTGGTTTGTAAGGTGAAGCTTAGTGTCTGGAGGTGTGAATGAATCGAATGTTTTTGTTAGTGGCTTTTCTTTCAGCAGTAGCACTGATAGCGCAAAATAACGAACCGAGCAATGCAGTCGCTCCGGTTCAAGGTGTTTCGGTGATCCAAACCAACAATCTACAGCCAAACACCGCTCTTCCCCCGGCACCACCGTCCGTTCCACAAGCATCCGCAGTCGAAAAACCCGCCGTGATCATCACGGCACAAGGAACGGTCTTGAACGACGAACAAAAACGTTTGATTTCGCAGAAATTGCAGGAAATTCCTGGCGTTGTGGTCATTACAAATCGGATCCATGTTGTTGGCCAAATTAACGAAGCTGCCGGTGCAGCCACTACCAACCACGGAAAAAGCCGACGGTCGGGCAATTACCGAAGCCCCCGTTAGGCTCAAAATGCCTTTGCTACAAGCTTGACGCGGCCTTGCGCGAAATCTAGCTTCTCCAACTCGCTCGCGGTTTTCGCGTGCCTAATATGAAAGGTTTGTTGTGAACGTTACGGTTGAGAATCTCGGTCCGTGCAAGAAGATGCTTCGCATCGAAGTCGAAGCTGCCAAAGTCGATGCCACTTTCGACGAAACCACCAAGCAATATCAAAAAGAAGTCAGCCTCCCGGGCTTTCGTCCCGGCAAAGCGCCTCGCGACATGGTTCTGAAGCGTTTCGAACGCGACATCCGCGAAGAAACCAAAACCCGGTTGACCCGCGAGAACTACAATGCCGCTTTGAAGGAAAAGAAGATTGGCGTGGTTAAATTTGAAGACATGGAAGAAGTGGTCTTCGAACGCGGCCAGAATTATCAATTTATCGTGACGGTTGAGACGACCCCTGAGTTCGATCTTCCGGAATACAAGGGAATCCCGGTGAAGCGCGAGCCGGCGATCGTTACCGACGCCGACGTCAATAAGGCAATGACCATGTTGCGTGAGCGTCAGACCAAGCACGAAACAGTGCAACGTGAACTCCGCGAGGGCGATTTTGCGGTAATCAATTATAAAGGCACCAGCGACGGAAAGCCTTTAACGGATTTTGCACCCACTGCTCGCGGCCTGACGCAAAAAGAAGGTTTCTGGGTTGAGTCCCATAAAGATTCTTTCATCCCGGGTTTCACCGAACAATTGAACGGTGCCAAAGCCGGAGACAAGCGCACGGTGAATGTTGACTTCCCGGCCGATTTCGTCACGCCACAGCTTGCCGGCAAAAAAGGCACGTTTGAGGTGGAAGTCGTGGAAGTGAAGGAAAAGATTTTGCCGGAGATGAATGACGATCTCGCCAAGGCGTACGGCCTCGACACGCTCGATAAATTGCGTGAAGCGGTTCGTCAAGACCTGCAAAACGACGTCAACATGAAGCAAAAGGGCGCGATGCGAGACCAGGCGGTCAAAGCTCTCCTCGACAAAGTTCAATGCGATCTTCCCGCTTCCGCTGTGGAACAGGAAACACGCACAATTGTTTACGAAATCGTGCAGAGCAATACTCAGCGCGGCATTCCCAAGGAAATGCTGGATGAGAACAAAGACAAAATTTACGCAAACGCCAACGAAACAGCGAAGAACCGCGTGAAGGCGAGCTTCATTTTCCACAAGATTGCGGCCAAGGAAGGCATTCGTGTGGAAGACCAGGACATGTTCCAGCGCTTGCAATATTTGTCGACGCAATACCAGATGCCTTTGGATAAGCTGGTCAAGGAACTGGAGAAAAACAACGGCATGGGTCGCGTCAATGAAGAGATCCTGAGCGAAAAAGTCGTCGACTTTCTCATCCAGAATGCACAGGTAGAAGATGTTCCGGCGCCTGCCGCGACAGCTTAAGCTGACAATCTAATCACCAATCGGCAGATCGGTTAAACCGTTCTGCCGAATTTTTTTTCCAACTCGCGGAAATTCATTTCGATCAAGGTAGGGCGACCATGTGGGCAGGTATAGGGCATGGCGCAATGACGTAAATCGTTAACGAGGTTTTCCAGTTCTGGCCCAGCGAGCGGGTCGTTGGCTTTAATGGCATGGCGGCATACCGTTTTCGCGATGACGTGTTCACCCAGACGAACGGTGTTTACGGTTTGCCCCGCTGCCTTCAATTCATCAATTAATTCTAAAACAAATCGGCGCGGCTCTGTTGCTTTTACGAACGGTGGTAGCGCATCGAGCAGGAATGTCTTTTCCCCAAATTCACTCAGTCCAACGCCAAGGCGTGTGAGGGTTTCCAGATTTTCACGAACAAAATGGGCGTCGCGAGGCGAGAGTTCGACCGTCTCCGGTAACAACAATCGTTGCGAGGCGGCCGCTTGGTCTTCCTCCAATCGATTCACCATTTGCTCAAAAAGAATCCGTTCGTGCGCTGCATGTTGATCCAATAGGACCAGACCGCGATCCGATTCCAGGACGACGTACAATTTTCCGATCACCCCTACAATTCGAAGGGGAACGTGCAACAACGGCACAGGTTCTCCACTACGGGCTTTGATACTGGAGACAATCGGTTCGGATGCAGGAATTTCCGGCTGACTAATGGATAATCCCGGCTTAGCCAAAGGAGTTGGCGGGGGCCAATTTGCCACCGGTTTGGAAACAGCGGGAAAATTCGGCAGCTCAATCGTTTCAGGAACTGGCGCTGGCGTTGGTGGCGAAACCAGTTCCAGCACTGGCGGCGCAACGAAACGGTTTTTTTCTTCGACGCTAATTTCCATCGGCGAAGACTCAGGAAGCTTCGGCCTTTCGGTTTGGGAATGAAACGTCAACAACGTGTTCCGGACCGCGTCCGCCACAAATTCGCGAATGGCTCTTTCCCGATGAAACTTCACTTCGCGTTTTGCCGGATGAATATTTACGTCCACCTCCGATGGGTCCACTTCAAGAAAGAGGCAACACACAGGGTAACGCCCCTTCATCAACGCAGTGTGATAGCCCTCCAGCAAAGCGAAATTCAACCCACGGTTTTCCACGGGTCGACGATTCACAAAAATGTGCTGATCTTCCCGCGTCGCCCGCGAGACCCCTGGCGCTCCAATGAATCCCCAGATTCGTAATGCCAAAGCCGTCGGTTCCTCTGGCAGTGGAGGAAGTTCACCGGAAAAATCAATATTAAGAAGTTTTACTTCACCCAACAGCGTGCGGAGGCGTTCGCGAATGGCAGATAATCTTGTTTCGACGGTATCAACCTTTGCCGACGGCAATTGCCAAACCACGCGGCCATCTTTTAGAAATGTGAACGCCACCCCCGGATGCGCGAGCGCAGCAAGTGTGAGGTAATGCTGAATGTGCGAAGATTCCGTTTCTTCACTCCGTAAGAATTTTCGACGGGCCGGAAGATTAAAAAATAATTGGCGCACTTCCATCGACGTTCCGGGCGCGCTTCCCGCTGCTTTGACTTCAATAATCTTTCCGCCGTTGATGACCACTTGTGTTCCATCGGGCTCGGGATTTTCTCGCTCGCGCGTTGTCAGGGTAAACCGGCTGACGCTGGCGATACTCGGCAATGCTTCTCCACGAAAACCCATCGTGGCGATCGCGCTGAGATCTTCCGCTCGTTGAATTTTACTGGTGGCGTGGCGTTCCAGGCAAAGCAACGCGTCGTCTTTGCTCATGCCAAACCCATCGTCCGTTATCCGGATTAAACTCCGTCCTCCCGCTTGGATTTCCACGGTGATGCGTGTCGCCTGAGCATCGAGAGAATTCTCCACCAGTTCCTTTACCACGCTGGCAGGCCGTTCCACCACTTCGCCAGCGGCGATTTGATTGGCGACGTGCTCGGGGAGCAGGCGAATTCGGTTCATGACAAAATTTCGGCGCAGGAATAATGGCCAACTCACAGCGAATTGGAAATTTCAAATTTGAAGTAGAGGAAGGCCCGAAAACCCTTGGTGCCCCAGTCTCCGATTACTCCGGAGTGATCGGTAACGTAAACCCAAATACCGCGCCGCCACCTTCAAGATTACGCGCGAAAATCTTACCCTTGTGGTCTTCTACGATCTTTTTGCAAATGGATAGACCTAATCCAGTGCCATGTGCTTTGCCGTAGGTCGCAAAAGCCAGGAATAATCGCCCCATCATCTCAGGCGGAATGCCTGGACCGGTGTCTTCAATTTCCGTCGTTACTTCACAATTGGCCACACTGAAGCGCAATCGAATCGTGCCGCCGGTTGTCCCCATCGCATCGCTGGCGTTGTGCATCAAGTTGTGGAATACGCGGGAAAGACGCTGTGCGTTCAGCTGCACCTTTACCGGTGGAGGTTCATTGGCGAGAACGATGTCGACGGACTTAATCGATAACTCGACTTTAATTTCCTCAATCACCTGTCGGATGAAAGCACTGTAATCGGCCGAAGGATGAACAAACGAAATTTGCGAACCGCGCGTGAATTCCAGCAATTCATTCACCATGTTGCTGATCCGTTCCACCTGGCGGCGGATGCGGTTCTTGGCGGCCAACCGGGATTCGGGCGTGGATTTTTCCATCGCCGCCAGATCAGCTGACAATCCAATGATGTTCAGCGGGTTTTTTAAATCGTGGACAATGGCGCCGGCGAACCGACCAACCAGAGTGAATCGTTCCGCCTGCAATACTTCCTGAACGTAGTATTGATTGAATTCACGTAAACGACGGCTCACATCGCGCAATAGGATGAGCGCGAGGATCGGCACCTGTTCCAGCATTTTGAGGAAGTCAGCGCTGGGAATGAAATAAACCTGTGTCGCAATCTCCGCACTGGCGGTTGCGGAACGAGGGGCTTTATCAATGATGGCCATTTCCCCAAAAATGTCTCCAGGAGCAACGCGCGACAGGACGCGGCGCTCGTTTTGACTGACGTTGGCGGAAATTTGGACCAACCCGTCTTTTACAACGTAAAGACCATCACCGGCATCCCCTTCTTTAAAAATCACCTCACCAGGACCAAACGTCAGTTCACGAGCTGCCTGCCGCACTTTTTCCAGCTCTGTCGGAGACAGATTCTGGAATAGCTTGCTGGACTCGAGTGAAACCATTTACGAAAGTCTATGGGAAAAAAAATCCGAGTAAAGCCGCGATTCCGCGTGCCCTTGATGCCAATTCGGGCGGCTTCCTCTGACTCAATCCTCAGGGGCTGCTCCTAGCCGTAAAGCCTAGTCCTGAACAGAAAAGTTCTCCGCCATCGAGATCGCTTTGCGCATCGCTTTGGATTTATTGACGGTTTCCTGAAACTCCGCTTCCGGGGTGGAATCATTCACCCAGCCGCCACCGGCCTGAACATAAGCCTTTCCATCCTTGATCAAAGCCGTGCGGATGGTGATGCAGCAGTCGAGATTCCCATTGAATGAAAAATAACCTACGCAACCGCCGTAGGGCCCGCGCGTCGTTTGTTCGAGTTCGGAAATAATCTGCATCGCCCGGATCTTCGGGGCGCCGCTTAATGTTCCAGCCGGAAACGTCGCACGCATCAAATCGTAAGGGCTTTTCTCCGCCGAAAGTTTTCCTTCAACCTGGGAAACAATGTGCATCACATGACTGTAGCGCTCGATAATCATCAGGTCTTTCACCTGCACGCTGCCGTAATCGCAGACCCGGCCAAGGTCGTTGCGAGCCAGATCTACCAGCATCACATGCTCCGCGCGTTCCTTGGGATCAGCCAAAAGTTCTTTCTCCAGGGCAACATCCTCCTCTGCGGTCACCCCACGGCGGCGTGTTCCTGCGATCGGACGGATTTCCACGACATTATCTTCGCAGCGGACATGGATTTCCGGGGAAGCACCGACAAGCGCGAAGCCTTCCAATTCCAACAAAAACATGTATGGCGATGGATTAATGTTCCGTGCCGCACGATAAATATCGAGGGGCGACGCCTTCACCGGTGCGGAAAAACGCTGGGAGCCGACGATTTGAATAATGTCGCCCGCGTTGATGTATTGTTTGGATTTCTGGACGTTCTCGAAAAATTTTTCCTTGGTGACGTTGGATTCGAACGGCATGTCCGGAATTTCTGCAGGCACACTTACCGGAATGTGCTCCGTCGGCTGTTCCAATAATGAAACAATCCGTTCAACCTCGGCCACTGCATCTTCATAAGCATCTTCTGGCCGGGTCTTACCATCAACAATCGCATTGACCAAAATCGTTATGGTCTGCTTTACGCGATCGAAAATCAGCAACTCATCCGCCACGAGGAAATACATCGTTGGCGTTTTGAGTTCATCACAGGCCGGCCGCGGCACGACCGGTTCAACGTCGTGAATAAATTCGTAACCAATGAAACCCACCGCGCCCCCGGTAAAACGTGGCAACCCCGGCAACGACACCGCCTTGAATTTCTTCATTACCTCTTCCACCACTTCCAAGCCATCCTTAACGCATTTGTCGCAGGACGGCTCGCGCGAAACGGCAAACTTCTCGATGACCTTTCCATTTTCAATGACTTCGACGCGATTGCCCGTTTGTCTGATGATCGCTCGCGGATTACAGCCGACGAAGGAATAACGTCCAAGGTGTTCGCCACCTTCCACAGATTCAAAAAGAAACGATTCGCCCTGCCCACGGATTTTGCGATAGGCCGAAAGCGGTGTTTCAAAGTCGGCCAAAATCGTGCGCGTGACCGGAATCAAATTACCCTGCTGCGCGAGTCGCAGAAAGTCAGATGGCGTCGGATGATACATGCGAGGGCAGAATTTAACTCATCGACCGCCGGATGCGCCACACTGAAAGTAAGGTGTAAAACAGAACCGTTCCGGCATAACCGACGATCCCCACGCCGATGGAAAAAGGGATAATTAAAACGTTTGTGCTCACGGTGGGACTCATTTCCGTGAATTGGCTGAAATAAACCAATGCGCCGCCGACCAAACCAATCAAGGCCGTTTGTCCTAACAATGATAAAATGTAAAAAGGGAGGTTTGCTTCCACGAGTCGCTGAACAAACCACGTCCGATAGCCTTCCTCGCCGAGCGTTCGCATCAGCCACGCCTGTTGCAGATTCCGCGCCGCCACCAGGATGCTGGTCGTGCTGACAATAATGGTCGTCATCGGCCACATGGCGAAAGTGAAGCAAAGCACGAGGTTGACAAAGGCGCCCATTTTCCAGCCGAGCCGTTTCGCAATGGGATTGCCTTCCAGGGCCAGCGTTGGTGTCGCCACCCACGTGCTGAGAAAATCCATCCCGCGACCGAAGGCTATAATGGCCAGCATCACCCAATATTCGGGCGTACCGAACAACAGTGGATCGTCCATGAACAAAGACTAGCGAGGTTTATGCGTAACGCAAATCCGGGCAACCAAGACGGATTGGAAGA
Organism: uncultured bacterium; assembly: GCA_966095605.1. Taxonomy (GTDB): domain Bacteria; phylum Verrucomicrobiota; class Verrucomicrobiia; order Limisphaerales; family JACDHS01; genus CBHWET01. The sequence continues at coordinate 1,447 of CBHTTJ010000156.1, read as the reverse complement.
AAGCAAACGAACGGTGACAGACGATCTCCGACCATCTGCGGCCCTCTCTGCTGAAATCACGCCTTCTTCTTGTAAATATCTTCCGGGCGCTGCAACTGCGGTTCCGTAATTTTGAACTCCGCGCCCTTGTTCTGTTCGGAACGGAAGAAGCAGGATTTATATCCCTCGTGACACGCCGCCCCGATCTGTTCCACCTGGATCAGCAACGTGTCGCCGTCACAGTCGAATGCGAGGTCTTTCACGGTCTGGGTATGACCACTCTCCTCGCCTTTCATCCAATATTTCTGGCGTGAGCGGCTCCAGAAATGCGTCTTGCCGGTGGCGATGGTGCTTTCGAGCGAAGCACGGTTCATCCAGGCCATCATCAGCACCCGGCCAGTCGATGCTTCCTGGATAATCGCAGGGATCAGACCTTCGGAGTTAAACTTCAATTTATCGTAAAAGCTCATACGTACGCGCGAGAGGTTAGCAAAGGGATTTGCGGCTCAAAAGAAGAGAATGCGAACTACTTTTTAACGCTGCCGATCACCTGGCCGTTCGAATCAACCACCACATCTTCCGGGACCTGAATCACACGGCCATCGGAGGTTTCAACAGTTCGCCAGCGACGAACGATCGTCGTCTTGTTGTCGAACGGAGCCGTAGCACCGATCACAGCGCCTTCTCCGAGTCCAACCGCCAGGCCGGCGGCATTTCCAGCCACTCCACCCACCGCCGCGCCAACATTCCGTCCGATTGCCGGTCCGGGATGTCTTTGATTGGTGATTCCAATACGGTTGGGATCAGAAGCGCAACCTGCCGCGAGGGCGAGGAGTGCGACGGTGGAACTGACGTTGATTGGTTTCATCTTACTGTCCTTTGAAGACTCGTCGGCCACTTTAACGGTACCAATCCGCTGGGAAAGACTTTTTTGGCCCGAAAAGGCGATCGAAAGTTCAAAAACCGGCGATAAACTTGCATTTATCTACGTTGAAAAAAGTGTCCGTACCCGTACAGACGGAAATTTCAGGCTGAAAATCTGATCTGTACGAGTACGGACGCCAGTGTGAGGCTGGAAAAATGGTCTGTACCGGTACAGACGTGATTTACAGGCTGGAAATTCCGTCTGTACGGGTACAGACCGAAATTCCAGGCTGGAAAAACTTTCTGTACGCGTACAGACCGGAAATCCAGCCTGAAAAAACGGTCTGTACTCGTACAGACGAGAATTTCAGGCTGAAATTTCCGTCTGTACGAGTACAGACTTTTTTACACGACTGTGAATCAGGGACTTATGAAGAGCAGCATGATTTCTCGCTAGTGGAACAGGTTGTCCTCGGAAGGCGGGAGCCGAATGGCATTGAGAACGCCAAAGAAGTGTCGAACAACCGGTGACGGACTCCCTCTTCGTAGCGAAGCGCGAAGAGAGGGCGTACGAGAGGAGTATCCGAGCTTTTTCTAAGCGTTT
>CBHTTJ010000155.1:0-14422 GCA_966095605.1 uncultured bacterium | reverse complement strand
GCCCATCGAACGTATTCCAAGGTAACGGGTTTGGCGGTTGGCTTGGTGCCGGTAGCGTAAATCGGGCCGATTGCCACGTAATCTGCTCCGGCCGCAATCGCTCGCTCGGCCTGGACGGGAGCATGGGTGGAAAGACCGATCTTTAGAGATCCTTTGTCCAACTGGGAAATATGGGTGTGCCCGGCATCGAAGAAGTCTTCCTGGCCAAGGTGACAAATGTCGGCTCCGACTTCCCGGGCAACTTTGAGGTCGTCGTTGATGACGAGATAAACACCCGCAGCTCGAGTCACCGGCAGAATCTCTTCCGCCATCCGACGGATTTCGTCACTGGAAGAATTCTTTGCGCGGAGTTGAATCAGGTCGGAACCACCCTCGCAGAGTTGTCGTGCGACATCCGCCGGTTTCCTTCCGCGGAGATAGGCGGTGTCGACAAACGTGTAGAGGCGACAATCGGCGAGAGGTTTCATGCGTTGGGGCAGCCTCCGCGCCAGGCCTTAGGCCTTCTCTTCAATCAACTCCCGTCGGGCACTGCCGAGCAGGTGTTCGATGAAGTTGGTGGAGTAATTGCCGCGACGGAAATTCGGGTCCTGCAGGATCGCCTGTTCGAAGGCGATGGTCGATTTCACGCCTGTCAGCATGTATTCGCTGAGCGCGCGATTCATCTTATCCATCGCTTCGCGTCGATCTTTGCCCCAGGTGATCAGCTTGCCAATCATGGAGTCGTAGTGCGGCGGAATCGTGTAGCCGGCATACGCATGGCTATCGACACGCACCCCACGACCGCCCGGAGCATAATACATTTCGATGCGGCCCGGGCTCGGACGGAAATCGTCGAAAGGATCTTCGGCATTGATACGGCATTCGATGGAATGACCGCGGAAGTGGATGTCGCCTTGCGAAAGCTTGAGCGGTTCGCCCATCGCAATCGCAATCTGCATCTTGACCAGGTCCACGCCTGTCACTTCTTCGGTGATCGGATGTTCGACCTGGATACGCTTGTTCACTTCGAGGAAGTAGAACTTGCCGTGGTCGTCGACGATGAATTCCACCGTGCCGGCGTTGGTATAATTCGCAATTTCCGCAATACGAACGGCAGCCTTGCCCATTTCCTTGCGGAGCTTTGGGTATTTATTCTCGATGAGCGGCGAAGGTGTTTCTTCGATGACCTTTTGATTGCGTCGTTGAATGGAGCAATCGCGTTCGCCCAGATGGATAATGTTGCCCTTGTTATCGCCGAGAATCTGGAATTCGATGTGATGCGGGTTCTCGATGAACTTTTCGATGTAAACTTCTGAGTTACCGAAAGATTTTTCCGCTTCACTGCGGGCGGTGTGGTAACCCTTCACCAAAGAAACATCGTTGTGCGCGACACGCATGCCGCGTCCGCCGCCACCAGCCACGGCTTTGATCATGACCGGGTAACCGATCTTCTTCGCCGTCGCGAGCGCGATTTGTTCGTTCTCGACCGTTCCCTCAGAACCCGGAGGAGTCGGTACGCCTGCCTTTTTGGCCAGCGCACGACTAACAGCTTTGTCTTCCAGGGCGTTCATTGCCCGGGAACTTGGTCCGATGAAGCGAATGTTGCAGCTTTCGCAAACTTCCGCGAAATGAGCATTTTCGGACAGGAATCCGTAGCCCGGATGAATCGCATCGACGTCGGCGATTTCCGCGGCGCTGATGATGCGGTCGATCCGCAAATAGCTCTCCGAACTGGGAGCTTTGCCGACGCAGATCGCTTCGTCAGCCATCTGCACGTGCATGGAGTTGGCATCCGCCTCGGAATAGACGGCGACCGTCTTGATATTCAATTCCTTACAGGCGCGAATGATGCGGACGGCGATTTCCCCTCGGTTCGCAACGAGAATTTTTTCAAACATGGTTAAAATGTTTTAAGCGGACTTAGGAAAAAATGGCTTAAAGGGGACGGATTTCGAACAACGGCTGACCGAATTCGACGGGTTTGGCATTATCAACATGGACTTTCGTGATCACGCCGCGGACTTCCGCCTTGATTTCGTTCATGACTTTCATTGCCTCGATAATGCAGACGACCGTCTCGGGACCGACTTCCGAACCGACTTCGACGTAGTTGGCCGATTCGGGGGATGGAGCGCGGTAAAAGGTCCCGATCATGGGAGATTTGATGTCCGTCCCGCCGGGAGTGCTGGCCGAACCAACGGGAAGAGCCGCCGCCGGGCCCGAAGAGGACACCACAACCTGTTGGGGTGCCATACTGTAAACGACCGGAGATTCTTCCGAACCACCGTTTCCGGTTCCCGACCGCTTCAATTTGATTTTAAAGTCTTGTTTTTCCAGCTCGAACTCGGAGAGCGAGTTCTTTTTCATCAAGTCGATGATCGCTTTGATATCTTTTAAATCCACAAAAAGCTCCTGAAATTCTTGGTTGAGTTAAAGAAGGAAGCAGCTGGCCGATTTAAACTGCTTTAACGCTATAGGTTTCAATTGCGAGCGACACTAATCACGCCCTTTTTCGGAGTCAAGAGAGAAAACGGCCCTTAGAAAGGATCAGGTTTTTGCGTATTTCCACCTAAAATTTATTTACCTTTAACGCTAACGCTCGCTTCCAGGGCCAAAATATACGAATTTGCGCCGAACCCAGAGATCTGCCCTTTGCACACGGCTGCCATCAGCGATTTGTGGCGAAATTCCTCCCGGGCATGGATGTTTGAGAGGTGAATTTCGATGGTTGGGATACCTACGGCCGAGATCGCATCGCGCAGAGCGACGCTCGTATGCGTATAGGCCGCGGCGTTAATGACGATGACGTCCGCTTGACCTTTGGCTTGTTGAATCCAAGAGACCAACTCTCCTTCCAGATTGGACTGGCGGAAGTCGATTTCGACGTTTAATTGCTTGGCGCGGGCGCGGACGCTGGCTTCGATGTCTGCTAAAGTCGTTCGGCCATAGACTTCCGGCTCACGTGTGCCGAGAAGATTCAAATTGGGGCCGTTTAAGAAGAGCACCTTCATTGGGCGGCGACTTTAGCAACCGGTTTCGTTTTGTCGATGGGATTTCCCGAGCCGCAAAGAAGGCCTAACAAGAGAAAAAACGGCCAGGCCAACCCGGCAATGTAAAGATGAAACTCGGCAAAACTGTGCAAAGCCAAAGTGAAAAGTCCCAGCCAAAGAGCGAAATTGAGGGTGCTTTCGCTGGTTTTTTGGCTATTTCCATCATTTTTCAATGAAATGTGACGATAAAGGAAAAATAACGTCCCTCCGACGAAGAGCAAATACGCTAGAAACCCGATGATCCCGGAGTCGCTGGCTTGTTGAAGGTAATCATTATGGCAAAGCCGCGTCATTTCGGCATCGGGCGCTTTCAAACGAGCGTAGGGAATCATGAAGGTCCCGGGACCGGAGCCGAAAATGGGTGATTCCTTAACTATCTGGAGCGCTGCCCGCCAATAATCCGTTCGGGCAACCACACTTGTCGCGCCCTTTTTGAAAAAGCCCGAATATTTTAGACCGAACCCTGCAACCCCCCCGGCAACTAGAACAACCACAATATATAGTTTGATCCGTGAGCTGATTTGGAGGTGCAGTACCCACAGAGTTGTCATCAGGACGAACAACAACCATCCTGCTTTGGAACCGGACCAGAACAGGGCCGCTAAAGAGACTGCGGCTAAAATGATCGTTGCCAATCGTCTCAATCGAGAAGGAATGATGGTTCCCAGAAATACCATCAGAACCGGCAACGCCAAAAGAATCGCCCCCGCGAGGGAGTTTGGATAAAACAGCGTTCCAAAGATTCGCGTGCTTGTAATCTTCCCAAGGTATTCAGGCGGGACGTTGGTCATCTTTGGGGCTACGTAAAGTTCGAAATAACGTCGCGTCCGTTCCAGTCCTCCGAAATGTTGTTCAAAACCGGCCTTCAACATGATCAGGAAACCAGCCAGTAAACCGATCCAGAGCCATTTCTTGTCCGCAACGCCGCTCAAAGCCCAAAACCCGACAAAGAAACAACCGACGCAGACGGAGAAATGACGAAGGGTCGCCGAAGTCAGCCTGGAGTCGACGGTGTGCGTCGCCGAAACAAATTGCCAACTGATCCAGAGGAACAATGCGGCAAAGATCCACAACGGAGCCGATGGGCGTTTCCAAGTGACAGCAGGAATAGCAGCGGCGAACAAAAGTCCGAAAGCGACATAACCCCATTGAATCGGCCACGCGGAATAAAGAAATTCGTAGATATCCTGTGGTGCCAGGATCTTCTCTTCGAAAATGACCGGATTGCCAAACTTAAGAAGGCAAAGGGCGAGAAAAACTCCGGCGACGATCACCAATAACTTCTGCCAGAAAACATCCGCGGGCGGGTTCTGGCGTGGATTGGTCATCGCGGGGGAAAAGTTATCCGTTTTGCAAGAGCCGTCCACTACTCATTAAATTGCAGCCGCGTTCAAAGCTTCAACTTCAAAAGCCCGACTTCCAATGCGAGCGCTTCCTGAATATTCGTGCTCAATAAACGTTGGGTCTGTTCCAGCACTTCAAGGTTTTGCCGAGCCTCGACAGGAGAGATTCGTCTCGCAATTTGTTTCGAAAGACCGGTGAATTGCGGGAAGTTCGAAACCGTGCCGTCGACGGCCAGGGTTTGCAGCCAGATATCGCGCAGGAGATGTTGCAAGCCGAGAAGGAGATCCGCGCGTTGACGTCGATACTCGGCTTCCTTGGCTGCAGAAAGTTCGTCCTCAAACTTCTCGCGCATCCCGGGATCGAGATCGTCGTATTTTTCCAATGGCGATTGCTCCTCGAGGAGCGTATCAATCTGTTCTTTTTTCTCCCCAAGCTTTTTCATGATCACGCTCAAGAGACGATACCGCGCCAGCAAACCGCCCTGGCTATTCACGGCCGCTTCGGCAAAAGACCCGAGCCAGGACAATTCATCCGCTGAGACCTTTCGTTCGCCGGCAAATGTCAGACGCAAACACCGCGACAAAATCGTCTCCAAAATTCTCTGCGGTTCCGTGGAAAGCAGGATCAAAATGGACTTGGGCGGCGGTTCTTCGAGAGTTTTCAGAAAGGCATTGGCGGCGCCGATGTTCAACCGATCGGCGGCAGCAATGATAGCGAACTTGTACTCAGCGAACGTTGGCTTGAGATTAACCGTCTGCATCAGTTCGCGAATCTGATCGACGCTGATGATCCGGGACTTGGATTCGGCGCGGAGCCAAAGGATGTCCGGATGATTGCTTTCATCAATTTTTCGGCAGCTGAGACATTGGTCACAGCAATCGAGGGGAAGTCCGCCTTCACCGCGCTTCGGTGGAGACTGGCAGTTCAATACCTTCGCGAGAGTTCGGGCCATGGCTTCCAACTCGGCCATGTCGTTTCCCGTGAAAAGATACCCGTGAGCGACGCGATTTCTTTCCAGGCTGCGTTGGAGCAGCTGTACCACTTGTTTCTGTTCTGGAAAATCACCGAACATTTTGACTTACGGTCTACGAACGGTGCGTCAGCCGCCAATCGTGAATCATCAAATCCGCCTCAGTCTACTTTTTGCGGAGGCGTCATCATCTGCTTGATGGCCAGCGGGATGCTCGCTTCATGACGCCCATCCAGCGCGACATCAATGGAAAACAATCCCGGGCGTTCGAACTTCAGGCCCTGGATATTGATCACCAGGTTGCGCGAAATGAATGTGGCGTCGCCGGGGACAACAATATCCAGCGGCGCATCAATCGGGGGCATGATCGACTTGCCGTCTTCGTCCACAAAATTGATTTTCAGCTGGTGCTTGCCTTCTTCCATTTTGTTAAAAATGATGCGAAGAGCGACAGAACATTGTGGGTGAACGGCGGGGAACTGACCTGAGAAAATTGTGTCGAACGTGCCGAGGATATTCAGCTTCCCGCTGTAATCCGTGGCCGCATCGCACAGAACTGCCATTTGTATATTCATCTTAAGAACGAGGCTGTTTTTTTAATTCCATGCACGCCTTGAGCCCAGAAAAAATTCCAAAAAGCGCCCAGGCGTGAAAAGCAACGCTAAACCAGCTTTGCGGAGGCAGCAACAACAGGAGCGTATCGAGGATGTAAACGGTCAGGCCAAGAATCATGGCCCAGAGATGTCGTTTGTTGCCAAGAATGCCGCAGACGATAAAGAGGGCGCACAGCACAAAAATGCAACCGTAAGCCAGGAGTTCGTTTCCTTTCCCGAAGTCTCCGCAATGGAGAACCATGCCCAACCCAAAAATCGGTGAACGTCTTCCGGCGCCCCCGTTGATCGCCGACAGACCGTAAAACAGCGAAATACCGGCGATCCAATAAAACCAGTTGGCACCGGTCTTTAGTTTCCCGAGGAGGGCTGGATCTTCGAAAGGGGCGGCCGACCCGCCGTAGCCCGTCGATTGAGTTAATGGCGGGGGTGTAGGAGTGGCAGCTAAGTTCAGTTCCTGGTACTGCGAAGCAGGAAACCATGAATTTACGTCGCTCCGCAAAACCTGCGTCTGCGCGGCTACGCGACCATCGCGAATCCAGCTTTGAATTTCTGCGAGGGTCACAGGTCCATATGTTTTCCCATCGCTTGCCGCAATTGTATATTTTACTTCCATAAGACCGGGCAGAACTGAACCACCACGTCTAAGGGAAAACAATCAAAATTCCGACAATGCCTGCGTGGTATTTGGAAATTAATCGGTTGTTCCGGGTTCCGCCACCCGTGAAGCCTCCACTGCCTGAACCTGAAGATAAATTTTCTTACTCCAACGGCTTGCTTATGTTTTCATTTCCCCACACATGGCGGCCACTAAACCAAATTCTTCTCAGCGTATCTGGTGGCCATGGATTATTTTATTTTTGGTTCTTCTCTTCATGGCCGCGATTCGCATTCGCGTTGCCGATGCGCCATTGGAACGTGATGAAGGAGAATACGCCTATTCTGGACAATTAATCCTCCATGGAGTTCCGCCGTACAAACTGGCTTACAACATGAAGTTGCCGGGGACATACGCCGCCTATGCGGCCCTCATGGCCGTCTTCGGTGAAACGGCACGAGGAATTCATTTGGGCATGATTCTCGTTAACGGAGCAACCGTGGTGCTGATTTTTTTAATTGGCCGGCGGCTCTTCGATTTTATCGCTGGCCTTGTGGCAGCGGCGAGCATGGCCTTGCTTTCGATCAGTCCTGCTTTCCTGGCCAACGCAGGACACGCAAACCATTTCGTCGCACTCTTTGCGCTCGCGGGATTGTATGTGCTCCTCACGTCTGAGGAACCAAAGGCAGGTTCACGTTTTTTCTGGAGCGGACTCTTGCTCGGGCTGGCCTTCCTGATGAAACAGCAAGGAATAGTTTTTATTGGTTTCGGCGTTTTTACCATCTTGTGGCAGGCAATTCGGAAAGGTCTGGTGGCTTGGAAAAGTTGGCTGAAGCCGCTCACTCTTTTGCTGGCAGGCGGTGCTGTTCCTTTCGCTCTCACCTGCCTGGTGCTCTGGTCAACTGGAGTCTTTGGAAAATTTTGGTTTTGGACATTTAATTACGCCAGGGAATACGCAACGGTCGTTCCAACTGAACAAGTCATCGACATTTTCCTGCAGTCCTTTTCCAACGTGTTGCGACTGACGTGGGTCTATTGGGTATTGGCTTTGATCGGGATAAATCTTCTTTTTGTTCTGAAAACCAGTCGGTCACAAGCAATCTGGATGGTGGTCTTTTTGATTTTTTCCTTCGCGGGGACATCCATCGGCTTTTTCTTTCGACCACATTATTTTCTTCTCACCGTGCCGGCGCTTTGCCTGCTCGTGGGGGGATTTATCAGCCAATTTCGAAAGCTCTTTCCGCCTAAAATTCTGTTCGAATCTATTCCGGTGATCCTTTTTGTCGTCGCGCTCGGTTATTCCGTTTATTTGCATCGTGAATATTTTTTCCTCTTGTCCCCGTCGCAGATGAACGCAACAACTTATCGCGGCAATCCATTTCAGGAAACGGAAGCGGTGGCCCGTTACATTCAGGAGAATTCATCGGCTGATGATAAAGTGGCTGTGTTGGGATCTGAACCTGAAATCTACTTTCTTTCCAAACGGCGGTCCGCCACGGGTTATATTTATACCTACCCATTAATGGAACCACAACCGTTCGCCTTGAAGATGCAGCGAGAAATGATTCAGGAGGTCGAGACCGCCAAGCCGGAATTCATCGTGCTAATGAAAGTTGATTTCTCATGGCTGGTGCAGCAGCGGTCGGAACAACTTATTTTGAAGTGGGCAGGAGAATATACAGCAGCCAACTATGGCATCGTTGGCCTGATTGATTACCACGACGGACAAGTGGAAGAGTCCTGGGGGCCAAATGCGGGGACGAATCCAAAAGGTGAAGAATTTATTTTTGTGTTCCGTCGCCGTCCTAATTGACTTGATCCGAAAAAGCCGTCACTTAAACATTTTTTAAATCCATTTCCTTTGAATGAAATAGATACATCCGGTTTCGAAATCTGGCTGGCTTTGCGCAAGGCTTTCACGGCCCTTGAAATGCATGCCGTTAAAAGCATTCTCGAATTGGACATGTGCACTTCAGATTTTGCCGTGCTCGCATTCCTTCTGCAGAAGGGCGGTCTCCCGGTAAATACGCTCGGGAAAGAGCTGTTGCTGACCAGCGGATCCATCACCATTGCCATTGACCGTTTGGAACGACGCGGCCTGGTCCAACGCCAATGGCAGAGTCACGATCGACGTGTTTGTCTTGTGATCCTGACTCCTGAAGGGGACAAACTAATTAAAGCGACTTTTGAAAAAAATACTGCGGACCTGCTCCAGGCCATTTCCGGGCTGACTCGAGCAGAGCGGAAGAATTTGGCGACACTTTTGGAAAAGCTTTCCGTCACTACGCAATCACTCTACTCAGGCCAGCAGCGCGAGGAATCGACAGCCTCATCCCGTCAGGAAAAAGAAAGCGCTCCTTCCACAAAAATTCCAGCTTCGCCAAAAGAAGTCACAAACTCCGAATCAGGCTTCACCGGGTTTACCGGCCTTGATTGAGTTTCGCTCTGCGCCGATTCCCCGCCGCTCAAAAGTTATTTTTTTAAGGTCGCTTTTGTCCTGTGTTGCAGCGCGTCCAAATCTGCTTTCAAACCCGCCTTATCTTCCTGAGCCATGCGGTCGATGAAGAGAATGCCATTGAGATGATCTACTTCGTGTTGGACGGCGCGTGAAAGGAGACCCCCACAGCTGAATTCAATGGGTTCGCCTTTCGCATTCAACGCCTTTACCTCCACGGATTCGGGGCGGGAAACATCGGAGTAAAGTTCTGGAAAACTTAAACAACCTTCCGGACCTTTCGCGGCGTTCCCAAAAGGTTTGACCTCGGGGTTAATTAAAACCAACGGCATGAAAGATTTCACATCTGCCGGCTGGCCGTTCAGTTCAAGGGTGGAAGGGCGATCCGTTACTTCCGAAACATCGATCACGGTCAACTGAAGGGCTTTGCCAATTTGTTGCGCCGCCAGGCCGACGCCATGCGCAGCACGCATCGTGTCGAACATGTCGCCAATCAATTGCGTAATTTCAGGAGTAATCTTTTCGATGCGCGCGCCTTTTTGGCGGAGCACGGGATTGCCGTATTTAACAATGTCTAGAACCATGTGGGATGAGGGATTATTTTGCCGGCCAGGAACGTAACATCTCCGCGAGTTGAGAAATCGTCGGGCTCTGCGCCGTGCGCACGTAAAAGCCACTTGTCGTTACCCCCGTTAAAACAGATTCGGCATTGTTCAGGCCGAGTAGTTTCCCGAGGCAGAACCCGGAATTGAAATGATCGCCTGCGCCGGTCGTAATCAAAGGCTTCTCCACCACTGGTCCAGTGACAAGATCCACTTTGTCATCGCTCACCGCGAGTGCGTATCGCACCGGGTGCACGACCAGCGTATTAATCTTCATGTGGCGCCAGATTTCCCGCGACAACTGCGAAAGGCATTCGGGAGTTTGCGCCGTCAGGCTCGAGCCGAGCACCTTGCCGATTTCGTAAGCCTCTTTCTCATTTAATCCGAGGATTACGTCGAAATATTTTTCGAATTTCGAAATCAAATCCATCGCGCGGCGAATATCCTCCGGTTTGCGCTTTTCCGGATCGGCGAGGTCGAAGAAAATTTTGCGACGCGGCGCTGTGAGGGAAGGACAGATTTCTTTTTGCAGCGCTTCCCAGATGTCGCTCATGTAAGGAAGCATCGTCCAATTGACGAAGCCCACGAGATCTGCTGAACCAAACTTCTTTACGAATTGATCACGACCAAACCGGGCCTGGATGTTTTCCCAGTTAACGTCCTTCAATGATTGGTGTTTACCCACCATGATCTTGCCATCTTCAAATTCCAGGGCATCGGTATGCCCGGGTTCTGCGATGGAATAAACTTCAGCGCGTTTCGTGAAGTCGTTGAAAATCGGATGGATCGTCGGGTAACCGAGATTGCCCAGGTACGTGACTTTTAAACCAAAACTTGCGAGTGCATTGGCCATGATGGGCCCGTTTCCACCCAGCTTCGTAATCTGGTTCACCAGCTCAACGTTCGTGCTCTTTCCGGCCGCCCCGGCGAGGCGTTCGGCAAATTTTGCGATCGTCGGAACGCGATCAAATTTGTGGGCGTCATAACGCTTGTCCACGACATGCAAAATTTCATCCACAAAGCCATCCAGGCCGACGAACGCGCTCATTTTTGAAACTCGATCGTTGGCGGCCAATAAATTTCGGGCGCACTGTTCGCGAAGTTCAGGTGTGTTCATTTCTTTCTAAGACTGAAATTACCCGGAAGGTTTAATCCACGTTGATTCCGGCAATCTTCAAAATCCGTTCGAGGTCGTCATCATTGAAGAACTTGATTTCCAACGCTCCCTTGCCTTGCCGGTAGCGGAGCTGCACTTTGGTTCCAAAACGTTCCTGGATTTTGTTTTCCAGATCAACAATGTGCAGGTCGCGAGTGGCGGCATTGCCGGCCTTGGCGGTCTTCCCGGAAGCAGAAACTTTCTGAAGTTCCGCAATCAAATCTTCCGTTTGTCGAACACTCAAACTGCCTTTGAGGACGCGTTCGACGGCAAGTTTCTGCAGGTCATCCGTGGACAATCCTAAAATCACTTTGGCGTGGCCGACGGAAACGCGGCCTTCCCGCACATGCGTCTGAATTTCCGGCGCCAGTTTCAGAAGCCGCAAGGAATTGGCGACAACGACGCGGCTTTTGCCGACTTTAACCGCAGCCTCTTCCTGCGTGAGTTGAAACTGCGAAATCAATTGCGAATAACCGAGCGCTTCTTCGATGGGATTTAAGTTCTCACGCTGGAGATTTTCGATCAGAGCCAGTTCGAGAACTGTTTTGTCATCGGCTTCCCGCACGATCACCGGCAACTCAGTCAGGCCGGCTAATTGCGCTGCGCGCCAGCGCCGTTCGCCCGCGATGATTTCAAATTCCGTTCCGCGTTTGCGAACAATAAGCGGCTGGACAATGCCCTGCTCTTTGATGGAGTCGGCCAGTTCGCGCAGTGCTTCCGGGGGGAAATCTTTACGTGGTTGGAAGGGACACGGATGCAGGCAACTCACGGCGACCCGTTGAACACGATCCCGGGTATCGGCAAACGGATTCGGTGCGGGTGCGGCGGGAGCAGGCGCAGCGGCCTTGGCAGCGGAAGCAACTCCGCCAAGAAGCGCCCCGAGACCGCGGCCTAACACTGGCTTTGACATTGGCCTGATGATGGTCGAAGCGACGTTCGCTTGTCAATTTTTCACGGGATTATCTCCCGAGATTCTCCACTTCCTTTGATTACTCCGCTGGCAGGAATTTTTTTTCTGTGCGAAGTTAAATGAATGAGCAAGAAGAGCGAAAAGATCGCGGCCCTTATTATGGGTTGTCGCGGACAAGGGGTGGATCCCCACTACCTGGGCTACTTCGAATGCTTTAATCTCGGGCTTTTCTTCGAAGCCCACGATGTGCTGGAGGAACTCTGGCTGGCGGATCGTAAGTCACCGAACTACAGCTTTTATAAAGGCCTCATCCAACTGGCCGGCGCCTTTGTTCATCTGCAAAAGAACCGTCTGCGACCCTCCGCCGCCCTGTTCAAGCTCGCGCGGACCAATCTGCAGAAATATCCGACTGAGCACGAGTATCTGGACGTGAAAGCCGTGTTGCTCTTGATCGAAAATTGGCTGGAGGAGCTGGAAAAAGGGAATTTCGAACTGAATCCTCTCGTTCCATCCAATGCGCCCCGGCTTTTTCTGTCGTTACCGGGCAAACCTTCGTCTCCCAATCCCATTTTCGGCGAGTCGATCTTTGGGGCCAATTCGCAGCTTCCGCGCGTGATTGAGTAATTCTTCCTGCTTTTTTTGACGTCCTGTGCCATTGGTGTTTGCGTGCGACGCACCGCAGTCATCAATGTCGTTGGTCTCACGGAATCATTAATCGGCCCGCATACGCCGAAGATCGCGGCTTTTGTTAAACGCGGCACTTTAAATCACGTCGTTCCGGCCTTTCCAGCGGTTACCTGCACGGCGCAGTCGAATTATCTCACCGGCAAAACTCCTTCCGAACACGGCATTGTCGCCAATGGCTGGTATCATCGCCAATTGGCCGAAGTCCAGTTCTGGAAACAATCAAACCATCTCGTTGAAGCGAAAAAAATCTGGGAAGACCTCCGCGAAAAGGATCCCGAATTCACCTGCGCCAAGATGTTTTGGTGGTACAACATGTATTCGAGCGCGGATTATTCCATTACTCCGCGCCCGATGTATCCCGCCGATGGCCGGAAGTTTTTTGATATCTACGCCTGGCCTTATTCCCTTCGCACGGAAATCAAAAAGGATCTTGGAGAATTTCCTTTCCCGACGTTTTGGGGGCCGGCCGCGGGCATGGAATCGCCGCAAGGCAGCGCCGATGCGGCATCGCGATGGATTGCGGCGTCGGCAAAATGGATCGAGGAAAAGTTTTCTCCCACGCTGAATCTCGTTTACCTGCCGCACCTGGATTATAACCTCCAGCGACTCGGCCCGAAACATCCGGCGATCGCAAAAGATTTGCAACAGATCGACGAGATCGTCGGGGACTTAATTTCCTTTTTTCAAAAACGCGGCGTCCAAATCGTCCTCCTTTCAGAATATGGCATCACCGAGGTGAACCGGCCGATTCATTTGAATCGGTTGTTTCGCGAAAAAGGCTGGATCACCATCAAGGAGGAACTGGGACTCGAACTTCTCGATTACGGTGCAAGCAAGGTTTTCGCCGTTGCCGATCACCAGGTCGCCCATATTTATTTAAACGACCGCAGTTTGGAAAATGCGGTGCGGACGTTGGTCGAAAAGGAAACCGGCGTTGAGGCCGTTCTCGGCAAATCGGAAAAGATCGCCGCCGGCATCGATCATCCGCGCGCGGGAGACCTGATTGCCGTGTCGGCAGAGGATGCGTGGTTTACCTATTATTATTGGCTCGATGATGCTCGCGCTCCTGATTTCGCGCGTTGCGTCGATATTCACCGCAAACCCGGCTACGATCCGGTGGAACTGTTTCTCGATCCGAAAATACCCGCGGTAAAATTGAAGATTCTGTGGCGGCTGCTGCAGAAGAAACTCGGTTTCCGCATGTTGATGGACGTCATCCCTCTCGATGCGACGCTGGTGAAAGGGTCCCATGGAGCGCGCCCGAGGAGCACGGCTGACTTCCCCGTCCTGATTCTCGAAAAGCCAGAGACAAAAGCTTCGGCAATCCCATCCACCGCCGTTTTCGATCGATTGAAAACCGCGATTCAGTAAAAATAGAAAACCCGCTCCCATGCGGAAGCGGGTTTTCGAGATTGATACAGATCAGGCGAAGGCAGCCACCCGTGATTTCTTTTTCGGAGCGCTCTTGGATTCGCCTAAAGCCGGAGCCGGGTTGGAAGCGCGGGAGTTTTCGCACATCAACTCCTCCTTGGCGCGAAGCCAGTAATCCCAATCGCGGTTTTGTGGACGTCCATCGCGTTCCCAGAGGTAGTAAGCACGCACAGAAACTTGCTCATCAGTGGGTTGAAAATAATTCGTAGTCATAAAGTCGTAATTTTCCTTAGCATAAACTAACTAGGCCCCACCCCGACAATCGGGCGCGCCCGTTTTTGCGCCCACAACATTTGCCGAACCGCACTTCAGGGAGTACCCCGGTTGAAGATTTCTACAAAGAGCGTCCTGAAAAGCCTCTGCCGTGGAATTTCAGGCTCCTCCACGTTTTCAGTGGAATAGAAACTTTGAGGGAAATAGAGGACACGGTTGAAAGCAACGAGAGCGATCGAATGACTGGCGGCAGAACTTCCTCTCTTCGCGACGACAGGCGCGAGGAGGGCCGGGAGAGGAGTATCTGATCTCTCGAAAACGTCGAGGAGCCGAATTTCACCTTTCCGGCTCTCCCAAACTGCCGGCTGCCATAAAATTTCACCGGTTCCACTCTCCCAAAGTTCCCCGGCGATAAA
>CBHTTJ010000154.1:0-14569 GCA_966095605.1 uncultured bacterium | reverse complement strand
TCCACTGTCGATAAAGTAGCTGTTGCTGGATTTTGCGAAGGCCCGGCGAAAGTCATAATCTCCCGCATCAGCAGTGTCTTTGATCTTGCGGTTGCCCACATAAATGCAGCCCTTGGGGGGCAACTCCGGATTCACTTGCACATGGTAAAGCCGGTTCGGATCAAGGCCATTTTCCAGGGCAGCCAAACCGGAAATAATTTTGAAAATGGAGCCCGGTGGATAAACGCCTTGGACCGGACGATTGAGTTGAGGCTTTAACAGTTCATCGTTCAAACGATGCATTTCCTCGGTGCGCATACCGCTGACGAACGCATTAGGATCATAGGTCGGATTGGACGCCATCGCGAGGATGTCGCCATTGTTGACGTTCATAACGACCACTGCGGCGCGGGCGTCAGGTCCTTCGGTGCTGGAGCGCAGCGCCTTTTCTGCTTCGCGCTGAAGGGCGAGATCAATCGTCAAAACAACATTTCGTCCGGCTTCCGCAGGCTCTTCAATGCTCTCCCGTTGCCGATAGCCGAGACGATTTACCTGGACCGACTTCACGCCAGCCCTGCCATGCAAATCGTCATCAAAGGCGGCTTCGATTCCGATCTCTCCTTTGAAATCACTCAAGCGGTAATCGAAGTCGGACTTCTCATCCATCATCGAATCGTTGTTGCGAACAAGATAACCAAGAAAATGAGCGCCTGCCTGACGGGATGGATAGACGCGCGTCGGTTGCATTTCCAAATCCAGTCCTACGGCATTTAAGGGTTGTTCCGCGAACCGCGCCAACTGGACAGAATTCAAGTTTGTCGTGAGGGGAAATCCAAGGATCCGCCGGGTGTCGTAGTGACGGCCAAACTTCACAGGATCAACTGTGACCGCTTGCCCAATCTGCGCGCCGACCTTATTGCCGATCCGGCTCACAACCGTGTAACGCACGGTCAGTTCGAGGGCGTCGCGTTCTTCTTTCGTGAGTTTACGCCCCAATTGTTTCGTTCGCGCGCTGGCTTGTTCCTTGTATTCCGCCTGGAACTGTTTGCGTAATTCGTCGACATACACACTTACCGTGTAATTCGCGCGATTCTCCGCCATGGGCAATCCATTGCGATCCAGGATGCGACCGCGCACCGCCGGAATTCGAACCGTGCGGAAAGACTGGTCCATGTGCGATTCCTGATATTTCTTTCCACGCACCACCTGGAGAATCCAAAGACGCCCAACCAACAGCAACATGGCGCAAAGCACCAGCACCGCGATCTTTTGCAGCGCGTTGTCGCCTCGTTTCAGTTGGTCGACTACAAACATTTAATAACGCCCTCTCTTGATCTCGCGGTTCGGATCAAAGCTCGTCGATTCCGCCACCGGTTGATAATTCAGCGCTCGCTTCATCCAGTCGAAGGTACGGAAACACGCGGGCGTCAATGCCCCGCCAACCAGCGACATTGCGAACCATTGCCAGATTGAACCCCAACCGAGCAGTGGGCTTTCTCCAAGCGCCAGAATGATCATCAACGTCATGATCGGCGCCGCCGCGCTGGCAAAAAGACCGAAGAAAAACTGTGCGTGCGTGTTCTCACGGAGCAGAAAACCGCGGTTGTAGTAGATAACAAAACCAATCAGTAACAATGGCAGCACGGAAACACCGAGGGGATTGGCAGAAAGTGAATCAAACCATAAGCCGCCACAGAGCGCCAATGCGACAATCGTCAACAGCCCGTGTGTCAGCGCTGTGTAAACCATGAGCATTGGGAGAAGGTCCATTTTCGCCTGGAGAATATTCGAGTAGCCTGCGTAAGCGGATTGCATGAACACCGCGACAAATGCAGCGACCAAAACCAAAATGGGGTTCAACCAATTCATCGTTTTGCCCCCGTTCCGCGGATAGTAGAATTGGTTGAGCCTGTCAGGGTCGCTACCACCGCATTCTCAGGAAACATAACCCAGACTTCTTCAATTGCATTAATTCGGGCAAACAAAGCCACTCGAGCTTCGGTGCTGAGCCCATAGTCGACACTTCGCAAATCCACGATCTTCCCAATGGGAATTCCTCGCGGGAAAACGCCGCCTTCACCGCTGGTCGTCACAGTTTGCCCAGGTTTCACCGCGCTGTTCCCGGACAGGTAACTCAATGTGACCATATTGTTTTCCAGCGGATTGAAGGAGTTCGCCGTAATGACACCCGTTTCCCGCCCATTCAGCGAACTGCCTGTCTCAAGGATCACCGCGCCAACTCGTAGATTATGATCCCCCATCAGGACTACTTGCGACCGTGTGGCGGAAACCGCCGAAACGCGGCCGACCAGCCCGTCCACTGTCATCACCGGGAAGTTCACCTGCACGCCGTCGCGGATGCCAATGTCGATCTGAACCGTTTTCCACCAATTCGCGGGATCATGCGCGATGACATGCGCCAGTTTCAATTTCCAGGGAACCTGTTTTTGCCAGTTAATCAACTGCCGAAGCTGGGCGTTTTCACGGGCAATTTCCTGGGCTTGTTGCGCCTGGATGCGGAGTTGTTGGTTTTCCTTCCGCAGCGATTCGTTTTGACGGGCAAGTTCTGAACGCGGGATGACCACATTGCCGGCCTTTCCGGCGAGCTGTTGCGTGGAATTGCTTAAACCGAACAGTGGAAGAAAAAGACTTCCGACTGCCAGTTTGAATTTGGACACCGTTTCGCTGGGGAGCTTGAATAAAATCAGCACCAGCAAAATAACGGCAAACAAAGCTATATATTGCGGCCTCTTAAACATTTCGCCCAATCTTCAGGGCGAACGCGTATTAACCTTTGGAAGACGTAGCGACTCGTTGAATGATGTGCAGCTCCTGCAAAACTCTTCCGGTGCCATTGGCGACGGCCGTCAACGGGTCGTCCGCGATATGAACAGGCAAACCGGTTTCTTCAGCCACCAACCGATCAATGCCGCGCAACAGCGCGCCACCTCCGGCCATCATGATGCCCCGCTCAATTAAATCCCCGGATAGTTCCGGCGGACACCGCTCCAGCGTGAGGCGAACGGCCTCCAGAATCTGTGACAGCGGTTCCCTGAGAGCTTCCCGAATTTCTTCCGAACGAATCGTTATAGTCTTTGGCAAACCAGCGCTTAAATCGCGCCCTTTAACTTCCAAGGTCAGTTCCTGCTCCAGCGGAAAGGCAGAACCGATCTTAATTTTAATTTCTTCCGCTGTGCGTTCGCCAATCATCAGGTTGTAGGCCCGCTTCATGTGGGACACAATGGCATCGTCGAATTCGTCGCCACCCACGCGCAAGCTTTTGCTCAAAACAAGACCGGCGAGGGAGATAATTGCGATTTCGCAAGTCCCACCGCCCGTATCCACAATCATGTTGCCGCCCGGCTCATGCACAGGCAGTCCAACTCCGATAGCCGACGCCATCGGTTGTGGAATCAGATAAACATCTCGCGCCCCGGCATGCATGACAGAATCCTTGACCGCCCTTTTCTCAACTTCAGTGATCCCACTTGGAACAGCGACGACTACTCTCGGTGCAATCAGTTTCTTATGATGAACCTTTTGAATGAAATATCGCAGCATTGCCTCGGTAATTTCGAAGTCGGCTATCACGCCGTCCTTCATAGGTCGAATGGCGACAATGTTCCCCGGAGTACGTCCGAGCATCATCTTCGCTTCGTTACCGACCGCCAGGACATTCGTGGTCCCGGCCTGAATGGCAACGACGGATGGCTCACGTAAAACAATTCCCTGGTCTCGAACATAGACGAGAGAATTGGCTGTTCCCAAATCGATACCGATATCGTTGGAAAATAAGCTTTTTAAGGTGTCGAACATGAACGTTCCCTACAACTGGAAGTTAGTTAAAAAGGGAACGTCGGGGGGGTCAAGCCTATTGAGGGAAAATCGTTTTAGGTAATGGGCGAAAACCGGAAGGTTGCTCCCAATCAGGAAGCAATCCCTCCGTCGGACCTCAATCCTCGGGCCGCTCACCATGAGGCGCCATTTTGACCAGTCGCGGGTCAAACTGCCCGACGATTTCCACCAAATCGGCCTGTGCAGCCATCACCTGGTGAATATCTTTATAGACCATCGGCACCTCATCGAGCCCAGCCGAGATCAGGTTTACACCCCGCTCGCGTAAAACCTGGTTTACGTCCTTCCAGTTGAAGGTTTGGCTCGCCTTGGTTCGACTCATCACGCGACCCGCGCCATGCGAAGCTGAATCCAACGATTCAGGATTCCCACGACCCCGGACAACGAACCCCGGCGTCGCCATAGAGCCCGGAATAATTCCGAGAACACCTGAACCGGCTGGTGTCGCCCCCTTGCGATGCACCACAACATCCCGTTCTGCGCCATCTATGAGATGTTTTTCTTTCCAGGCAAAGTTGTGGTGATTTTCCAGGTCGAGCAACACGTCAGCGCCCAGGTTTGCCGCAAGGTGTTTATGGATACACGCGTGGTTCGCAGCCGCGTAGCGACCCATCAATTCCATGGCCTCCCAATATTCGCGCCCTTCGGTTTCATCGAGCGAAAGCCAGGCAAGGCGTTGTAACTCTTTCGGGAGTTCGGGATGTTTCTTGACGGCGAGCTTGCTGTAATAATCACAAACCGCTGCCCCCGTCCCACGACTGCCGCTATGGCTGAGCAAGGCCACGTAGGTTCCCGGTTCGAGTCCGTGAATTTTTTCACGGGCCGTAAACAAACCGAATTCGACGAAGTGATTACCACTTCCGCTGGTTCCGAGCTGAGACCACGCGCGATCTTTGTTCTGTTTCGTCACTGGACTGCATGACCAATCCGCATCGAGGACGTCGTGTTCGCGTCGCTGTTTAAATGTCGCCCCCACTCCAAACCGCGTTTCCGCAGCGATCGCCCGCTCTAAACGATCCTGTTTGTGTTCGAGATCGCGGACGGGAATATCGAGGACAGTCATTTTCATGCGGCAGGCGATATCAACGCCCACAGCATATGGAATAACGGTGTTGTCCGTAGCCAATACGCCGCCAATAGGCAAACCGTAACCGACGTGGGCATCCGGCATTAACGCGCCTGCGACTGAAACCGGCAATAAACACGCCTTCTCCATCTGGTTGACGGCTTCAGATTCCAGGCCTTCGCCCCATTGACGATACTTTGCGGGTTGAGTGCGTGGTGGTGGCGGTGAGTTCACAATCGCTTTTGCAAAATCTTTGCGTAGCGGATCCTCGGCGAACAATGCCGGGTTCGCAACAATCGCCTTAACTTCCGCCTCAATTCGGGCTTTGTCGCCACCGCTCAATACATATTGCGCGATGAAATCTGTGCCGCGACGACTCGCTTCACCCATCGGAACACCGAGTCGGATTAGATCTTTCGAATTCATTTCAACTACCTTCTTTCGGATTAAATTTTCCCTTTTTCACATTCGTTTGAAGACGAGAGTCCTGCAACAGAACTCTCGTCTTCGTTTTATTCGGCGAGAAACAATTTCCACTCAGTAATGTCATGCGTGTTGCGAATCAATGCCGTAACAGGTAGTTCCTTCGGCACACGCGGCACCGAAAGCAATTTCAATCCCGCTTCCTCGGGCAGACGATTACCTTTGCGGCTATTGACTTCTTTACTGGCCCAGACGCAATTCTCCCAAACGTCCTGGCCACCACGCGAACGCGGAAGGACATGGTCGATATTCCCTTCGTCAGGCTTCAGAATTTTGCCCGTGTACTGACAACGATTGCCGTCGCGTTCGCGAATTGTTTTCGCGGAAAACTTCGGCCGCTTCTTCGGTACTTTGGCAAAGTTCACCACAACAATAACGGTGGGCATGCGGATCGGACCTCGCACCGTGTGGATGACTTCGTCGCTGCTACGGATCGGCAAAATCAGCCACTCGTTCCAGGGAACGGGGCGAATCTGGTTCTCCCCTTCGATATCGAGGGCCGTCGCTACTCCTGTCGCCAATTGACACACCGCATCCATCGGCGTGCGGACATTGATGGCCTGCCAGTTTCGATTCAAGACCAGGACGGTCGCTTTGTTCATTTTCTCGGACATAAAATTCGCAAATGGGTGTTTGTCTTTATTGTTATTGAAATGGATTCACCCCGACGTGGTTCCTCCCAGCTCGGCTGTGTCGGGGAGTCAGACACACCGGGCACTACGTGCAGGGTGAAAAAGCGGAATGCCGTGGACATGCTCCACATTCCACAACGTGGAATTCACTGTTTAGCAAACAGGACCAGCACGCTCGTCTGGTTGACATTCCAAAAATATGCGGGCGTTAAAAATAGTTAGCGGCCAATCCGCTCCATTATGGTCATCCGAGAAAAAGCGGAAGGGTGGAGTCGAACCACCACAACCAGGTGGGTGTAACCCGGCTGCGCACCCGCCCTCCAAAACGGTGAACAATGGTGAATAACTCGCAGTTGTCGCGGCAGGCCGAAGTGTTAGGATGTCTTTGCGCGATGTAAGAGCTCGTAGTCCGAAAACCGGCGTTGAGATCTTTGTGCCGGGGCGTCAGGACTGTTCGCTAGACGAATACTTGATCCCGCTTGCGGGAGCGCCCAATCTCATTTGAGCCTCATCGCGCATTTTCTTTTCCCAGTTTCCTGTCGTTGATCTACGGAAGAAGGGCACTCCATTCCGTCGAAAGGTCATGTCCGAAAATGCCGTAATAGAATGCTGCGCCAAGTGTCGCGTGGGAAAATGCCAACGGCAAGAGAAGACGATAACGGTAATATATCAAACTCCAGACCGTTCCGGCGACAATAGTAATGAGCGCGGATCCGACGTCGGGCAGGTGAACCAGGCCAAAACACAGACCGGTTATCATCATGGGAACGAAACGATAGCGATGCGGAAACAGGACCATCAGACGTCCAAATAAGTAGAACTGGAGTAGCGTTTGCTGAACCAGAGCCCACGGCAAATAAAAACAAAAGGCAGCTCCCATTCTCCAATTGAGGACTCTGCTCAAGGCAGCGAGCCATCCCCCATTGCCATAAGCAATGCAAGCTCCGATAAGTAAGAATACGAACGCCGGCAAAAAGGTAATCCACGCCACAACCTTTAAACATCTTTTCAACCGCGGCTCGGGAATTGGAGATGGCGTTGCCGCCCAAACGACCGTCTTTGTATAACCAGCCGACAAACCCAAAGCGACGAGCGCAAAACCCGCAAGAATCATGTCCAGAAAAGGGCTTCTTCTCGGAAACAAAGTGAGAAATGCGGCGGTAAAAATTGCAATGAGCCCCAACTCCAAAGCAACTTTGGCGCGCACGCTCATCGACGGACAGTGGCACTCAGACAACACACCGTCGAGCGCGAAGATGGAATGTATTCGAACGATGCGATTGCTGTCTGAACTACTCGGTTAATTGGACATGAAGCGGACGAATGCATTGCACTCGTCCGCTTTGCTTTTGATGTTGTCTGGGCTTATTCCTTGGACTCTCGTTTTCGCGTTGGCTTCCGCGCGGACTTTTCGTTCGACCGAATTCGTCCGCTTTCCTCCGTTTTCGCTTTGCGGGCGAAAACCGTCGCGAGAAAGTGGTCGCCTTTCTCATGGTCGATCAGACCGAATTGCCGTAGCACCGG
This sequence comes from uncultured bacterium, assembly GCA_966095605.1. Taxonomy (GTDB): domain Bacteria; phylum Verrucomicrobiota; class Verrucomicrobiia; order Limisphaerales; family JACDHS01; genus CBHWET01. Next base: position 7,030 of record CBHTTJ010000154.1, on the reverse strand, counting down.
AGCGTCTATGACCTGGCCAGTCAGTTCTTTGACTGGCAGGAACTCATTGATCAGTTCCAACACCCTGCCGTGATCCAGCTCTTCCGGATCAACCTCCGAATAGGAATCACGGTACTTCGGATCCTTGCTTTCAGCCTCGTCATCGTCATCGTCGTCCAGGTCGGCACGACGGAAGAAGAGACGCGCATCCTCACGAATCCTGCGGTCATCGCCGATCAACCAAATCAATACCGACCCGTTTTGCAGGCTCGATCGAGCATTGGTAATCAAGCGGGTTTTCGGCGAACGTCCCATTAAGACCGAACGAATCAGAAGCGCTGTATCCGCCGGAATCTCTCCTGCACCGATAAGGTCGATTTGCAGAACGCGCGGCTTTTTCGCGAGCACGTTCTCCAACCGGGAGACACAATCAATATAGTACTGGTTGCCATACGCCATCAGGTTCAGCTGAAACGGGCGGTGGCCTTGGGTTAATCGTTTTTTCACAAAATACTTTCTGTTTTAAGTTCATGATTTTTTTCTTGCTGAAGGTGATATAGGCGAAAGCTTGCGCTTCCGCTCCTGGTTTACGTTTCGTCCATCCCTTTTTTCGGCGTTGCCGTGGTGGTTCTAACTGGCATAAAACCCGCAGGCATACCAGCAACGAGGGTGTTACCTCCGTTGTGTGCCTCACCGATGGTTTGCAACAAACGCAAGTTCATCAGTGACGGATTGCCATCGATTGAATGTGTCGGGTTGGCAAGATTGAGCAGAGCATTTTCTCCGCGCGCACCCTCGCGCGCAGCGTGACCTTCCTGTTTTGCTTCCAACACTTCAGCAAAGGCACGCTTCGGTTCAGTCGACAACATCACGTCCTTCACCTCCACCGCGAGGATATGAATCCCGTTTTTCGCCGCGTTCGGTTGCACATACGCCAGAAGGGAAGCGGCGATATCAGCACGTCGGTTCAACAAATACTCCGCCGTCATCGATCCGATAACAGCTCGAAGGGCGAGTTGTGCCGACTTGAAGATATAACCCTGCCAACTGTGCGTGTCGCGATTCGCTTTCAGCGGATCGGTCATCTGGCAAGTCAGTAGAAGATTGAGCTTCACCTTAACCCCATCCGACGTCAGCACCTCTTGACTGGGAACGTTGAGTGACGCCTTGCGAAAATCCACCACTTCCATCACGTAGTTGCCGCCCCACCGCACGTGACGTCCGGCATTAAGCGTTTCCGCAAATTGGCCATCGTGATAGAGCAGGCCAGCCCGACCTTCCGGCACCACAAATGCCCGACGCACTTTCAGAAGGGTCGCCAGCAAGATGACAAACACGGCAAGCCCTGAACTAAAGAGTTGGATCATTTCAGTTTTCATTTGTTTCCTTTCGGTTGGCCGGCGAACGAAGAAGATCGCCGGTGTGTGTTAAATCGTTTTGGCTCCGTGTTTCCGTGGTCGATTGAGAATGACTCAGGAAGATTTCCCAAACGCTGCTGGTCTGGCCCAAAATGAAGTGGTCAGGAAGCCGGGATTTGCACCTGGACCGTTCGCTTCACAAGCGAAGAGGCTGCAATTACACCACAATCCTGAAAAAGTTGAATCGATGCGTTACTGCCCGGCTTGACATGCCTCCCGAACACCACAAAACTCACCGCCTATGCAAGCCAACCCCAACAACGGCTCGGCAAACTCATGCCGATTTTCTCTACAAACTCTCTGGATTCTGCCTGTCTGCCTGACTCTCGTCGGATGCATGACGGCAGCCCAACATCAAAAACAATTGGGCCAGGCACAGGACCGGGCGTTGACGCTCGGCACGGTACAAAAAGAAGTTAAGCCCGGCATGTCCCAGGCGGACGTGGCGGAAAAGTTAGGTTCTCCCAATATTGTCACTGGTGACAGCGGCAGCCGGGAGGTCTGGGTTTACGACAAGGTGGCTTCGGAATCCTCTTTTTCCAATGACTCAGGAAGTGTTTCGGCGTCCCTTACCGGAACCGCCAATTTTCCTTCTCCGAGCGGAACAGGTCCGAATGGATCCATCTCGGGCAACGGCAGTGGTGGTTATGGAAAATCCGCGGGCGCATTGAGTTTCACCCAACGCACGCTCACCGTAATTATCAAATTCAACACGAGCAAAGCGGTAGAATCGGTCTCGTATAACTCCACACGCTTTTAATCAAACCGCTATGAAGATTCGACGCGGTTTACCGTGGATTCTTGCGGTCGTATGCAGTGGATCGCTGGTTGGATGTTCACACACAAACCAGTTTGGAAACTCGTTCAGCACGAGAGACCTCAGTTCACTGCAAATACGCGCGCTCCAAACGAGGAGCTATGGCAAGCAGGACAGCAAAGAGGCCATCAAAATAATTCTCAATGTTTTGCAGGACGAAGGTTATGTAGTCGACTACGGCAATGTCGAACTGGGTTTATTGCACGCCAGCAAAATTAACTCCGACGACGTTCCCTCTTACGCCGACAATAAATTGGACCTGACGGTGAACCTCAGCACCCCGGGCGATGAAACAAAAATCCGCTTAAGCATCCAACAACATATAACTCACAAAGACGGTTATTCGTTTGCTGCATTTCCTGTTCTTGACCCGCAAGTGTACCAGGCACTGTTCGCCAAGCTGGAGCGTGGTTTCTTTCTTCAAAAAGAAGGGCTTTAAAAAAAGACGCTCTCGCAGAGCAAGAGCGTCTCCATATGCGATCAGTATTCAGGCCGTCTTTTGACCAGGCCCGGCACGGGAAGGGCGGAAGCTAAAACTTCCTTTCACACGGGGCCGGATTCGAAAAATTCGGAGTGGTTTATAGCTCCTCCGATAGAGCAGTTGGCTTTGGTATCGATTAACAGGTCTCATTGGTTTCCTTTCTTTGAATGTTGATGACGCAAAATGACGCCATCGAAATTTGCGGGATGCCTTCGTGCTGCCCGAAGTGACCGAAGTTTGGAGACTCTGACGTGTGCTGACACGCATCCTAAAACCGGTTTTTGATGAAACGGTTCTATAGAAATAGAAAAGCCCGGAGCTACTCCGGGCTTTTGTTTTAATAACAATAAAGAACAAACACCGTTACGGTTGGTTCTCTCCGTAGCCACAGGTATTTCGCGGTGGACGTTTCGGTGTTTTGGGCACACCTCCTCCGAAGCCCTTAGATTGTAAATCTAGAGTTAAACTGTCTGGCGCTTTCACCAGTTCTAACTGAGTTATAAGATGCGCCATGTAGACGCGCTTAAACTTCATCACCCGTTTCTGTGTTGTGTAATCTGGCTAATGGTTAAAAACTAAAAACCCCTGCTTACACTCGGTAAACAGGGGTTTGGAAATTTTCTTTAGATACTCTAGTCCTTACCTGTTTACCTCCAGTCTATCTGTGTACGATTCGGGATTATTTCCAAAACGAGTAGATAGACTACGGTTGAACATACAACCGACAGCCCAGTTATTATGCCAAATCGCAAAAGCGACCGGCAGCGGTTGCCCGCCTGGCTTGGTTAAAATGTTCGTGCAGGTTATCATGTAATGCGGCGTGAACTTACTAACTACTTATAGAGCCTGTCAATTGGATTTATAAAAAAACTTCGAATCAACGCATCTTGATTGGTTTTTACACTTATTAAGTCCTCAATAAGTTTACTGCAGTTTTTATGCTCCTCCGGTTTGCTGGTGTAGATCCGCCAATCTCATGAGGCCCGCCAAAATTTCCGCGCGCAATTTTTTTGTAACGTTTTTCGAGATTTACTTCTGAGGAGGAACGTATGGACAATGCCGAGACGAAGCGGGTGATGGACGATCTCCCTAAATGCCCTGAATGCGGCACGCCGTTGAAAACCGCGGCGTTGGGAGAACTTTGTCCGGCGTGTCTATTGAAACAGGGCGCGGCGGGCGACACCGTAACCATGCCGCCCGCCGCCGGGTTTCAACCACCGACGCCTTCCGAACTCGCTCCTCTTTTTCCACAGTTCGAAATTCTGGAACTGATCGGCAAAGGCGGGATGGGCGCAGTTTATAAGGCTCGCCAAACACAACTCGATCGCATCGTCGCCCTGAAGATTCTGCCACCGGGAATCGGATACGCCGCGTCCTTTGCCGAACGTTTCGCTCGTGAAGCCAAAGCGCTCGCCAGGCTAAATCATCCGTCGATTGTTACCGTCCATGATTTTGGACGAGCGGGAGATCTCTTCTATTTCTCCATGGAGTTTGTCGATGGCGTTACCCTGCGCCAACTGTTGAGCAGCGGACGCGTTTCTCCGCGCGAGGCACTGGCTATTGTTCCACAAATTTGTGATGCCCTCCAGTTCGCGCACGATCACGGCATCGTTCATCGCGATATCAAACCGGAGAATATTCTCATGGACCGACGCGGTCGCGTGAAGGTCGCCGACTTTGGCCTGGCCAAACTCATAGGAGCCGAAGCTGAATCCTCCAGTGACAACGTTTCTTCTTCACACAATTCGTCCTTAACCGATGCCGGGAAAGTCATGGGAACTCCGAACTACATGGCTCCGGAGCAGATTAGTTCACCCCAGGAAGTAGATCATCGAGCTGATATTTATGCACTTGGCGTGGTGTTCTACCAAATGCTCACCGGAGAACTTCCCGGAAAGAAAATCGAAGCGCCTTCCCATAAAGTTCAAATCGATGTGCGGCTGGACGAAGTGGTTTTACGGGCGCTGGAAAAAAATCCGGTTCTTCGTTACGAACAGGCCAGCGAATTAAAAACGCACATCGAAACGATCATTGCAGCAAACAAAACGGACCACCCAAAGGAATCGTCAACGCTATCCTCCACACGCAAGGAAACCTTTTGGACGAAAATCACTCCATTCGCCTCACCGGAAGTCCGCGAAATCATTGCGCACATGACCGTCGAAGAAAAACGAGAAGCAAATCGACGCGGTGCTTTATTTGGCGTCTGGAACGCGGTGACCTGCTTTTCGCCGGTGTTCATTTTCTTTTTTGCTTCGCCTCCGCTGAATGATTGGAAATTCGCCCTTTTGATTCCAGTCCTTGGTTTCGGATTTTATCCGGTTTGGTATCGCATGCAGTGGGAATTCCTCTGTTCGACCGCATGGGCGAAGGAGCAAAAGATTGAACCGCACACGTTGCAAAAATTCTCCTTCACCCGCCGGAACCTGGGCCGTTTTTTCGCGGGCGCCCTCATCTGTGTCCTCCTTTTCGCAGGCTTGAATGTCGCATTGCTGCGCTATCTCGGTATTTCCAATCTATTTCGGAGACCGCCGGTTCGAAAGTCGATTCGTTACGATTCAACGACCAGGGAAATAGCAGCGGATGAAGCCCTCGTCGCAAACGTCTTCGGCGGCACGGTGGAATTGGTCGGGGTCCGACCGTTTCCAAATGATAGCAATGAGATATGGACCGCCGACGGAAGGCTCTTTGATTCCACTCTGAAACTCGATTCGCGGATTAAAAATTTCCCAGAATATTTTCCGCAGATTAAAGATGATACTCGGCGCTTTGAATTCTTTCTCAGGTGGACTCTTCCTTTCGGCGTCGATGTGATCGGGCCCACCTACTTTCAAACGGTCAGCGATCCCGATGCAAAAAGAAGCACCAAGTCCCATTGGAACTATACCGCTGCGGTGCTTCAAGTGATACCGCGAGAACTTCAACAAACGACGCTGTACCTTTGGATCGCAGGCGGGCCCTGGGAAACGATTGCCACTCAAAAAACGGGCCTATGGGGATTTCTCGGCTCCGATTCTGGACGCCAGGATTGGACCTGGTTGGAAAATGCCGACGGCTCAATCACGTTGAAAGTGACGCACATTGGAAAACGACAGGATGATTTTCAAAGGCGTTTCGTCGCAGTGACCGTTGATGGAATCGAAGTCCAATCATGGACCTCCAAGGAAACGAGCACCTCCAAAGATATGTTCGCTGATATGGAAGCAACCTTCGGAGGGTCCAGCGCTCCCGCGGAAATCTGGAGAAATCTTCGATTGAACCAGGTGAAAGAATTCAGGATGCAGATTCGACACGGACAACGGGTCGCCTTCGAAAATGTCTCACTGCGGCCCGGGAATCGCACATCGCTGCTCATTACTGAACCGAAAGAACCAAACCGCTCGAATCAACAGATCAAATCCAATTTTACAGAGAACCCCAGTCGTGTGAAAATTCGCCAAAAGATATCGCCATCCCCGAATCCATCCGCCCAAGCAAATAAATAGTTGAGCACGAACAACTCAAATACCGCCAGTCACCAGCGCAGCGACATTTTCGCGACGACGCATTGGACCGTTGTGCTGGAGGCCGGCAAACGAACCACACCTCAATCCGAAAAAGCTCTGGAGGAATTGTGCAAAACGTATTGGTTCCCGCTTTACGCTTACGTTCGGCGGAAAGGGTATACGAAGGAAGACGCGGAGGATTTGACCCAGGCCTTTTTCGCGCGGTTCCTGGAAAAAAATTATCTCGAAGGTCTCAGCGCCGAGCGTTGCCGGTTCCGCGCCTTTCTCCTCGCGTCGTTGAAACATTTCCTGATCAACGAATGGAAACGCTCCACGCGACAGAAGCGCGGCGGTGACATCCCGACCTTGTCGCTCGATTGGGAAACGGCGGATACTCAATTTCAAATCGCGGCCAACGCGGCAACTCCAGACCAGGAATTCGATCGGGAATGGGCCATCGCCCTGCTCTCTAAAGTAATCGGACGATTACAGTCGGAATGTGAAGCAGAAGGCAAAGGGGATCAGTTCAAGAAACTGAAAATTTTCCTCAGTGCCGGCAAGGGAGCTCAGTCCTATGCGGAAGCCGGAACAGCTCTTGGACTCGAAGAAGGGACCGTTCGGGTCATCGTGCATCGATTACGCAAACGCTACCGACAACTGCTCACCGAGGAAATCTCCCAAACCTTATCCGATGCATCTCAAGTGGACGAAGAAATGCGGGCCTTGTTTGCTGCTTTTGAGAATTAGAGCGGTTGCCAAAAGTAATTTCCGGAATGGTGAAGCGGAGAGCCGGGTAGTGCCAGGCGCGAGTAAGCACCGCGAGCGGTGCCAGCAACTATATAATTCTGTC
>CBHTTJ010000153.1:0-14800 GCA_966095605.1 uncultured bacterium | reverse complement strand
CTTAGCAACCCCTTGTTCCGTCTTACGGGAAACACTGTTTTTAGCCTTTCCCCTAATTTGCGGGTATTCACGCCTCCCAACCTTCTGCGTAGCCTCGCACCATTCCCGACCGTATTGCCGTCTTTGGCTGAATGGTAGTCCAGCCAATTATCCCCCCGGCGTTCGTGTCGCTAAATTCACCCCTGGTCCGGGTGAATTTGGCCGCGCATTGCGAAAACCCATCATGAAAAAACTGCATTGTCTGACGCTGGTAACAGGTCTGTCCCTGGGAGTTTTTGTTACCAGTTTATCCCACGCCGGTACTGTAATCCTGAGTGACAACTTCAATGTCACCGGTTCCGGATCCGGATTTGCTTTAAACACTGGCGTTAACACCGGGATTAATCCACCCACCACACGGTTAACCGGCACCGCCGCTTCCGGATTGCGCTATATCAATACCGGAACAAAAGCCACGACCGCCTATACGATCACCAGCAGCAAATTGAAAGTGACGTCCGCGGTGAATCCGGGGCGCTTCACATTTTCTGCCAACGGCACGAGCGCATTTGATTTTGCGCCGGCTCTAGGATTGAGCGCCGCCACGCCGTCGACACCCGTGGTTTACGATTTCTCGATCAGCATGGACAACGATTCCACCGGGACTCAGCGCTTTTCGTTTGCCCTGGGGACAGTGGAAGGGGACGCAACCACGTGGGATTTTGGGTTCCAGGTTTATCGAAATGCGAGCGCCGATAATTTCTATACCATCGGCAAACGTATCGACACCGGCTCATCTGGTCTCGCCAGTGATTTAAATGCGCCGATCCTGACGATGGGCGCGAACACCTACGGGACGGAAATCACCATTTTAATGCGGGTCACCGATGCCGGCTCGGAAACCAATTCGTTTAACTCCCGCGTGCAATTGTCGTTGAACGGAGGAAGCACGTGGTTTTACGACACCGCGACGGACGCGAGTCTGACCAGTGGTTTTCGTCTGAACGCACCGACCCGCGTGGTCATGTGCGATATCGCGCCCGATGCCGGCAACGTGACGTATGACAATTTTTCGATGACATGGGTTTCTGGTCCACGCGCGTGGACGGGCGGCGGCACCACCGGCAACTGGTCGAACACGGCCAACTGGGGAGGCGTGGCGCCGAGCAGTGGCAATCCACTAATCTTCACCGGCACGACCCGTCAGGTGAACACCAATGATCTCACCGGCTTGAACATTCCCTGGCTCAATTTCAATAACGGCGGCTTCTCCCTTTACGGCAATACGTGGACCAACAGCGGCGCCATTACAAACTTTGCTGGCATCAATACGTTGTTCGGTCCGTTGGCGTGGAGTTCCACCGGTGTAAAAACCTGGAGCATTGCGAGTGGCAGCGAATTGATTTTGAACAACAACAACTCCGTGGAAGTGGGTGGCGACCACACCATTGTGGGTGGCGGTAATTTGCGACTGAAATCGGCGATGGACATTGGCTCAGTAACCACGGCCAACCCCGCGTTCATTGTGAATGAAGGAAAACACATAGTGGACGGCGGCACATTCAGTTCGCGTGGTGGTTATCGCATCGGCTCCCTTGCAACGGGGACCGGTGCGCAGACCATTTTAACCAATGGCGCCACGATGAACCTCACGGTCTCTGCCGCGAATTTGCGGGTGGGTGACAGCGCGAACCCTGTCGCGAGTCAGCTTCTGATCAACAACAGCACATTGACGATGTCTGGCGGCGTGTTGGCGATTCCGTTTGCCGCGGGCGCGATCGGAACGGTCAATCAAACCGGTGGTACGGTTTCGGGTTGCTCAATCAACTTCAATGACTCAGGAGCAGGGACCGGATCCTACACGATCCTGAATGGCACGTTGCAACCACTGGATATTCACGATGGAACAGCCGCGGGAAGTTCTTCGATCTATTTTGACAACGCCACGCTGCGTCCGGCGTCGGGAGCGAGTTCCTCTTTCATGTCGGGTCTTGACCTCGCGCAGATCCAATCGGGTGGTTTGACCGTCGACGCCACCACGGCGATTACAATCGCGCAGGTATTAAGCGGCACGGGAGCGTTTACTAAAACGGGCAGCGCTGCGTTGACATTGACTGGCAACAATACGTTCTCGGGTGGTGCCACATTGAACGCGGGGACGTTGACCCTCGGCAGCAACGGGGCGCTCGGCACGGGAGCTTTGACCATCAATGGGGGCACGATCACGGGAAGTGGCGGGGCACGGACGTTGACTGCGGCCGTTACCATCGGTGGTAATTTTACGGTTGGCGGAATTGAAGCGGTAACATTCTCAGGCAACGTGAACCTTGGCAGTTCGACACGCGTTATCACTGCCTCCAGCAGCGGAACGACAACGCTTTCAGGAGTCGTGAGCGGCACAGGTGGTTTGACGAAAGACGGGACGGGCGTCCTGGACCTTTCCGGCAGCAGCGCGAATACCTATTCCGGCAGCACTCTCGTGAATGCGGGAACATTAACGCTGGGGAAAACGGCGGGTGTCGACGCCATCGGCGGGGTAATCACAATTGGTGACGGCACCGGCAGCGATGCCGTGCAATTGAATGCGGCCAATCAAATTGCAGATTCCGCAGCCATAACGATCGCCGCCGGCGGTTCTTTGAATTTAAACGGATTCAGTGAAACGGTGGCTTCCGTTTCCAGTGCGAGCGCGAGCAGTCAGATTGCTTTGGGCTCTGGCACATTGACGGTCGGTGATTCCACCGCAAAAACGTTTGCTGGAACTATTTCCGGTACCGGAAGTCTGGTGAAGCAAGGTTCAGGCACAGTGACCTTGAGTGGCGCAAATACTTATTCGGGCAACACTCTCATCAACGCGGGGACGTTGGCGTTGGGAACCGGTGGTTCGATCGCCAGTTCGCCTTCGATCACGATGGGGAATGGAACAACCTTCGATGTTGCCGCAGTCACAGGCTACGCCGTGGGCGCCAGCCAGACGCTCATTCGCAATGCTTCCTCCGGTGTTGCCAATGTAAACGGATCCATGACCCTCAATGCCGGCGCTCAGGTTTCATTGCAGGCAGATGGCGCAGGCACCGTCGGTACCGTGAACGTCGCAGGCGGACTCACGTTGAACGGAAATACGCTGACCATCAATATCAACGGTTCAGCTTTAGGCGCCGGTATTTATCCGCTCGTTACTTACAGCGGGACAAAAACCGGTTCATTCAATTCAACGCCAGTCATCACTGGTTCCGGGGTGGCGGCGGGATATCTCATTCAACTTCTCGAAACGACTGGTCAGATCAGCCTGAGAATCTACTCGACCGGTCGCACCTGGTCCGGCGGTGGAGCGGACAACAATTGGAGCACTGGGGCAAACTGGGACGGCGTGGCTCCGGTCTCCGGTGACAAATTGATTTTCAATGGCGCAACACGCTTGACCAATACCAATAACCTCAGCGGATTAAGCGTTCCTTCGCTGAATTTCAACACCGGCGGATTCGCTCTGTTTGGAAACGCGTTGACGGTAGTGAATGCGATTACCAACAGCACCGGGAACAATGCATTGAATGCCGCCTTGACCCTCGGCGGGCCGGTGCAAGTTCAATCGGAAGCCGGGACGCTGACTCTCAGCAGCATTACTGGTGGCGCGCAAAACTTGACCGTGGATGGGGCAGGGAATACGACCGTTTCTGGCGCGATCAGCGGTAGTGGAAGCGTCACCAAGAACGGCACTGGCTTACTTCAACTTTCCGGCGCGAGTGCCAATACCTATTCGGGCAATACGATCTTGAATGCGGGAACCTTGTCGCTGGCGAAATCTTCCGGAAACGCCATCGCAGGCAATGTTACTATCGGTGACGGCACGGGTGGTGCAGCGGCGGATATCCTTCGCCTGGACGCCGCTAATCAGTTGGCGGATTCCGCCGCCGTGACTGTTTCGGCAAGTGGACGCTTCGATTTAAATGGCTTTAGCGAAACAGTCGCCTCGGTTTCTGGTGCGAGCAGCGTTGGTCAAATCACGCTGGGCTCCGGCACGTTGACAGCCGGGGACGCGACCGCGGCTACATTTGCGGGAAGTATCTCCGGGACCGGCAGCCTCGTGAAACAAGGCGCGGGGACCTTAACGTTGAGCGGTGCGAATACCTACACTGGCGCTACTACGATCAGTGCCGGGACCGTGGCCATCGGCGCTGGCGGTTCTTTAGCGAGTGCAACTATTTCTCTGGCCAGCGGTGCAACTTACAACGTTTCTGCAGTAAGCGGTTATACGTTCAGTGCGAGCCAAACGTTGTCGCGCACGGCGGCTTCCGGTGCGGGCAATGTCACGGGCGCGGTGACGTTTGCGTCTGGGGCCAAAGCGTCGCCCATGATCGATGGTTCGACCGGTTCTATTGGCACTCTTGCCATCGCGGGCAACTTGACGTTGAACAACAATCTGCTCGTCATCAACGTCGCCGGCGGACCACTGCAAGTGGGCACGTATGCGGTGTTGACCTATACAGGAACCAAGACTGGTTCGTTTAACACAACGCCAGCGATTGTCGGCGCGGGCATTGGAATGGGACTCGCGGCGAAAGTCGTGGAATCAGCCGGAACCATCTCCGTGAAAGTTTTCGTTCCAGGCCACGGCATTCCTGCCATCACGTTGAAGGTGAAGGAAAATGACATGGCGAATACCACCAACTCTGTGGATGTCACCGCGACGACTTCGATCAATGGTCTGCAAGTCCGCGATGGTTCCAGCCGGGGTGACTTTACGGTTCAGGTTGGGACGTCGGGAACTGATGATGTTGCAAACGGTGCGCTAATCTCTTCTATCGCTGAGAATGGTCGCGACAATGGTGAAGACTCGGGAGTTAACTATTGTTCCAGTGCTTTGAGCCTGAACAGTGGCGGATACTTTATCCCCGTTTCCACTGCTCCAAGCGGTGCGGAATACAACATCAATGTGTCGGCGGCATATTTCCCCTATGCAAAATGGCTGGCGGGCTATGCGCGAAATGCCAGTGGCACGGCAGGTGGTCCAAATAATCTGCTTTCAGCATCGCCGAGCATTGTTCTCGGTACGCATTTCATCGACAACGGGAATGGAACTTCCACGGTCGACCTCACGAGCCTCGGCGTGAATTCACAAACCGATGGTGTCCTGTTGGCAAGTGGCGGTGCCAACGCCAATGAATTTGCGTCTTCCATCGCCAATGCGGATGGAACGTGGACTATTTTCCTCAAAGACAACGGGACCAATGGTTCGGGAACCACGCAAGGACCGGTGGCCTTTGCTTTTGTGCCGAAGACAAATGTCTCGGTGATCTCCGGCAAATTCCGTGGAGATGGAAGCATCTCAATGTACAACGGAACCACCCCGCGTTTCAGTGTCGTCAATCTGACGAATGGCAATTGGAAGCTAACCATCCCAGGTTATGCCCCATCGAAAGGTGTTTTGGTAATTTCCCCTGAAGGAGATGGAGCCAACATCGATAACATCGTTAGCTTCCAACCGAGTGGCAGCGACTGGATCATTCAGTCACGCGATCTGCCAGGTCTGGGTGAGCAAACGCCAGCGGGCGGTGTTGTCTCCTTTGTCTTTATCCCCGCTCCCATCGCGTCACTGGTTGCGCCAGCGAACAATGGCACTATCACTTCGGCCCCGAGCCTGACAGTTACTCCAAATAATACGCCGGGCGGAAATGTCACCGTCACATTTTACGGTCATCGTGCGGCGATTCCAGGACCTGGACCAGACTTTCTGATTCCCGTTCTTCCTGATACGCAAAATTACGCTCGTGAAGACTCGTCCAGCGGAACCGCGACCAAGGAAATGTGGTTCGCGCAAACGGATTGGATTATTGATCACCGTTTCACGGACAACATTCCGTTCGTGGCGACGCTTGGTGATTGCGTGAACACCGGCGATGTGTTGTGGCAATGGAAGAATGCGACGAATGCCTACTACCGTTTGGAAAAGCAATCGTTGACGCAGTTGATCGACGGTATTCCTTACGGCGTCACCGTTGGTAATCACGATCAGGCTCCGAATGGCGATCCTGATGGTGATACGTCATTGTATAATCAATTCTTTGGCTCCGCTCATTTCAGCGGAAAGTCGTACTACGGCGGTCATTACAGTACCAACAACGACAGTTGGTGGGACACATTCAGTGCCGGTGGGTTGGACTTCCTCGTGATTTCATTCGAATACGGTCGTTATGGTCAAACCATCCTCGATTGGGCCAACGATGTGATTGCCAATCATCCGAATCATCGTGTGTTGGTGCTGACGCATCACGCTGGCGACGACACTCCGGATGATTCCACGACGGCTCCTTTCAGTGCGCAAGGTTCTGCCATCTATAACGCGCTGAAAGTGAATGCGAACTTCTTCATGATGCTTGGCGGGCACGTCTTTAACGAAGGTGGTGAAGGACGCCGCTCGGATACATTCAACGGTCATACCGTGCGAACGTTGATTTCCGATTACCAGGGACGTTTCAACGGGGGCAATGGTTTGATGCGCCTGATGTATTTCTCACCGGCAAACAATACGATCAGCGTGAAGACGTATTCTCCCTACACCGGCAATTTTGAAACAGATGCGAACAGTCAGTTTACGTATACCTACAACATGCAGCCGAACGGTGCGGGTTCGGCGGCGACGGCTTACGTTGCTTTGAAGACCAACGTTGTTGCCGCCGGCACACAGACCAGCACGGTCTGGTCGGGTTTGGTGGCGAACAAAACCTACGAATGGTACGTCACCGTTACGGATGAAGTCGGCGACTATTCCACCAGTACGCTTTGGACCTTCAAAACCGCCTCCAACTTCGCGCGTCCGGCTATCGTCGACGCCAATCGCAACGGAATCGATGACAACTGGGAAAGCGAATACGGCGTGACGGATGCCAACGCCGACGATGATGGCGATGGTCAGAGCAATTACGCCGAATACGTTGCCAAGACCAATCCGAAGAACGCCGCTTCGCTGCTGCGCATCGTTGAAGCCAAACAGGAATCCAACGGCAGTGTAACCTTAAAGTGGTCTTCCGTCGGTGGTGCGCGCTATCGCATTCAATACTCCGACGGCCTCGGCAGCGATTACAACGACATTGCTCGCGACGAAAATGATGAAACTGACCAGAACCTTTCTGGCGTGGAATCAACTCAGAGCTACACGGATCCGGATGCCACATTAAATGGAGTTCGCTTTTATCGCGTTAAAGTGGTTCCCTGAGAGCGATAATTGATGAACCTGCAACCAATCGCCCGAAGCTCAATACCATTTTTCATCGCAACGTTCCTGGCCTTTTGCGTCTTACCCGCAAAGGCCTGGAATAATGTTGGGCACCGAACAATCGCGGAGATTGTCTGGCGAAAATTGGATAGGCATGAGCGGACGTTTTTCTCGGATCTCCTTAAACAGCATCCGCATTACAAAGAAATCCTCACGGCCGAAGTTCCACGCGGGGTGAGCAAGGATGAATGGGCGTTTTTAATGGCCGCGATCTGGCCGGATATGGTGCGTCCATCCAAACATGGTGAAAGCCCGAAGCCGGAATCGATCACCAAATACGATCTTTATCCCCACGCGATCGGCTATCCCTTCATGCTCTCGCGGGATACCAACCGGGTATCGATGGAGAATTTCTTCATTGCGAAGCCGGATGCAGAAATGGTTCTTTCAAATTCCTTCATCACCTTAAAAAACCAAAAAGCCACTCCGCACGATCGCGCCGTGAGCCTGGCCTGGGCATTACATCTCTGCGGTGATTTGCATCAGCCGCTTCATGCCGCCAATCTCGTCACAAAAAAGCGCCCCGGAGGTGATTCGCTCGGGGGCCATCACTTTGTACAGGCCGAAGGCAAATTGATCAGCCTTCACTCTTTTTGGGACCAGCTCCCGGGAGTCAATGCTTCGTACAAAACCTTCGCCTCACTTGCCGACGATTTGATGAAGTCTCGGGACCTCAAGCTTGAAAAGCTGAATGAACTGAGCGAACACACCACGATCGCCTCCTGGGTACAGGAGAGTTTCCATCTCGCTGTTGACGTTGCGTATGACGAAGATCGCGTTCGTTTTGTCCACGAAGATGACCTGCAAACCGGCAAAGTTGCGAAGATCGCGGTGCCGTCGCTCAGCACCAGTTTTGTCAAAGAAGCTCGCAAGATCGCCCATCGCCGCCTGGTCCTCGCGGCCGAGCGTTTAGTCCGGGAATTGAAGCAAGTTCCCTGATCCGGATTTCGTAGGCGATGCAATCGTTTTCTGTTATTCTCGGATATCACTTAAAGACGGCTGTGATTTCAAAACGATTGGCAACCACTGTACTTCTGCTTGGCGCAATGAGCGCAATGGTTTCACCCTTGGTTGCTGCTCCTGACGCACTCGATTCGGAAGAACCAGCGACGGAAGTCATTCATAATGACCCGGATCAAAGTTCGGACTTCATCCTCAGTAATTGGAAAACTGGGGAGGGCATGCCGGTTAACGAACTGAATGATCTCAAAGAAACTCCCGATGGTTACCTTTGGATTGGCAGTCACCAGGGATTGATTCGATTTGATGGGACCCGTTTCGAAAGTTTTTACAATACACCTGTCGGACGACGTTATGGCATGCACGTCGGTGCGTTGGAAACGGATTATCGTGGAAGGCTCTGGTTTGCGCCAGATCAGATCGGCGTGGTTTTTCGTGACGGCGATCAATTTACCGAAGTGCTGACAAACGGCGTGGCCGTGCAGCACCGTATGCTCAGCCTCTGTGCGGACACCAATAGAAATATGTATTGGGTCGATGCGAGCGGAGCCGTGGGACGATTCCCCGTTGATCAACCGGAAAAGGTTCAACGTTTGACCGGCGTCGATTCCTCGACGTCCTCCCGCTGGGTACGGGACTTCCAGGGCAAGCTTTGGTTGACGGCTCAGCGCAGCCTGAAACTTTTTGAGAATGAAAAGTGGCGGGACATTCCTCTTCCGGGGACGGCGACCCTCATCGCAGCGCCTCGGCGGGAAGGGGGAATGTGGGTCGCTCGCGAAGCTCGGTTACGCATAGTGGACCCTAATGGAACAAGTCGTGACCTGGGCCTGGTGCCGTGGCGCGGACAAACACGTGTAACGTGTATCTGGGAGGACAGTCGGCAACGTCTCTGGATCGGCACGTTGGGGCAGGGATTGTATTGTTACTATCGAGGCGAGTTTAAACAGGTTGTTCCGACCGCCAGTAGTATTCCCTGTTTATTAGAAGATGGTCAGGAAAACATTTGGGTCGGCACGCGCGGCAGCGGCCTGGTCCGGGTGCGTCAACGACAGTTTTTCAAGCACGACATGAGCACTGGCTTGAGAAACGAATTTGTTCGCAGCCTTTCCGAAGACAAGGAAGGACGCGTCTGGATGGTGACAGCGGATGGTGGCCTGGGCTGGTGGCAGAATGGAATATGGCATGCCCTCGACGAAACCGAAGGGTGGCGCTCTTACGATGCGCTATGTGTCCTGCCGGTGCACGACGGAAGCGTCTGGATTTCTACGATTCATCGCGGGCTGTGGCAATGGAACAACGGAAAATTGGCTCGTCGTGACTTTGGTGGAAAAGCTCCATCCGAACCCCCCATGGATTTGCTTGAAGACAAAAAGAATCGTCTGTGGATGGTAACCGATAACTCCGGATTGTTCTGTGCGGAAAAGAACAACATTACCCGTTACACCATGAAAAATGGTCTTCCGAGCGAACACATCCGTAAACTGATCGAGGACGAAGAAGGACAAATCTGGGCGTGCGACTGGGAAGGTGCATTGGCGGTGTTGAAGAACGATCGATGGGAGATTCTTCGAAAGCCTTCTGGTCACGTGGACGGTGCCCGTTCCATGGCAGCGACGAAAGGTTCGCTGTGGATTGGAACCACTGCGGGAGGTCTGTTGCATTTCAAAAATGGCGAGACAACTCGGATCTCGCTTGAGCAGGGAGCGCCCGATGTTTGCATTCAACAATTGTTAGCCGATGGAAAAGGTTCTCTCTGGGGAGGAACCTCGCATCGTCTTTTCCGCATTTCTCTGGCGCAGCTAAATGCGGTGGTTGAAGGGAAACGCGACAAGGTCGACGCCATCACGTTTGGTCGTAGCGATGGTTTGCCTGATGTTTCCTTTGCGGCCTGGTGCGATCCTCGCTGTTGGCGCGGACAGAACGGGGAGCTTTGGTTTGCGACCGCCAACGGCGCGATTCATTTTCAACCGGAAGATTTGCCGGAAAGCAAAGCTCCCCGCGCTCTCCTCGAGCAGGCGCTGCTGGATGGAAAGCCGATTTCAACCGCGGCCTTGAAAAAACTTCGCCCGGGCCCGGCCCGTCTCGAATTTCGCTTCACTGCTCCGTGTCTCACGGCCCCGGAGCGCGTGCGTTTTCGTTACCAGATGTCGGGCATCGATGCCCATTGGGTTGATGCCGGAACCACGAGGTCAGTCACCTACGCCAGCATTCCGGCGGGTGACCATGTCTTCAGTGTTATTGCCTCCAGCCCTGAAGGGGTGTGGAGTTTGCAACCGGCAACCTTGGAGTTGGCAGTGTATCCTTACTTTTGGCAGACGACCTGGTTTCTGGCCGCAGTGGCTGCCGTGATCGCCGGGGCTGCAGTTTGGATGATTCGTCGTGCGACTGTAAAACGACTGCGTTTTCGACTGGAAGTAATGCGTCAACAACAAGCGGTCGATCGCGAGCGTGCTCGTATCGCCCAGGATATTCACGATGAACTCGGCGCGAATCTCACGAGCATTGGACTTCTTGCCGACATGGGATCTCGACATAAATCCGATCCGGCCGCCGTGACCCGTGAGTTGGATCAAATTTCCCAAACCGCTCGTGAAAGCGTTGCGGCAATGGACGCTATTGTCTGGGCATTGAATCCACGAAACGATTCGCTCGACCATTTTGCGAACTATGTTTCGCAGTTTACGCGTGAGTTTTTCCGCCCCACCAATATTCGCACGCGATTGGATTTGCCGACGAATCTGCCGGCGCATCCGATGAAAACCGAAACGCGTCACCAGTTGTTTTTGATTGTGAAAGAGTCCTTTAACAACATCGTTCGTCATTCCGAAGCCACCGAGGTGAATCTCGAATTGGCCTGTGATAACAACGAGCTGCGGCTGACCATCGCCGACAACGGAAAGGGCCTTTCGCCGAATGCGGGTGGGGAAGGGCACGATGGCCTGGTGAATTTGCGGCACCGCATTGAAGGCCTGGGTGGTAAATTAAAGATTGAAAGCAAGAACGGGCAGGGCGCTCGTTTGGAATTTGCGCTTCCCATGGCCAATTGCAGTTCGAACTGATCTTATGCTCCTCAAAGTTGCAATCGTTGAAGATGACCAGCGCTGGCGCTCAAACCTGGAGTTGCTCCTGCGTGAAACGGAAGGTCTGGAATTTGTCGGCAGTTATCGCACGGGCGAAGATGCCGTGAGGGAATTGCCATCGAAACGGCCCCAGGTGGTTTTGATGGACATCAACCTTCCGAAAATGTCTGGTGTCGAATGCACCCGGCAGCTCCGCGCATTGATGCCCGAGATTCAGATCGTCATGCTCACGGTTTATGACGACAGTGACCGCATTTTCCAGGCCCTGCAAATCGGAGCGAATGGCTATTTGCTAAAACGCGCCTCCGCGGACGAAATTCTTCAGGCGATTCAAGACGTGCATCGAGGCGGCGCTCCCATGTCGGCTTACATTGCTCGTAAAGTAGTGCAGTCGTTTCAACAGCACGCTGCTCCCACCTCCAAGCCGGACGAAGTCCTTTCGAAACGTGAATCCGAAGTGCTTGGTTATGTCGCCCGCGGTTATAGCGATAAAGAGGTCGCTGACGCCCTTGGTCTCACCCCCGCCACCGTGCGTAGTTACCTAAAAACGATTTACGGCAAGCTGCACGTTCACTCTCGAACTCAAGCCATCCTGAAAGCTGGAATGTAACCAGGACGAGCACCCTTTCCCTGGGGGATCATCACTGATTGAGCAAAGCCCGATAAAACTGCGCGCTGTTCGTCAGGGATAAGTTGGTGATCGAAGTCGTCTGTCCGGAATTGGTGATCACTTTCCATGGAGACCAGTTCGTCAGGTTGATGGAGGTTTCAATGTTATAAACGGCACCCGCTTCGCCGGTCAGCGTAAAGGCAAAGCTGTTTCCGCTCTGGTTCGTCACGGCGGCGAGGACGGGAATTACTGGAACATAAACGCCGGTCATCGCTTTGCTGCCAGTCACGGGTGCCGCCACGCTGTCGCTCACACTGGTTGTCATCGAGAAGCTCCCGTAGAAATTCGAGGCGGGAACAAACGTTACCCCGGCGAGCAAGACGTTCACATTTGCCAGCGCTCCGCTGGCCGTCCAAACACCCGTCCCGGAATCGTAGGATGAGGTCACACTGCCGGATGTTCCGGTCGTAAGTTTGCCTGCGATGGCATCGGAAAGCGTCAACGTGGCGGTCACGTTGGTGCTGTCAACGTCGGATATTACAATATTGATCAGGTTCAGAGGCGTATTCTTGGTATAAGTTTCGGACGCCGACAAATTTGTCGCTGTCGGCGCGTCGTTCACACTGATGCCGGTGAAATTCTTGGTGCCGGTGACCGCCGCGGCCACGCCATCACTCACGCTGGTGCTCATGGAGAAATTACCGTTGAAGTTGGTCGCCGGCGTGAATAGCACTGCGGCCAGCAAGGTGTTCACATCCGCAATTGCACCGTTCGCTGACCATGTGCCCGAGCCCGGATTGTAAATGGAAGTCACCGCTCCCGACGTCCCTGTGCTGAGCGAGCCCGCCGCCGGATTGGAAAGAGTCAGGGTGACAATTACATTGGTGCTGTCGATATCGCTGGCAATGATATCAATTAAATTAAGCGCTGTGTCTTCGGTATAGCTTTCCGCCGCCGAAAGATTGCTGGCCGTTGCGCCGTCGTTCACGGGAAGGATAAGGATTGAGGCCGTGTCGGAAGCGGTGGAAAACGCGGTGCTTCCCCCGGTTGTGCTAATATTCACCGTGGTCCCATTTGTGCCGTAGGTCTTGTCCCAGGCGCGGAATGTAATCGCGTTGTTGATGGTGCCGTTGAAATTCGTGTTCGGTTTAAAATAAAGATCACCATCCAGAAGCAGCGCAGTGTTGTCGGAGACGGCCGGCAGGAGCGTCCACGTGGAACTATCGGTGGAATAATACCAGGTGCCATTGGCGGAATCAGCGCCGATGATTGCGATGCCTACTTCCGTGTCGGCGTCGTTATCGCTGACATTAAAGATGCTGGCGGTCACGCTCGCGAGGTCGGCGAGTCGTTTCGTGGTCGAGCCCACGGAACCGCTTGGGGCGGCTGCGTCTTCGTTTTCGTTCGAAAGGCTGGGAGTATAAGTTGCGTCGAGGACGGGCGCACTATTCGCCGGACGCAAAGCCAGGCTCCCCGTGTTCCCAACATCCGCATTGTTCGACGCCACAGCACTTTTCGTCCCGGTCGCGGCTGAAGAAGATTCGAACAGATAATTTCCTTCCAGGGAAACACCACTGCTGCCTGTCGCCGACTCGCTCATTTTGTCGACGGCCTCAGTCATCCCGGAAGGCGGCGTCCAGGTCGCGGCACTGTTGAAAGCGTGCCACGTCACCAACATCGTCCGCGGTATTCTCGGAGTTACACTCGGAGCGGTATGCGTGGCTGAACTCGCCGTCGCGCTCGTGCTGTAGACATCAATCGGATTGTTGGTGTCAACACCTGTAAACGTCTGAATTCCACCGGCGCTGCCTGACGAATTTGGAAACGACCATGAGTAGGTGCTCGGTTCAGTTCCTGCGACCTTGACGTAAATCGCCAGCGATTGAGTTCCTCCTGAGCTCTGGTCGCGTCGACTCACCAAAGACCATCCGCTGGGCGCCGTGATAAGAGAGCTTGAAGGTGAAACGGCAATGGCTGCCAGCATGACGTCACCGGCGATCGTTCCGGTCGGTTTGTTAATAGTTAAAGTCGTTATTCCGGCTGTTGCTCCCGCAGATGCCGCTGCGCGAAACCCAATCTCCGGGATCACCAGGATCGACGCTGTATCTGTTGCGGTCGAAAAAGCATTCGTTCCTCCCGTCGTCGAAGTATTCGCCACGCCTCCCGAGGTGCCGGTGGTTCTGTCCCAGGCACGAAAGGTAAGGGCGCTGGCCACTGTTCCACTGAACCCGGCGTTCGGTTGAAAATAAAGTCGTGTCGTGGAATTGGCCGCCAGCAAACGCGCGGAACTCGCTGATGGAGTTCCAAGGGCAGTCCACGTGTTGTTCACATAGAAATACCACGTGCCGTTACTGGCATCAGCGGCCGTGATGGCGATGCCGAGTTGCGCCGGCCCGTCACCATCGGTGTCGTCGGCATCCGTTACATTGTCGACCTGACCCGCAGGCGAGGAAAGATCCACCAGCACGGACACCGGCGTTCCGATATTACCACTGGGAGCCGCTGCGCCTTTGAAGACCGCGTTAAGGGCCGGACTTTTGGTCGCATCAAGGACCGGTGCGTCGTTCAACCCGCTGATGGCCCATGCATTCATCGAAGCCAGGAACAATACCGCGACAACAATACCGAGCCCTCCCAGATGGCGGCGAAAATGATGACGAAAAGAGCAAACCATGAATGAGCCTGGATGTGGTTGTGTGGGCACTTGATAGACCAATGGTTGAAACGCGCCTTTTATATAATGTTTGCGCCGGCTTCTCAGCAAATTAAATCGCCTGCGTCGACTGATAATAGGGTAAGGACGTGTTCAAAAAAAGAGCCGCCCGCGATTTCTCGCGAGCGGCTTTGATGAATGGTGGGAACGCGTTCCACCCGGCGTTCCACCCCACGTCCCAAAAT
>CBHTTJ010000152.1:0-15084 GCA_966095605.1 uncultured bacterium | reverse complement strand
CTGGATGCGCGCGAAGCAGGCGGACTCGGGCTGACGACAAGCGAAGTCGGGCTCGTTTACGGAACCTTCGGTGTGCTGGCGTTGACCTTTGGTGGTCTGGTCGGTGCGTTCCTCGCGGCGAAACACGGGCTAAAGAAAATGTTGCCGATCATGGTGTGCGCAATTCATTTGCCGAACTTTGCGTTTCTTTTCCTTTCCTATGCGCAGCCCGAAAGCTTTATGACCATTGCTGGTTCAGTGGCGATTGAGCAATTTGGTTACGGTTTTGGTTTCGCCGCTTACATGTTGTTCCTGTTGTATTTCGCGGATGGTGCACACAAAACGGCGCACTATGCCGTGTGCACCGGGTTTATGGCGCTGGGCATGATGATTCCCGGAATGTGGAGCGGCTGGCTGGCCGACCTCATCGGCTACAAACATTTCTTCGTGTGGGTGATGCTTTCGACGATTCCAGGTTTCCTCGTTGCCTTCCTGATCAAAGTTGATTCGGAGTTCGGCAAAAAGGCACCCGAGAAGAAATAATCAATTGTCGCCGGTCCCGAAATTGCACATTCCGTCCATCGCTCCAATGATGGGAAGGAACAGCGCAACAACGATGCTTCCGACAACCAGGGCAAGGAAGACGATCATGATTGGTTCCAGCAGCGACGTCATCGACGCCACGGCGTTGTCGACCTCTTCATCGTAGGTATCCGCAATTTTCAACAGCATTTCGGGCAGTGCGCCGGTTTGTTCTCCGACGTCGACCATGCCGACGACCATCGACGGAAATATTCCCGATGCCTTGAGAGGTTGAGTGATTGTGTCGCCTTCCTTGACGCTCGCGTGAACCGAGGCGACAGCTTCGCCCACGATAATATTGCCCGCTGTTTCCTTGACGATCGTGAGCGTTTGCAGGATGGGCACGCCACTACTGACCAACGTGCCAAAAGTGCGGCTGAACCTTGAGATGGCGGACTTTCGGATGACGGGTCCGATAATGGGAGCGTTCAACTTAAATCGATCAAACAGCCTTCGACCGAATGAAGTCATTAATCCCAATCGGAACAGCACGAACGCGCCGCTGAAGATACCAGCTGTAATAAAAAAGTGATCTTTGACCAAATGACTGATGCGCAGCACGAAAAGGGTGAACGCCGGCATTTGCTGTCCATTCAGGAGGCCTGCGAAAATTTCCTGAAATTTCGGGACGACATAAATCATCAGGACGGCCAAAATCACCGTGGCAACGCTCAGCACGGCGCAGGGATAGAACAACGCAGCGATAATCTTTCCCTTTATTTTTTGTGCCTTTTCCATGAACTCCGCCAATCGCTTCAAAGCCACATCAAGCACGCCGCCCATTTCACCTGCCTTGACCATGTTGGTATAAAGTCGGTTGAAAATTTTTGGATGTTGCGAGAGGGCTTCGCTCAACGTGCCGCCACCTTCAATGGTCGCAGCAATATGGGCGATCGTGCGCTTCATCGCGGCATTGGGTTCCTGTTCCTCAAGAATCTTTAGTCCGCGCAACAGCGGCATTCCTGCCTGGATCAACGTGGCCAATTGTCGGGTAAAGGTGCAGATGGCTTTGGTCTTTACGCCTTTGCCCATGCCGGGAATGGACAGCGTCAGTATGCTTTTTTTCTTTTTCAGCTTGAGCGCGTTGACGTTTCGCGCGGTGGTGGCTTTGCGCCGAACTCTCGTGGGAAAGAAACCCATTTCCTTCAGTCGAACGAGGGCTTCCTGCTGGTCGGCGACCTCGAGAACACCTTTGGTTTCGCGGCCATGAGCATCGAGGGCAACATAAGCGAAGTTGGACATAGGAGGAGAGGCTTTTTGAGCGTCAAAGATATAGACAAAGGCCGCTCCGATTCGTCACGCCGATTAAAAACTGGATTCTGCCGGGTTAATTTTGAATGCTGTTTTTGATGCGCTTGCGCTTTGTCTTTTTACTCCGTTGTTGGATGTTGGTGTGTCTTCCTGGCCTCGTCGGATGTGCTTCTGTCTCCACCGAATCACCCTTACAACGCTTTGAATTTCAAAAACCGGAAATGGGTTTGCCGTTTCGCATCGTCTTGTATGCGCAGAACGAACGAAAAGCCAACGAGGCCGTGGCTGCGGCGTTCAAACGCATTGAAGAGATTAATGATCGAATGAGCGACTACGATCCGGACAGCGAGTTGAGTGAACTTTCAAGAACGGCAGGGCAGGGGAAAGCCGTGAGAGTCAGCGATGAACTCTGGTTTGTATTGGAGCATGCGCAACGGCTCGCAGCGGAAACGCACGGGGCGTTTGATGTTACCGTTGGTCCGGTGGTGCAGTTGTGGCGCAAAGCGCGTCGGGAGAAGAAATTGCCCGAGGCAACTGCGTTGGCGAAGGCACGGGACAGCGTCGGTTATCAATGTCTGAAACTCGATCGCCGCACACGAACGGCCACGTTGCTGAAGCCCGGGATGAAACTCGACCTCGGCGGCATTGCCAAAGGATACGCGAACGATGAGGCACTGAAGGTTCTGCGGACTCATGGTGTCCAATCCGCGCTGGTGACTGGCGGCGGTGACATGGCCGCAGGGGATCCACCGCCCGGAAAGAACGGATGGCGAATCGAATTGGCTCCCTTGGATGTACCGGATGCTCCCCCGACCAGCTTTGCTTCGATCGCCAATTGTGGTTTCGCGACGTCCGGCGATCTATTTCAACATGTGGAGATAGATGGAAAGCGGTACTCTCATATTGTCGATCCCCGCACCGGGATCGGGTTGACCGATCACGGATTGGTCATCGTCATCGCCCGCAACTGCATGACTGCGGATAGTTTGTCCAAGCCAGCAGGAATTATGAGTCCGGAGGAGGGAATCCGGTTCATTGAGAAAAAGGGGGCTGCGGCACGAATTGCCCGGAAACCGGGAAGCCAGGTCCAGGTTCGGGAAACGGGAAACTTCAAAAAGTTTTTGACGGAATAGATTCGAAAGGGCGTTTCGAGTCTCGTTGCCGACTTTCTAAGAGTTGGAAAACCGTTCCCGAGCTTCGTTACCGGCTTCCCAAGAGTGGAAAAATGCTCCCCAGTCGAGTTGGTGACTTTTTAATGCCTGATTATAAGGTGAATACAGAGATTAACGGTCAAAAGGCAGTCAAGGTATTGGTAGAACGCCTTGTTCCGGGCTGCTGCCCCTGAAAAGCAAGAAAGCCCGCGTTATTGCAACGCGGGCTTTGTGAAAACAGAGGCAAATTAGATCACAACGGTTTTACCCGGGACCGGCAACTGATACAGGCCGTTGGCCATCGGCTTGACGGGCATATCAGCGTCCCATGAGAATTCTTTCGGCAGGAGGCTGATCTCGGATTTGATAGCTTCGTCCCATTCGATCGACTTGCCGGAATAAGTCGACATACGACCGAGGATCGCGGTCATCGTGCTCGTCGCACCATATTCCGCTTCGTTATAAGGTTTGTCGTCGCGAATCGCGGCGAACAAATCGTCGTGTTCCTGCTGATAACGTTCGCGCGCCTGTTTGCCTTCGAATTTCCACGGATTCTGTCCGGTAATGCGCCAGTGACCGTCGTCGAGATGAACGCGTCCCTTGGATCCGATACCGTATTCAGCCACTTCGTTCCAGCAGCCGAGTTGATGGCGGCATTGGCTGAAGCAGGTTGAACCGTCGGCATATTCGAATTCAACAATGTGATGGTCGAAGATTTCGCCGTAGTCCGGGCCCTTGCGGGTTTCGCAACCACCGTTGCCGCGAGCGCGAACGGGGTGACCGTTTTTCATCCAGTTGATGACGTCGAGATTGTGAATGTGTTGTTCGCAGATGTGATCGCCGCAAATCCAGGTAAAGTAATACCAGTTGCGCATCTGGTATTCCATTTCCGTCAGCTTGCGTCCGAATTGCTTCTCGAGATCGGCACGTGGATGGACCCACGGAGTATTTCCATTCCAATAAGCGCGCATGGAAACGATGTCGCCGATCGCACCATCACGGAGCCGGTTCATCGTTTCGATGTAGCCCAACTGGTGACGGCGTTGCAGACCGACGCCGACCTTCAAATTCTTTTTCTTGGCTTCTTCGGCAGCTGCAAGAACCTTGCGGACGCCAGGAGCATCGGTGGCGACAGGCTTTTCCATGAAGACATGTTTGCCTTGCCGGACCGCTTCTTCGAAATGAATCGGGCGAAATCCCGGAGGCGTAGCAAGAATGACAACGTCCGCGAGCGCGATGGCTTTCTTGTAAGCGTCGAAGCCAGTGAACTGGTTGTCCTTCGGAACATCGACTTTATCCGGGAAAGCTGTTTTCAAATGGCCAAGGCTCTTTTCGAGGTGGTCAGGAAAAGCATCGCCCATGGCGACCAACTTCACGTTTACACCTTCTGCATTCAAAGCCTGATTCGCTGCGCCGGAGCCGCGTCCACCGCAACCAATGAGCGCGAGTTTCAGCGTGTCGCTGCCCGCCGCATGTGCCGCTGTCGCGACGGCTAGTGCTGCCGTGGTGGCTGCGGTTTTCTTTTCATTGGTTTTGCACCCGGCCAACGCGCCAAAGACAGTCCCGCCGATGGCAACCGACGAGGTGGTTCTAATAAAATCACGGCGTGAGACGCCGCCCGAAGACGAATCGTTTGAAGATTGGTTCATAAAGCGAGTGTAAGACGAAACTTTTCGCCGTCGCAATCAAACAAAATGCAATTGAGTTTGACGGGGAAGAAGAAGAAAAGAGTCGTTGACCCATTCAGTGCTCCGACACCCGGTAAAAGCGGCGAGGGGCGGTGATCGGGTCATTAAACCGAACTCTACCATTGGTCAAAGAAAGCCCGTTGGTAAAGGGCAGCCATTCGACGAGATTCGAGCTCGTCTCCACGGTAAAGAAAGGGAGGTCATTGCTCGTTAACGTCGCGCCGTTCGGATCGGTAAAGGAAACGCGGGCCACACCGGAAAAAATATCAATCGGTTCAAATTGTTGCTGCGCGATGATTCGCAGTTCCGCCGATTTGCTGGTCAGCGACGTGGAAGCATTCGTAATCACGACGGAAAAGAAACCTTCGTCGGTCCGGGTGACGTTGGTGAGAGTCAAGGTGGCATTGGTCGCATTCGAAATATTGACGCCGTTTCGTTTCCATTGGAATGCGATGGGATTATTGCCCATGGCAGCCGCGGAGAATTGAGCAGTGGTCCCCGAAACAACCGTTTGAGAAACGGGATGGGTTGTAATGGCCAGCGGGGAGCGGAACACGTGCAATTTCATGCCGGAACCATAGCCAAGGATTGGACTGGCAAAGCGAATGCGGTTCATGCTCATCGTGTTGTTGTAGCCCACAGCCGTCCACGTCAGCCCACCGTCAACGGTATGGAGAAAATTATTCGGCGAGGTATTGGAATTACCGCCGATCCACCCTTCGTCTTCGCTGACGAAACCAATTCCCTGGAAATAAAAGGACGTTCCAAACGGAGCCACCGGAATGCCGTTGGAAATCCACGTGGTCCCGCCGTCCGTCGTTTTGTAAAAAACGATATTCGTGTACGACGATGCATTCTGTTGGAGCGAGGCGTAACCAACATTCGGCGATGGCCAGGACATCTTCCAAAAATAGCAGCAGGTCAAACTGGTAGTGACGACGGGCGTCCACGTTTGACCGCCATCAGTCGTGCGAGCGATGCGACCGTGGTAATTCGCAGGACAGGTGGCGAAGGAATTCGTATCCATGCCCACGACAAAGCCATTCGTCGTGTCTTTAAAATACACGTCCATGATGCCGTTCATCACGCCTTGTGCGGTGAGATTCACGATTGTCCAATTGGTCCCCGCATTTTCCGTTTTGCAGAAGTATGCAGGGCCGCGCACCCGGCCGGCGCCGTAGACATGCGTGGAATCGTAAACGTGAAATGCGCAGAAGCCTTTCATCCCTGTTTGGTTGAAGCCGGGCGCGATGCTCCAATTAGTTCCGCCATCAAAGGTTTCGTAGAGGACATTGGTGTCGGTCACCGCGGAATCGTAAGAACCAGCCCCAAGATTTCCCGCCCAGCCACGAGTGGGCGAAACGAACGCGATGGAACGGAAATGCGTGCCAACCTTCGTGAGAACGAGAGACCAGTTGGTTCCACCGTCAATGGTCTTGTAAAGATTTGTTCCCTTCGTGGCGTAGCCGAGGCTGCTGTTCACGAAACAAAAGTCGTCGTGACGAACATTGTTTCCGGGGGAATTGGGAAACTGTGACCAGTATTGCTGCGCCTTCAATTGGATCGCAAAAAGCGCCAATAAACAAAAAAGGGCAGGGCGGACGGGGAACATGGCTTCCGCCATGATACCAGAGTCAAACTTGGGCGCAATGCACTAACCGCGGTCGTCTTCTTTTAGCGATTGCCGGACTCGCTCGGTGAGAATCTTCTGGGATGGCTTGTAATTCGCAATGAATTCGCGTCGGAATTCTCCGAAAGTCCCGGCGGCAATATGCGTGCGAATGTCCTGCATCACTTTCAAATACATGTGCGAGTTGTGTACGCTCACCATGCGCAGGCCGAGAATTTCATTTACGTTCAGAAGATGACGCAGGTACGCGCGGGTAAAATGCTTGCACGCGAAACAGTCGCAATCGTCTTCAATCGGACGAAACTCCGACTTCACCGCGCCACCCCGAATCTGGATGGTTCCCTTTTTAGTGAAGGCGGTGCCATTGCGGGCCACGCGCGTCGGCAGAACGCAATCGAACATATCAACGCCACGCGCGACGAGTTCGACTAATTGAGCGGGCGTGCCAAGACCCATCGCGTAACGAGCTTTGTTGGCGGGAAGAAACGGTTCGGTCATTTCCACCGCTTGCATCATTTCGTTTTCGGGTTCGCCCACGCTCACGCCGCCGATCGCGTAGCCGTCGAAATCCAGCGACGTGATATGCTTCGCGCAGGTTTGCCGAAGGCCCGCATTGTTCGCGCCTTGAACGATGCCGAAAACGAGTTGTCCGTCTGCGCGCGGTTGTTCGCGGCATTCCTTGGCCCATCGAACGGTTCGTTCCACCGCGGCGTGTAATTCTTTGGAAGTGCAGCCGTGCGGCGGACAGTCGTCGAACACCATGGCGATATCCGAACCGAGGACGCGCTGGATGTTCATCGATTCTTTCGGCCCAAGGAAGAGCAGGGAACCGTCGAGATGCGAACGAAACTCTACGCCGTGCGGTTTGATCTTTCGAATCTTTGCGAGGCTGAATACCTGGAAACCGCCGCTGTCCGTGAGGATCGGCAGATTCCAGTTGATGAATTTATGGAGACCGCCCGCGGCGCCGATGATCTCGAGCCCTGGACGAATATTCAGATGATAAGTATTGCCGAGAATGATCTGAGTTCCCATCTCGAGCAATTCGCGCGGATCGAGAGCTTTTACGCTGCCCTGGGTTCCGACCGGCATGAAGACAGGCGTTTCGATGACACCATGCTTTGTCGTCAGACGGCCAAGGCGCGCCTTGGAACTCGTGTCAGTTTTGAGGAGCTCGAACATTATTTCTTCAGCAATTCGAGGATCTTCGCCACCGCTTCGTCCGCCTTCACCAAAGTCATTTCTCCGCCACGCATCTTGATTTCCACTTCACCTTTCGCCAGCGATTTCTCGCCAATGGCCAGGCGGATTGGGAAACCAACGAGGTCAGCGTCCTTGAACTTCACGCCCGGACGTTCATCGCGATCGTCGAGGATCACGTCCACACCGCGCACTGTCAGTTCGGAATAAATCTGCTCCGCCAGTTTCATCACCACGCCATCGTTGACAATGTTCAGTGGCGTCATACAAACCTGATAAGGCGCAACGCTAAGAGGCCAGATGATTCCGTCCTTGTCATTGGACTGCTCGATGATCGCTTGCAACGTGCGGGTAACGCCGATGCCATAGCAACCCATCACCGCAGGCTGCAATTGTCCGTTGACGTCGGAGAAATTGGCGTTCAATGCCTTGCTGTATTTGGTGCCGAGTTTGAAAACGTGTCCCACTTCGATAGCGCGACGAATCTTCAGCGGCTTGCCGCAATGCGAGCAGGCTTCACCGGCTTGCGTGAGGCGCAAGTCCGCCCATTGCTTCACCTGGATATCGCGATCGATCGAAACGTTGCGAACGTGGAAACCATCCTCGTTGGCGCCCGTGGTCATCCCAGTGACGTGACGCAAGACTTCGTCGGCGTAGACAGGAATGTCTTTGACGCCGATGGCGCCGAGACTGCCCGGATGCGCCTTCAAAGCGGCAAAAATTTCTTCGGCCTCCGCAGGACGATAAGTCGTGGTGCCCAAAGTCCCCGTCAGCTTTGCCTCATTCAACTGATGATCGCCTCGAAGGAGAATGATCACCGGCTTGTTTTCAACAATGTAAATGAGCGTCTTGATCTGGCGTTCGGCCGCCACTCCATAAGGAGCTTTCGTCAACGCATCGATCGTGACGACGCCGGGTGTCGCAAATTTTTCGAGGGCGGTGTCCTTCGCGCCGAGATCGGCGTGCATGACATGGCGGCTGGTCGCCTTTTCAATATTCGCGGCGTAATTGCAACCTTCGCAATACACCACTTCGTTTTCGCCCGTGTCGGCAGGGACCATGAATTCATGGGAGAATTTTCCACCCATCACGCCGGTATCGGCTTCGACAGGAAACGCCTTCAGACCGCAACGTTGGAAGATGCGGGTATAGGCGTCGTACATCTTTTGGTAACTGGTCTGCGCGGCTTCGTCGGTGACGTCGAAGCTATACGCATCCTTCATGATGAATTCCTTGGCGCGCATGAGGCCGAAGCGCGGACGAATCTCATCACGGAATTTCGTTTGGATCTGGTAGAAATTCTTCGGCAGTTGACGATAAGAACTCAGTTCGCCCGCGACGAGTGTCGTAATGACTTCTTCGTGGGTTGGGCCGAGGATCCACTCCTTCTTGGCGCGGTCGCGCACTTTGAAGAAAACGTCGCTGGCCGTTTCGTAACGACCGCTCTGCTGCCAGATTTCGGGTGGTTGCAACGCCGGCATCAAGACCTCCAGAGCTCCGGCGCGATCCATTTCTTCGCGGACGATTTTCTCCACCTTTTTCAAGGCGCGAAAGCCGAGGGGCAGAAAGGTATAGAGACCGCCGCTGAGTTTGCGGATCAAACCTGCGCGGAGCAGGAGTTTATGGGAAATGATTTCTGCTTCCGCAGGAGTTTCCTTGAGGGTCGGGATCAGTGCTTGTGTCCAACGCATAAATTAATTGCGGCGCTTCCTCCAACGTCGGGGGAACACCGCAGCTTGTCGGTTTTGACAAGGGGAGAAAGACTGCCTTCATTCGGGAAAATTTCAAGCGCTCTCATGCGCTGCCTTCTCGCTGGCGAATTCCCGCGTTCGTATCTTACGCCAGACTCAGCGCCTTCGCATATTGTTCCTGGAACGGAAAGGTTCCGAACACACCACCGGAATGGAGGAAAAGGATTTTCTTTCCGAAGCGATCCGGAGCCTTCCTGATTTCCGCCAACATGCCGCGAAAGGCTTTGCCCGTGTAGGTAGGATCCAACAAAATTCCCTCCTGCTCCGCAAATTTGGCGTAAAACCGCAGATCATCGTCGGTGGCTACGCCGTAACCAGTTCCAAAATGGCCGTCGAGGACCTGCACCTCGCGAAGTTTCGATTTCAGACTGAACTGACGCGTCGTTTCTTCCAGCAGGCCGCCGATATGAGACTTAAAGTATTCCGCGGAATCGCTGATGTTGACCGCCCAAATGCTTTCCGGTCGTAATCCGTTCAGTTCATAACCGAGATGCAATCCGGCGTGAGTTCCTCCAGTGCCATCGGCCAGAAAGAGACTGTCGGGAATCTTTGTTCCGACAGCTTGCGACCAGGTCGAGAGCAGTTCTTCCACTGCATACAAATATCCAAGGCAACCTACCGGTTGGCTCCCTCCGGCGACAATGAGGTAAGGATTTTCACCGCGTTGTCGCGAGGCTTCAGCAGCTTTCTCAAGAAATGGCGCGTAGGTATAACCGGCTGCCGCATATTCCGAATACGGGAAGACGAACATGTCCGCTCCGGCAATTTTGTTCAGCAGAAAATTTCCGGTCGGCACCTCCGGGCGCGGACCTGCTTTCGGTTCACGCACGACAATCGAGACTTTTAATCCGAGCCGACGCGCGCTGAACGAGACGGCGCGAGTGCAATTGGAATGAACCCCACCGGCGCAGATGATGCGATCCGCACCCTTCGCTAAAGCATCGCCGAGAAGAAATTCCAGCTTTCGCGTTTTATTTCCTGTCTCTACGGCCCCGATCATGTCATCGCGCCAGATATACAGCTCCTTTCCGAGTTCCTTCGAAAGGCGTTCGAGTTTTTGAATTGGCGTTGGAAGATTAGCGAGTTTCAGGCGGCCCGGATGTTTCACGCGCCGAGTGAAACAAATCTTTTTCAAGGACCAAGACAAAAGTGGCGCAAAAACAAAAAAAACGCCGTCCCTTGCGGAACGGCGTTTGCGTTAAAAATGAATGCGGCTTAGAGCTGCTTCATCGCGTTGTCCAATGCCGCGTAAAGCTGGTTCATCGTCGCTTCCGTTTCGTCGCCCATGTTCGAGAGACGGAAGGTGAGACCTTTGATCTTTCCGTAGCCGCCGTCGATCAGGAAACCCTGGTCTTTGACGAGCTTCTGCAACTTCGCCACGTCCACGGTGCGACCGCCCGGCTTCGCGCCGTTGTTGATGCAGGTCAGCGTGACGGATTCGTATCCTTTTTCCGGATACAGAGTGAAACCGTGCTTCGCCGCCCAGTCCTGGGTCATCTTCGATAACTTAGTGTGACGGGCATAACGAGCGTCGAGGCCTTCCGCAAAGAAATCTTCGAGCTTGGAAGCCAAAGCGTACACGTGGCCAATGCTCGGCGTGCTCGGCGTCATGCTTTGTTCGGCGTTCTTTTGGAACTCAACAAAGTCAAAATAGTAACCACGATCCTTGGCGGTTGCTGCTTTGGCGAGAGCCGCCGGCGAGCAGACGAAAACCGCGAGACCCGGAGGCATCGCAAAAGCTTTTTGCGTCCCCGCGAGCAGGACGTCGATGCCGAGCGCATCAAATTCAATTTTCGTCGCCGTCATGGAACTGACCGCGTCGACAATGAACATGACGTCAGGATATTTTTTCTTGAGCGCGGCGATTTGCGTCAGGGGGCTCATCACGCCGGTCGAGGTTTCGTTGTGAATCAACGTCAACGCGTCGAACTGACCCGTGGCCAGCTTCGCGTCGATCTGTTCGGCGAGAATAGGGGAGCCCCAGTTCACCTGGAGACCTTCGGCTTCTTTGCCGCATTTCTTCGAAACATCGAGCCACTTGTCCGAGAAAGCGCCGCACATGCAGTTCAAAACTTTCTTCTGCACGAGATTGCGGATGGCACCTTCCATGACGCCCCACGCGGAAGAGGTACTGAGGTAAACCAATTGCTTCGTGTAGAGCAATTGTTGCAACTGCGGTTGCATCTTCGCGTAAAGATCTTTAAAGCCCTGGCCACGATGACCAATCATTGGGGAGCAAAAGGCTTTGAAGGTCTTTGGGCTGACTTCGACGGGACCGGGGATGTGCAGTTTGACGTGTGGCATAAAGTTTTTGTTAAAAGCGAAACGCTCGTGAAATTTTTCACAAGCGTTCTTTCATGGCAAGAGGTTTTACGGAAGTAGATTGATTGGCAAGGGCGCGACGGAATGGGAAAGGAGTTGCAAGGCCGATCCGCCCACTCTTTCGAATCAAGTTGGTACGATTCCTGAAACTTTCTTTCGCCGAAACTCCAGGCTTCGAACCCTCAAATTCCTGAATTTTGTCTAAACTCCTGATCATCAAGCCCGGTCAACTTTACTTCCCGCGGTTGACGCCGATTTCCGGAGCCCCGGAAGGAGCCTCAACCGCGGTTGACGTCCATTCCGGGGCAGGGAAAATTCGTCCCAACCAAGGAAGTAAGGTTTCCGGGGCTCCGGAAAACCGTCCCAACCCGGTAGGCGCGGTCTCCGGCGCTCCCGAAAACCGTCGCAACCAAGGAAGTTGCCTTTCCGGCGCTCCGGAAAGTTGTCCCAACCAAGGAAGTCGACCTTCCGGGGCTCGGGAAAGTCGTCCCAACCGAGGAAGTAGACAAAAACCGGCAGGGAAAATGTCTACTGACGCAGGAAGTAGAGTTTCCGGGAGGGGAAAAAAGCTTACTTCCTGGAGAAGTTTTTATTTCCGGGCAGGGGAATTCGACGTCAACCGCGGTTGCGGCTCTTTCCGGGGCAGAAAAAATGGAGGTCCACCGTGACTTCGGTTTGCGCCCTTTAGCACTTCACGTAACCGTGAGTCCGAAACCATTCCGCTGCATCCGCCAGAGCCTGTTTGGGCGGGGTCTGAGGTAATCCCAGTTCCTTGATCGCTTTGGCCGGATTAAACCACATCTTATATTTGGCCATTCGAACCCCAGCGAGAGGAGCTTTCGGCGGTTTGCCGGTCAGCTTGGAAATCGTTTCGTCCACATGCGCCGCCATCAGTGCGACGGCATACGGCACCTGGAATTTTGGAGCGGGCAGGGACGTAATCTCCTGCAAGACGTCCAGCGCCTGTTTCATGGTCCAATTTCCTTCCGCATTTCCCAGAATGTAACGCTCGCCAATTCGTCCCTTTTGCGCGGCGAGAATATGACCAACCGCCACATCCCGGACGTGCACCCAATTCAGGCCGGTGTCGAGATACGCCGGCATCTTTCGATTTAAAAAATCGACGATTACTTGTCCGGTCGGCGTTGGCTTAACATCGCGAGGTCCGATGGGGGCGCTCGGATTAACAATGACCACGGGCAAGTTTTTGGCCGCCAGTTCGCGCGCCACTTCTTCCGCCTGCCATTTTGAAAGTTTGTAATGGTTGCTCATCTGCGCCGCCGAGACAGGTGTGGCTTCATCCGTCGGCGTGACTTTGCCATCGACTTCTTTCGGCAAACCAATGCAGCCGACGGTGCTCGTGTAAACAATGCGGGAACAACCGGCCTTCGCCGCGGACTCAATAACGTTGCGAGTTCCTTCCACATTGGCCGCGTACATCGGTTTGTAATCGCGCAGCCAGAGGTGGTAACTCGCCGCCACGTGAAAACACCAATCGCAACCGCGCATTTCTTTTTCCAGAATCGCGCGATCCGAAACATCGCCGGAGACCCGTTCGAATTCGATTCCCTCGGTCCCGCGCAAATCACTTTTCGGCCGGACGAGCGCTTTTACCGAGTGTCCGCGAGCGACCAATTCGTGCACGAGATTTGCGCCGATAAAACCCGAGGCGCCGGTGACAAAACATTTCATAGGCGCATTTTTTGACAGAAGTGAAAAGAATTTGGACGCGGTGTCATGATTCGGTGCGGGTTTAGCGAAAAAAAATTCGCTTGGAAATGAAATTAATTAGACATCAGGGATTCGCCCAATTATAAATAGGCTCGAACCGTATGCCGAAGAACAACCTCCGCAAGAAGTTAACTCGCCAGGAACAGCGCGATTTAGATGTGGAAATCAGTTTTTTGGAGGGCATCGTTCGCCGTGATCCGGAATACGTGGAGGCCTTGCAGATTCTCGGAGACGATTACACCCGCCGTGGGAAATTCGAGGAAGGACTAAACATCGATCGCGCTCTGTCGAAGTTGTGCCCTAAAGATCCACTCGTTTTTTACAATCTGGCGTGCAGCTATTCGCTCGCGCACCAGTTTGAATTATCGCTCGCCGCCCTGGAGCGTTCGATCGCTCTCGGCTATCGCGATTTCAAATGGATGGCGCAGGACCCGGATTTGCGTAATCTTCGACTCAGCCCGCACTACAAAAAAATTCGCGCCAAGCTCCGCTTGCTGCGTGTCGGTAAAGTCGGCCGATAATTTTCTTCGCAAAAAGTCCTTCGCCGTTAACTTAATGGCATGAACGTCCTCATCGGCGGGAAACCGCAACATTTTCGCACGGTCACATTCGATGCGAACAAAAATTCCGTTCTCCTCATCGAACAACGTCTGCTTCCGCATGAATTTAAAGTCATCGGCACCCGGGATTTCAAAGAAACCGCGCTGGCGATCAAAGACATGATCGTGCGTGGGGCCGGGGCCATCGGTGCAACGGCGGCGTATGGTTTGGCCCAGGGGGCGCGGGCTTTTCGCGGAAAGGATTTGCAACAATTTCAAAAGCACATCGATGTCGTTTACCAGACCCTGAAGGATGCGCGTCCAACGGCGGTCGATCCGGTGAACGCGATGAACGATGTGCGTCGTCTCATGGCCGGTGGCGAGACGGTGGAAGAACAACAATCGCTGGCGCTCGCGGCAGCGGAAGAATTTGCGAACGACGATGCGCGTCATTGCGCGGAACTCGGCGAACACGGCGCGAAGCTGATTCGCAACGGCATGCGGGTCCTGACGCATTGCAACGCGGGCTGGCTGGCGTTCGTGGACGTTGGCAGCGCCACGGGTCCGCTTTATGTCGCGCAAAAACAGGGAAAGAAATTTCATGTCTTCTGCGACGAGACGCGCCCGCGTTCCCAGGGCGCAACCTTGACGGCGTGGGAATTGGCGCAGCAAAAAATTTCGCACCAAATCATCGCGGATAATTCAGCCGGACATTTGATGCAGCGTGGCGAAATCGACATGGTGATTGTTGGCAGTGACCGGACGCTGGGTCGCACCGGTGAAGTCGCGAACAAGATCGGGACCTACACCAAAGCCGTCCTTGCGGCGCGTCATAAGATTCCGTTCTACGTGGCGATTCCATTGTCGACGATCGATTGGAATTTGAAATCGGGTTTCGACATTCCGATTGAAGAACGGCACGAACACGAAGTGCTTGGTGCGTGGGGAATTATTTCTGATCCGAAGGTTGGACCGAAAAAAGGTGGTAAACGCGCCTATGTGCGCGTGGCCAATCCGACCAGCGGCGCACGGAATCCGGGGTTTGATGTGACCCCTGCGGAGTTGATTACGGGGATCATTACGCCGGCGGGGATTTTCAAACCGCGTGAGTTATGGAAGAACCGCGCGAAGCTCGGATTTAAAATTTAAAAACTTCACTTGCGCAGAAAGCGAAGATCAATATGCTTTCTGCTCCTTGCGGCGGAGTAGCCAAGTGGTAAGGCAGGGCTCTGCAAAAGCCTTATGCGTCGGTTCAATTCC
>CBHTTJ010000151.1:0-15173 GCA_966095605.1 uncultured bacterium | reverse complement strand
TTCGCCCTCCACGAAGCTGTCGCTGCCACAGGTGATGCCAAATTGAAAGAGGCGGAGGACAAGCTGGCCGAGTTTCTCTGTCGTATCCAGATTCGTTCAGAAAAATATCCATGGCTGAATGGCTGGTGGTTCCGGGCCTTCGACGACCATCGTTGGGAATACTGGGCAAGCTCTGCCGATGCTGGCTGGGGAGCATGGTGTGTAGAAGCCGGTTGGGCTCAGGCGTGGACTGCAGCAACGCTTGGACTGCGTGAGATGAAGGTTTCTTTCTGGGACACAACAAAAGACACAGGCGCGGCAAAATCGTTTGGGAAATTTAAGAACGTGATGCTGGAAGAGGATCCGAAAAAGGCGGCTGCGTTCTAGCCATTTTCATGACGGCCTCCAGATCACAGTCTGTTTGGATCGTGCAGGGAAAGAGTGATTCTGGAGGCCGTCTTGGTGTTGCACTTCAAAGATTGGGATTGGTTGTCCAGTTGTTTTCATCTCTGGAAAAAGCAAAATCTCTTTTGCGGACGCATGAGCCGTCGCTGGTCTTTATTGAAGGTATTCCAGATCAAGGAACCATTTCTTCGATGGAACATTTCCAGGAGCTATCACCACGAAGTCTCCTGGTATCTTTAATTTCTTTCGATAATCCGACCAAGTTAAGATCTCTGTTTTCGAATCTCATCCTCGAAACGGCCATTGGGAAAACTATTGCTTCGGACTCACTGGACGACGTCTATCGATTATCGGTTCGTGAGAGAGAGATTCTGCAATTGATGGTGAAGGGACTGATTAACAAGGAAATCGCTGAGGCCCTTTCCATCAGCTATTACACGGTGGAAAATCACCAACGAAAGATCTACGAAAAGTTAAAAGTTCACACGCGAACCGCCGCTGTGACCAAGGCGCTTCTCGAAAAAATTGTTCACGCCGCCTGACGGGTTCCCGTCATTGAGGAATACGCTGAGGTTCATTCATGCTGCGGCCGTGAATCTCGATCTGGCCATTGTCATCGCTTACCTGTTGTTGATGTTGGGCGTGGCCTTCTGGCATCGAAAGTTCGCCGGAGCGAGTCTGGAAAATTTTTTCCTTGGCGGTCGCAGGATTCCAGGATGGCTGAATGGTGTTTCTTATACAGCCGCGCTGATCAGCCCCGATGCTGCAACTGGCTACGGCGGTTTGGCGCTCGTCACTGGCTCATTCATTTGTTGGTGGTACTTGAGTCGATTTGGTCTGGCGCTGTTTTTGGGTGGTGTTCTTTTCGCAGTGTTCTGGCGTCGACTGAATCTATTCACCAGCCTGGAATTTTATGACCTGCGTTTCCAGCCGCGGACGGCGGCAGCGATGCGCCTCTGGATTGGTGTCCGTACCTCTCTCGTCGCCATGCCGGCATGGACAGGCATCACGTTGCTCGCTTCCTGTAAAATCATGGAACCGGCACTTGGCTTAACGAAAGCCCAGACGCTTTTGCTCGTGGTGCCTGTTTCATTCATCTATGTGTTTTTCTCGGGCTACCAGGGCGTAGTCATTTCAAACCTGATCCAGATGTTCATTTTCCTGGCGGGCACGGCGACGCTGGCAGGGCTCACCCTGAAACATTTCGGCGGTCCGACGGAGCTGGCTGCCGCACTGACCGCAAAGTTTGGTGTCTCAAATCCTGAAATGCTCGGCAGTTGGCCGCCGGCCGATCATGCGGTCTTTCCGCTCGCCGCGGCCATGGCATGGTTGTTTGGGCAAAGTATTGGTTATGGAGGCGATGCAGCGCCGATGGGGGGCGCGATGGAAGGGCAGCGGATTCTTTCCACTCGCTCACCGAGCGAAGCTGTTACGATGTACGTCGTTACGGCGGTGACAATGTTCATCCTGTTGCTTCTCGTGACCTTACCTTGTGTTGGGGCCGCGTTGATGTGGCCGGAACTCCGCGCAATCGATGCGGATCGGGAACTCGTCTACGGGCGCTTGATGAAAGCGATGTTGCCCGTCGGGGCGATGGGTCTGATGATTGCAGCGATGCTCGCGGCGGCAATGTCCACCGTTGCGGACAATCTGAACTTTGGGAGCCAGGTTCTTATTAGCGACATCTACCGCCGGTGGTTTGTACCGTCAGCCAGGGAGAAACACTACTTATCTGCCAGCAAGATCGCGATGGTGCTGATTCTCGGTTTGTCGCTCGCCGTTGTTTTCAACGTAAAGATCATTACGGACGTTGCTATCTTTATGCTTCAACTCAGCGCAGCGGAGCTTCCAGCAAATTGGGCGCAATGGTGGTGGTGGCGATTTAATGGCAAGGCTCGCATTGCTGCTTCCTTTGGCGGAGCCGCGATCTTTTGCATCGTCGTCCTTGGACCCAAACTCTTGTTGGCCCTTGGATTTTCGTGGGCGGCTCATTTAATCCCGCAGTGGTGGTGGCAGACATTTATCGTGATGGCCCTCACGACAGTTCTTTGGGTTGCGGTGGCGTTGCTGACGAAACCCGATCCTGAACCGTTGTTGCAACAATTCTATCAACGTGCACGTCCGCTGGGATTTTGGCGTCCAATCAAAACTCTGAACGGCCCGGGGACAAACGATCGCGAAATCGGCCCCATTCTGTTGGGAGTCCTGATTGCCGCCGTCGGCACGGCTTCGGTTTCACTTTTAATTCTTGGACTTTCGCAGCTTTGGTTTGGTCAATTCACGCTCGGCGTACTGTCCCTGATTTTTGCGACCATCCTCTTCGTCGCCTTTCACAAAATGGTGAAGGCCTTTCTTAATTTTCTGACGGTTCGCGCGGGAGAAAGCACAAACCTCCCGGCTGATGAATCCCGGAATGACCTCATATCCAATGAAAAATAAAACTGCTTCCAAACCTGACCACGTTCTTTATCTCGGCGACTGGGTATTTCATCTCGGCCCGATCTTTATCGAAACTCCTTTCGGCACCGAAACCAAAGATGCTGACCTCCATTTTTATGGGTCGCGCCTCGTAGAAGCGCTCGAGCCAGTGGCCGATATCACCTCGATGGCCAATTGGGAATTATATCGTCTCGAACCGAATCGCCTCGAGAAGATCCTTGAACGCTCGAGCGGTCTGATCATCAGCGATGTGGAAGCGAAATGTTTTCATCTCTATCCAAGCTTCTTTGATCGATCACGACGCGAGAATCGGGTCGTTGCTTTCCCCGATCGTCTTGATGCCGTGAAGAAATGGATTCACGGCGGCGGGGGACTGATGATGCTCGGAGGCTGGCTATCGTTCAGCGGGGTCGGTGGAAAAGGCGGATGGGCCCGGAGCCGTCTCGCTGAGGCATTACCAGTGGAATGCATGCTGACCGAAGACCTTGTGGAATCTTCCGCTGGCTTCACCGCTGAGGTTCTTGTTCCAGATCACCCCGTGGTAAAGGGCCTTCCGTGGCGTTCTTTCGCGCCGATCTTTGGCTACAATGAAGTTGCGGCGAAACCGAATGGCCAGGTTCTTGTGCGCGTGAAAGAAACCGGTCACCCACTCGTTGTTGTTGGCAACTATGGTAAAGGACGCATCGTTACTTATATGTCTGATCCGGCGCCGCATTGGGGACTTAATTTCGAATTGTGGGATGGTTATGCGGCTTTCTGGAAACAAGCATTGAAGTGGGTGAAAAAGGGGAAATGAAAACGAAGACGACGCAACAGTCGGAGAACATGCCTTTGCGAGCTGGCGCTGCCAAGGTCGACATCACTCCTCCCTTGGAAGTCGGATTGTTAATGTCTTCCGTCGAGGAGAGATGGGGGCCTTTTGAATCCGTTCGGCTGCCGTTGAAAGCTAGAGTCTTGGTTCTGGAATTCAATCGGGAGAGAATTGCGCTCGTTTCCCTCGACTTGCTTGCGCTGAACAGCAAATCGGTTTACGGATGGAAACGATTCAAGACCGCTCTTGCTAAGAGCACGTCGATTCCCTCGTCGAAGATTGTCCTCACGTGCACGCACACGCACAATGCACCAGAGTCTGTCGCGATTTCTGACCTTTACCGAAGTAAGCCGTTTCGCAAGTGGCTGCAGGAATTGGAAGGAAAACTGATTCATGTCATCAACGAAGCGTCAGCAACACTTCACCCGTGCGAGGTATCATTGATTGCCACCGAGCTTCGAGGGTTTTCGTTGCAACGTCGAATTCCAACGCCGAACGGAATCATCATGTCCGATTCGGTTCAGCCGATTGCACCCGCGTTGTTACGACGGGGCCCGATGGATCATCGCCTTCATGGAATTGTTTTCCGGAATTGCGATAGCTCAATCGCTACCATCGTGCATGCGCCATGCCACCCGGTTCACGAAATGTGTTTGCCTCAGCTCTCTTCAGATTTCCCGGGAGAACTGTGTCGGACACTTGAACGCACCACGCAATTTGGAACGCCGCTTTTTTTCAACGGGGGAGCGGGGGACATCAATCCAACGACCGTTTCCGGTGGGGCAGAATGCGCGCGCCGTCATGGGGAAGCCATTGCCGACGCCATGACAAAAGCGAAGTCGAAGGCTCGGGATATTAAGCCAACGGCAATTAAATACCTCAGTCGATCGGTTTCATTACCAACGCGCACGTTAAAAGGCGCGCCGAGTCGTCGAAAGTGCACCGCTTATCTGAGCGCGCTCCGAATTGGTCCGTTGGCGATGGCTTTTATCCCGGGGGAAATTTTTGTCGAAACGGCGAAGGCGATCGAAAGCGCTTCTCCTTTTAACAACACCGTCATCGTCGGTTTTGCGGAGGCGAGCATTGGTTATGTGCCAACCGAATCTGCGTTCCGTGAAGGCGGTTATGAAATTGGCCCGGGTAAATGGTCTTTCCTGCAATCCAAGGCGGAGGCCATTCTTCGGCGAGCTATAAGCGATCTATTGCGGGAACTGCATTCATAGTTGACCGAAAAGAACTCGGAAAATGATGTGGAAGACGTTAGCCTCGAGAGTATGCCCTTCCAGCGATGCGTCCTTATCTTCCTCATCGTCTGGCTTTCGTTCTCGAGTCCGCAATGCATTCGGGCAGAGGAGAAATACGAAGCTGGGCTGATCACCGAAGTTTTCGCCTTTAACCAGCCGGTAATTGATTTCCCGTCGATTTCTCCGGGAACAGCACCTACCTATCGCGGCGTGGACGAAGCCATCGCCCTGGATCGTGATCAAAAAGTTTTCCCTTGGACTGATCTGGCAAAAGAGTTTTATGTGCGCTGGAGAGGGGAAATCCGAATTCCTGCCGGTGGCAAATATACTTTCTATCTGAAATCCGATGATGGCTCGCGGCTCTTTATCGATGGACAGAAGGTCATCGAACACGGCGGGCTGCATCCATGGCTGGAGAATTCCGGATCAGTCGCGATCTCGGCTGGGAATCACAACATCGAAGTCGAATATTTCCAAAATTATATTGGGATGGGCTGCATTCTCTCGTGGGAAGCGGAGGGAATTACCAAAGAGGTTGTTCCTGCCGGCGTTCTATTTCATCGGGAGACAGCGCGAAATCCCGGTGATCGCTATTCCTGGCTTGGATCACCCGAGGGGAATTATCAGCCGCGTCGTTGGCAAAGCACGGATGGTCTTCCACACAACTCCGTTTCTTCCATCCTGCAAACGCGCGACGGTTATTTGTGGGTAGGAACTCCCAAGGGACTTGTGCGATTTGACGGAGTGCACTTCGATCTCATTGATCCCGCAACAAAAGGACAAGCGATTCGAGCACTGTTTGAGGCCAACGATGGCACGGTCTGGATCGTTTCTGAAAAAGGAGATCTGTTTTGTTATAGAGACCGAACGTTTAGCAGAAATCCTCTCACACCCCAGAGTTCGGCGAAATCGGTTTTCCAAACGCACGATGGCACACTTTGGATTGGCACTACCAACGGCGTCATTAGTTCCAAAGACAGTAAGACCACCTTTGAATCACAAGGGTTGGACGGCCGCATGATTTTGGCCGGTTGCGAGGACAGCGAAGGCAACCTATTTCTCGGCAGTGATCGTGGTTTGATTTTGTACCGGGACAAATCCGGAAAAGTAATAAACCAATTGTTTGAGTTGCCGGGCAGATCTCCTGTTCGCGCTCTTCTCTGGGAGGAGGATGCTCTTTGGATCGGCACTGGCGGTAGTGGATTGTTTCGTTTAAGAGGCGGAAAATTGGACGAGTTTCATAAAGCCACGGGGCTGCCCGACGACTTTATCGACACGTTGTTCAAAGACAGCCGTGGAGAATTCTGGGTGGGCACCATGAGCGGACTTTGCCGCCGGTCGGGTGAAAAATTTATTCCTGAGTTGAACAATGACGGTCTCTCCTACGAAACAGTTTTTTGTTTAACCGAAGATAATGAGGGCTGTCTCTGGCTTGGAACAAAAGAGGGGTTGAACCAACTTCAGACCAAACCTTTCAAAGCGTATACGAAACAACAAGGGCTTTATCATAACAACGTCACTTCCGTCTGCACCGATAGTCATGACACCGTTTGGATCACAACATGGGGCGGAGGCCTGAGCGGATTAAAGAATGGCGAGATGGTCAGTTACGACGGAGGAAACAGTCCACTTTACGATTTATTGCTATCGGTTTGCGAAGCCCGGGATGGGAATCTTTGGATCGGTGCGGAATACAATGGTGGGTTGTTCCGATTCAAAGATGGAACGTTTACGCGTTACGGCAAAAACGAAGGCTTGATCGACCCTGCTGTGCGCACGATCGATGAAGATCGCCACGGCAACCTCTGGATTGGCACCAGCGGTGCGCTCTATCAGATGCAGGGTGAGGTCCTGCACCGCTTCACGAAACAGGATGGTCTCGCGGGTAACGTCATTCGCGTTGTGCGTGAAGATCAAAATGGTGATCTTTGGATTGGAACGAACGATGGGCTGACCCGTCGGCATGATGGTAAATTTTCTGTTTTGACAACCAATGACGGTCTTTCGGCCAACGCTGTCCTGGCGATTTATGAAGATCGGGAACGCAATTTATGGATCGGCACTGACGGCGGAGGTCTGAACCGCCTGAGCAATGGGCAATTCAAATCGTATACTTCTAAA
The DNA here is from genome assembly GCA_966095605.1 of uncultured bacterium. Classification (GTDB taxonomy): domain Bacteria; phylum Verrucomicrobiota; class Verrucomicrobiia; order Limisphaerales; family JACDHS01; genus CBHWET01. Next base: position 8,174 of record CBHTTJ010000151.1, on the reverse strand, counting down.
GATGGACTCCTGAGCGACAGCGTATTTGAAATTCTCGAGGATGACCGCGGGAATCTTTGGATGAGTTGTTTTTCTGGTGTCTTTCGTGTGAGGAAAAAAGATTTTGACGAAATCGACAGTGGCAAGATGTCGCAGATTCGTTGCGCGTCCTACGGAAAAGCTGATGGCATGTCGAGCGTGCAATGTAATGGTGTCTCCAAACCAGCTGGCTGGAAAGGATCCGATGGTCGACTCTGGTTCCCTACGACACGTGGGGTGGTTGTGGTCGATCCGACTTCCATCAAAAATAATGATTCTGCACCGCCCGTAGTGATCGAATCCATTGTCGCCGATCGAAAGAAGATCGATGCTTCGAATGGTCTGAGGATTGCCCCGGGCAAAGGGGGTCTTGAGATTCATTACACGGCCCTAAGCTTTCGCGCTCCGGAAAAAAACCGCTTCAAATACAAACTCGAAGGAGTCGATTCCGAATGGGTTGATGCGGGCACTCGTCGCATCGCTTACTACAACAATATCCAACCACGCGCTTACACGTTCCGGGTTATAGGTTGCAACAACGACGGTGTGTGGAATGAAACAGGCGCGAGCATATCGTTCGTTCTTTTGCCACATTTTTGGCAGACGACCTGGTTTATCAGTTTGATTTCATTGGCAGCGGTCGGCTTCGTGGCCGGCACCGCGCGGTATGTCACCTGGAGAAAAGTGCAGGACAAAATTTTCCGGCTCGAACATCAACATGTGATCGAACGCGAACGATCGCGCATCGCCCAGGACATGCACGATGAATTGGGAGCGCGCCTGACGGAGATCGCCGTCCTCAGCACGCTCACCGCCAAAAACAAAAACCAGCCTGAAACGGTCCAGGCTCAGTCGGATAGAATTTCGAATGCTACGGCGGAATTAATTGGTGACTTGCACACGATCATCTGGTCTGTGAACCCCGCAAACGACACCTTGGAGAAACTGATCGATCACATTCGCGAACACGCCGCATCGTTTCTGGAAACCAGCTCCATCGCTTTTCGAATGGTGGAGCCAAAGGAATTGCCGTCGAGCCCGGTTTCCTCGGAGGTTCGGCATCATCTCTTTCTCGCGGTCAAAGAAGCATTAAATAACGTCGTAAAACACGCGAAGACGTCGGAGGTAAAAATCTCCGTGGCGATAAACGGATCAGAATTGACGATTACGGTCGAAGATAAAGGCAAGGGCTTTGTGGTCGCACAAATTAATTCACGCGGTAATGGACTTCTCAATATGGAAGAACGAATGAAGAAACTGGGTGGTTCATTTAAACTCTCCAGCGCCCCCGGCAAGGGAACCTGCATCCAATTGAAAGTCCCACTCAAAGACAATCTCAACGGGTGACCCGGAAATGAATTTCCACCCATTCGCCGTGATGGCGATTCCAGGATTTCGCAAAACCTGACAACACCGAACGGTAGGTGGGGAGAAAACCAGTTTTCCATCGAGCGTCAAAGCGGAATTGGTGGGAAAACTATTTTTCGCTTCTCATCCATGATGGAGCCCGAGGGAAAACAAATTTTCAACTTGGTGGCGAAGTTGCGTCTGGGGGTAAACGTTTTTTCCCTGCGATTCCATGATAGAGCTGTCCGAAAAACATTTTTTTCTTTCAAATCCATGATGGAACTGAGGGGAAAATTATTTTTGTGCTCAGGAACGAAGTTGCGAGGGGTGGAAAAACTAGTTTTGGGTGCTCCGTCGAAGTTGCGTGGGGTGAAAAAGATATTTTCCTGTGCAGACGCAGGCTGGAGAGGGACGAAAACTAGCTTTCTGTCTGGGAACGAAGCTGCGCGAGGGCGGTAAACTGGTTTGGGGTGCTCCGACGAAGTTGCGCGGGGGAAGAAAAACAGTTTGGGTGCTCCGTCGAAGTGGAGACGGAAAGAAAAATAGCTTTCCCGGTAAAAACAAAGCTGCGAGAGGAGGGAAAAATAGATTTCTCCCCAAAAACAAAGCTGCGGGTGCACAAAAAACTAGATTTCTGCGTAGCTCCGTACTGTAAATCAGCAACTTACGCAAAATCGCCTTTTTTCGGTTTCAAACTGGCTCTTTGGCCAATTGCCGCCTAGCCACGGGAATGCAGGGGAAATTCGGGCGGCGAACGCGGAGTCATCGAAACAATTCATTGTTACAGAAGTGTAAAATTCATCGGGCTTTCCCTGAAAACCCTTGACCGGATTTTCCCCTAGGAATCTAATCTCGCAGGCTAAAAACAAACGGAAAAACCAGTTCCTCCACCATGAAAAAATCATCCCGGTTATCTCTTCTTGCTCAAGCTTGCGCATTGTCGTGCGTGTTCGCTATTAGCGCCCAGTCGCAAACGTTGCTGGATAGTTTCACCGACGGCGAGATCGCTGCAAATCCTGCGTGGTCGGGAGACACTACTGGTTTTACAATCGTGAACGACAGCGACGCTGCCGCCGGTGCTACAGGCTCAAAAACTTTGCGCTTGGGAGCCCCCGCAATTTCTCAGACAGAACACATCCGAACTCAAATCGCTGACTGGGGAGATTCACAGGAATGGGGAACCTGGATCGGCCGCCGTGCCCAGGCACTGACTGCCGCCAACCAGGCTTACGTTTGGCTGTATGCGAATGAGGCGAATCTGGAATCCGCAACCGTAGATGGTTACCGATTGGCCATGGGAGACGACAGTGGTGGTGATGAAATTCGTCTCGAACGGATTCTCAACGGCGCCGTTGCGGCGACCGTGATTACCTCCTCGGGATCGGTAGTGAACGGCTTGACGGACATTGGTTTTCTGGTCCGAGTGACCCGAAGCAGTTCTGGTCTTTGGACGTTATACACATCTACTTTGCCCACGGCTAATGGAACGGGCGCTATCGCAACCGATATCCCGAACTCCACCAACGCCTCGGTCAACCAGGGCAGTGCGACGGATACCACCTTTCCAATCGCTGCTAATGGTTACTTTGGGGTTGCCTGCCTGCACAGCACCGGTGCCAGCGCAATTGTTGGGACCGAATTCGATCAAATCTATTTTACGCCGGCAAGTGCTTGTGGCTCACCCACGGCGGGAACTCCTGCAGCGTCTCCAAGCAACACGGTTTGCGCCGGGACGTCTGTAACTCTTACTGAAACGGCATCGGGCGGGACAGCGCCATACGTTTATCAATGGAAATGGAACGGCACCAATGTTGCAAACGCGACGAACAGCACGTTGGTGGTCGCATCTCCCGTTAACGGAGATCAATACAGCTGTGCCGTGACTTCGAGTTGTGGAGGTTCCGCTGCGACATCCTCTGCTTTGACTTTAACGGTCAATTCCCTGGTGACACCTTCCGTCAGTATTTCTGCGAATCCCGGAACGACAACCTGCTCGGGCAATACCGTGACTTTCACGGCGACTCCGACAAATGGCGGCAGCACGCCAGCCTATCAATGGTACAAAAACAACAACCCGGTTGGTTCCAATACCAATATTTATTCCGACAATACGTTGGCGAACAACGACCAGATTTACGTCACAATGACATCGTCTGCCTCTTGCACTACCACAGCGACGGCAAACTCTTCTACGTTGACGATGACCATTACTTCTTCCGTGACACCGTCGGTCAGCGTGATTGCGTCTCCCGGACAAGTGATTTGTGCCGGCACAGTTGTCACCTTCGCGGCTACTCCCGTTAACGGCGGTTCAACGCCATCTTACATCTGGAAGCTGAATGGCAATGTCGTCGGGGGCGTGACCGGGAACACCTATACCAATAGTTCTCTGGCGAACAACGACACGATTGATTGCCAACTTACCTCCAGCGACAACTGTGCTGCGACGGCGACAGCGGATGCGCCGACTTTAACGATTACGGTAAATGCAAGTGTCACCCCGTCGGTATCAATCTCCGCGAATCCCGGAACAAATGTGTGCGCTTCCACCGCTGTTACGTTCACCGCTACTCCGGTGAATGGTGGGACGTCGCCTCATTATCAATGGAAGAAAAATGGAAGCAACGTTGGCACCGATAGCTCGACCTATACCGCCACATTTGCCAATGCGGATTCCATCACCTGTGTGTTGACGCCTTCGAACGATGTTTGCGTTTCTCCGTCGACGGCGACCTCTGACGCGCTAGTCATGAATGTTACCGCTTCGGTTACTCCAACGATTTCACTCACCGCGAATACGGGGACGAATGTTTGTTCCGGCACAACGGTGACGTTTAGTGCGGCGATTTCCAATGGTGGCGCTTCACCTCAATATCAATGGAAGAAAAATGGCAACAACGTGGGGAGTGACAGTTCGACCTACACCGACAGCGCTTTGGTCAACAACGATGTTATCTCCTGCACTCTGGCTTCGAGTGCGACCTGTGCTTCTCCAACCAACGTTACGGCGAGCGTGACGATGAAAATTAATTCCTTTTCCGCGCCGACGGGTGCGACGGGAATTCTCTTCACCGAAAACATGGGCGTGGGTCAATCAGGACAGAATATTGCCATCACCACCTATAGCAGCACCAATGGCTGGCAGAATGGATCACCCATTACGTTTACTTCAACAGCAGCCGCCGCGCCCGATGTTCGGGTGACCACTCAATCAAGTGGTTATTCTGGCGCGAGCGGTGGTGCCAATCTCTTTTTTACGACTACGACCGGCGCTCGAAATATCGTGATCTCTGGCATCAACACGCTCGGCTATGGCGAGAATGTCGTTCAGTTCGGCGCGAAAGTAGATACCACCGGCACTTCCGATGCCCTGGTGGTCGAAGTCAGTTCGGATGGAACGAACTACACGCCATTGACGATTACGCAACCCACGAGTTCCTGGTCGTTGATTACTGCGAGTGGTTTTGCACCGACCACCTCCAATCTGCGCGTGCGGTTCTCGAAGAGTGGAAATTCCTCCTATCGTATCGACGACGTTAAAGTGAGCGGTTACCTGCTGCAAAACACCACGGCCTCAATCAGCACGAATGGCCCGACGACATTTAATTATGGTGGTTCCGTTACCTTGAGTGCTCTAAGTGGTACGGCTTATAGCTGGTCTTCTGGACAAACGACACGTGCGATTACCGTGACGACGTCGGGTGTTTACACCGTCACGATTCAAGACGTGAACGGCTGCACTTCATCAGCAAGTCAAACGGTGACCGTCAACGACCCGATCATTAATACCCAGCCCACGAGTCAGAGTGGTTCACCGGGCGGCAGCACAACGTTTAGTGTCGCGGCAATTGGAACGCCCACGTTGACCTATCAATGGAAGAAGGATGGCGCGAATATCTTCGGAGCAACGAATAGCAGCTACACCATTAGCCCTGTGGTACCGGGAGACGCGGGAATCTATTCCGTTGGTGTGACAAACGGCAACGGTATTGGCCTTCTGAGCAGCAACGCTGTCCTGACCGTTACCGATCCGGTCATCACGGCTCAGCCTCAGTCTGCCTCGAAGAATTATGGGGAAGCGGCAACATTCTCGGTGACGGTGACCGGGACTTCGCCATTCACGTATCGTTGGCGAAAAGACGGAGTAAATCTCCAGAACGGTGGAAACATCATCGGCGCCGACAGTGACATTCTTACGGTCAATGGTGTGGCCGCGGCGGATGCAGGAATTTATTCCGTGGCAGTTACCAATAATGTCGGCGCCTGGTTGATCAGTTCCAATGCCACACTTTCCGTAACGGATCCAATCGTGACGGCGGGACCGACCAATCTCACGGTCAACGCTGGCAGCATGGCTGTTTTCAGCGTTTCTGCTGGCGGGACCGCAATCGATTATCAATGGCGCAAAGATGGATCCAATCTGAATGACGGAGGTAATATCATTGGTGCCAATAGCGCCAGCTTGAGTATTACGGGAGTTGCCCAAACAAACGCCGGAACTTACAGCGTCGTGGTCAGCGGGGTTGGAGCTTCGCTGACGAACTCTGCGACTCTCTCAGTCGTTGATCCTCCGACGATTACTTCGCAGCCGTTGTCTCGAACGGTGTTAACAGGTGAAAACGTGAGCTTCGCGGTTTCAGCCACTGGCGTTGGATCTTTGAGTTATCAATGGCGTTACAACGGAACAAATATCGTGGGTGCGACGAACGCGGTTTATTCGAAGACATCGGTTCAAGCCGCTGACGCCGGAAATTATTCTGTCGCGGTTTCCAACGATGTCGGCCCGACGGTCAGTGCGGATGCGGCGCTTACGGTTCTCAACGGTTCGCTTCGTTTGTATGACACCAATCTCGTGGTGGTGCGTGTGGGAGATGGCGCGCAAACATTGAGTGGCAACGGCAATTCCGTTTATCTGGATCAATTCACCACCGCCGGCTCGTATGTCAGCACACTTTCGTTGCCTGATTCCGGTGGTTCCTCACTGATTCTTGTTGGCACGGGCACGTTGGAAGGTTCGCTCTCCCGTTCGGCGAGCGGCAAGCTTCTGGCGATTGGTGGATATAATGTGGCTCGGGCCGGGGCGAGTGCGATTGCTTCTGCCCTCGGGACAACCGTCCCACGTGGCATCATGACCATTGATTCGCAGGGCGCAGAAACCCTTGCGGTCAGCACAACCACGGGCTACAGCGGACAAAGTTTTCGTTCCGCAACAACCGATGGAACAAACAATTTCTGGGGCGCCAGTGGCGGAGTGGGAACTTACTACTTTGGCAACAATGCTTCCGCATCCGTTGTGCAAAGCAGTATCTCCAACACCCGTTTCGTCAATGTTTTCAACGGTAAACTGTACTTCTCCACAGGTTCGGGAAGTTCACGCGGTATTTACAAATTCACGCCGGCATTGCCGACTTCGGCATCCGGTACGACGACCACTTCGGTGGTGAATTCTGGTGCGCTTTCCTCCTCGACGGATTTTGCCATCAACTCGACTGAGACCATTGTTTATCTGGCCGATGACACGAGCAGCAGTTCGGGAGGTATCCAACGTTGGGATTGGAATGGCAGCGCGTTTGTTCTGAGTTACACCCTCGGATCCGGCGTCGCAAATGTCGGAGCTCGTGGCCTGACGGTGGATTTCTCCGGCAGCAATCCGGTCATTTATGCGACTACGGCGGAAGGGAGTGCGAACCGTATCATCAAGGTTGTCGACACTGGGGCGGGCTCGACCGCTACAACAATTGCCACGTCGGGTGTTAATCAACTCTTCCGTGGTTTGAAGTTCGGCCCGTTACAGGCACCGACGATTACGACCGCCCCGGAAAATGTGATCGTTGTTTCGGGCGACAGCGCTTCGTTCTCGGTTGTCGCCAGTAGTTCGGCGGCGTTTTCGTACCAGTGGCGCAAAGATGGAACAAACATCGTGAACGCTACCAATTCGACGTATTCCATCGGCGCTGTCGTTACAGGTGACGCAGGAGCTTATAGCGTTGTCGTCAGCAATAGCCTTGGTATTGCCACGGCTTCCGCAACGTTGACCGTAAATAAGAAAACGCAGAGCATTACAAGCTTCTCCAGCGTGGGGACGCAAACATATGGCTCCGGTCCGATTACGCTCCTGGCTTCGGCTTCATCTGGTCTGACTGTCAGCTTCAGTGTGGAATCGGGTCCTGCAAGTGTGACGGGAACTCAATTAATCATCACTGGTTACGGCAGCATCACGGTCAAAGCCTCGCAGAATGGCGATTCGGAATACGAAGGGGCATCGGATGTCACGCAGACCTTCATAGTGAATAAACAGAGCTTGTCGGTGACCGTCGCCAATGCCTCGCGTGGGTACGGTGCAACGAATCCGGTCTTTACAGGCAACATCATCGGTATTGTGAATGGTGACAATATTACAGCGAGCTACAGCACTACCGCTGACGAGAACAGTGACGCAGGAACTTATCCGATCATTGCGACCTTGAGTGACAATGGAACTGGCGCGTTAACGAATTACATTACCTCGATAACGAATGGTGTCTTAACAGTTGGTGTTGTGACACCGACCATTAGCATTCATCCAGTATCACAGACCGTGAATGCCACTTCCAATGCCACGTTTAGCGTGACTGCTTCCGGTGGAAGCTTGAGCTACCTGTGGAGCAAAAATGGAGTGCCGATCGGCGAAACCAATTCGACTTTGACGTTAAGCTCCGTGCTGAAGACGAACGAAGGAAACTATTCCGTGGAAGTCAGCAACAGCGCTGGGAGTGTGACGAGCAGCAATGCGACGTTAACGGTGATTGATCCAGCGATTGTGGTGCAGC
>CBHTTJ010000150.1:0-15282 GCA_966095605.1 uncultured bacterium | reverse complement strand
GCCCGCGAAAGCGGTATGGGGTGCATATGGTTTTACCAGACGCGGCCCCTCTCTCTCCGCAGCGCAGCGTCGGGGAGAGTGCTGGAGAGAGGAGCTGTTTATAAACAATTTCTTAAACCCTTGATAATAGCGACGTGAAGGGGAATCGGCGGGCTTTATCAGAGCGAGTTTATCTTCTTTTGCTGTTTATTGTTTTCAAAATAGCCAATAGACGAGAGCTGATATTCGAGGTTGCCGCAAATTCGCTTGCATGAAGAAAGCCGATTGCTAGAGTCCTGCGCACTCGACCACCTGAAACGGTGGTTTTTATTTTTTCCCAACAAAAGTTTTACGCGCTGTGAAAATTTTTAGTGGCACGTCCAATGTTCCGCTCGCCAAGGCCATCTGCTCTTCCATTGGCCTTGAACTCGCCAAATGTTCCGTCTCCGCTTTTCCGGATGGCGAAACGTTCGTGAAGATCGACGAGAATATTCGTGGTGAAGATGTTTTCATCATCCAATCGAGCTCGCCGCCCGCGAATCATCACCTGATGGAATTGTTCATCATGATGGATGCGGCGCGTCGCGCCAGTGCGGCCCGCATTACGGTGGTGTTGCCGTTCTACGGCTACGCGCGCCAGGATCGCAAAGATCAACCCCGCGTGCCGATCACGGCAAAACTCGTCGCGAACCTTTTGGTCGCGGCCGGTGCGAATCGTGTGCTGACGATGGATCTTCACGCGCAACAGATTCAGGGCTTTTTCGATATCCCGGTGGATCACCTGTATGCGGCTCCGGTGATGTACGATTATCTCAAGAAGAAAAAACTGGGCGACCTCGTGGTCGTGAGCCCGGACGTGGGGGGATTGAAGATGGCGCATGCCTATTCGCAGGTGCTGGATACCGGGTTGGCGATCGTGGCGAAACGCCGCAAGAGCGCGACCGAAATTGAAGCGATGGCGGTGATTGGCGACATTCGCGGCAAGAACGTTTTGATGGTCGACGACCTGACCGAAACGGCAGGGACCCTGACGACGGCGGCGTCGTTGTTGAAGAAAAAGGGTGCGAAGAAAATTTTCGCGTGTGTTTCGCATGCAATTTTGAACGATTTAGGGATTCAAAGATTGCGAAAATCTCCTATTGACGAATTGATAACTACTGATACTGTTTCGCGCCCGCCAATTGACGGCGTGAATATCACGACTTTGTCAGTGGCCGGTTTGCTCGGCGAAGCAATTAAGCGAATTGAAAGTAATTCGTCGGTATCTTCGCTGTTTGAATTTAAGGGCGGACGGACCAGTTAAGGCCGGCCGTAGTAGAATTTAAATATGAAATCTGTATCATTGACCGCTTTTCCGCGTAGCGTCCTCAAGCGCACGGGAGTTAAGAAAATTCGTACCGCTGGCCGTGTTCCGGCCGTTATCTACGGCGGAAAGACCAAGCCCCAGAACCTCGAAATCAACACGAAAGAACTCGCTGATGTCGTGCATCATTCGGCATCCGAGAATCTGTTGCTTGATCTCGCGGTGGACGGCACCAAGCATTTGGCCCTCGTCAAAGAGATCCAACATAACCCGCTCACGGGCGAAATGTTGCATGTCGATTTGCACGCGGTCACCGAAAACGAAAAAGTCACCATCAGCGTTCCAGTCGAACCTGTTGGCGAAGCCTCTGGCGTTAAAAACGGTGGCGGCGTTCTCGAACACGTTCTCTTCAAGATTAAAGTCCGCGCCACTCCGAAAGATTTGCCAGACGTCATTAATGTTGACGTTTCGGCTCTCGAAATCGGCAAAAGGATTCACCTCGGTGACATCAAATTGCCGGCCGGTGTGGAAGCGCTCGGTCACAAGGAAGTGACCGTCTTCTCCGTGGCTGCTCCTGTCACTGAAGCTGCTGAAGCTGCCGCAACTGAAGCGGGTGCTGCTCCAGCTGAAGTTGAGATGATCAAGGAGAAGAAGGAAGAAGGCGAAGGAGCCCCAGCGAAAGCCGGGGACAAGGCTGCTCCAGCGAAAGCTGACGAGAAGAAGCCGGCTGAAAAGAAGAAGTAATTTAGTGAGCGACAAGGTCAATGGGCCTTGTCGCTCCTTCCTTTTCGCCCGCCGTGGAAAATATTTTTCTCATCGTGGGCCTGGGGAATCCGGGCGAGAAATACGCACGGACCCGACACAACGCCGGTTTTCTTTTACTGGATAAACTGGCGGAACGTTGGCGGGGGAACTGGACGGATGAAAAGAAGTTCAGTTCAAAGGCTGCCAAAGTAGAGCAGGGGGGGAGAAAGCTGTTCCTCTGCAAGCCGCAGACATATATGAATTGCAGCGGAGAGGCCGTCGGGGCGTTTTCGGAGTTTTATAAAGTTCCGGCAAACCGGGTGATCGTGGCGGTGGATGACGCAGACCTGCCGTTTGGCGGGATTCGTCTCCGGCAAAGCGGCAGCAGTGGGGGGCACCATGGGCTCGAGAACATCGAGCAACATCTCGGAACCCGGGAGTTTGCGAGATTACGGATTGGGATTGGACGGCGCGACGGTGCGCGCGAGATTACCAACTATGTGTTGGGACAGTTCAGTTCGGACGAAAACGAGCTGCTGGAAAAGATTTTAAATCGGGCCGCTGACCAGGTTGATTGCTGGTTGAGTGAGGGGATAGAAAAAGCAATGAGTAAATTTAACGGAGTCATTGACTCCGGGAGCAAAGAAAAATGAAAAAGTACGAAGGTCTGTTCATACTCGATACCGCAGGCAAAGAAGAAGGCATCAAAGATGCCATCGACAAGATTTCTTCTGAAATCACGTCAGCCGGCGGCAAAGTCGAAACCGTGCAAAAGATGGATAAGAAGCCTTTTGCCCGTGTTGCTGACAAACGCCATACATCCGGTTTTTACGTCAATGTCATTTTTGACGCTGAACCGAATGCGATCGCCCAGTTGCGCACGAAGTTTTCGATGAACGACGACGTTTTCCGCGTTCTCTTTACCGAAGCTCCGGCTCCAAAAGAAGCCGCGAAATAATTCCGTCAAACGGGATATCCTATGCCAAGCTTCAACAAAGTCATTCTGATCGGCAATCTCACGCGCGATCCTGAATTGCGTTATACGCCGAAAGGCACCGCAGTGGCCAGGATCGGTTTGGCGGTGAATCGCACCTGGCGCTCGGAAACGGGTGAGCAGAAGGAAGAAGTGACTTTCATTGATGTTGATGCCTTTGGCAAACAGGCGGAGACGATTGCCCAATATGTCAAAAAGGGCCGTCCCCTGATGGTTGAAGGCCGCTTGAAGCTGGATCAATGGGAAGACAAACAAACCCAGCAGAAGAAGAGCAAGCTGGGTGTTGTTTTGGAATCATTTCAGTTCCTGGATTCGGGTAATCGCGGTGAAGGTGGCGGCGAATCCGCGCCACGTCCTCGTCCTGCGGCGGCGAAGCCCGCGGCGGCAGATAATTCCGACGCAGCCGCGCCGGAAGACGATGATGTTCCATTTTGATTAGTTGAAATAACAAACCTTTAGAATTTATGGCAAAGACAGAAGTTATCCTGACGCACAATATTGTTGGTCTGGGCGGTGAATCCGACCAGGTCAAAGTTTCCGCCGGTTACGCGCGCAACTATTTGTTTCCGCAAGGCTACGCCGTTCCTGTAACGCAGGCGAACAAGCGCCAGATCGAAGCGCTCCGCAAGCGCCGCGCCGAACGCGAAGCGCATGAATTGAACGCGATGACGGAACTCTCGAAGAGCGTTTCGAAGTTGATCTGCCTGGTGAAGGTCAAGACCGGTGATGATGGCCGTATGTTCGGCACCGTGACCTCCGGCACGATCGCTGACGAATTGAAGAACCAATTCGACATCTCCCTCGACAAGAAAAAGATTCACATCGAGAAGCCAATCAAAGCTTTGGGCGAACACGAAATCGAATTGCGTTTGCATCCTGAAGTAACTTCGACGTTGAAGATCCGCGTCGAAAGCACCACGCCACTTTCTCCTGAAGCTGCGGCTGCTGCTCAAGGAGCGCCTGCCGCTGAAGCGCCGAGGACTGAAAGCCGTGGCAAACGTGCCGCTGCTGCCAAGACTGAAAAAAGCGAAGAAAAAGCAGAAAAGCCAGAGCGCAAGCCGAAGGCGAAGTAATTCTTTTCAGGTAATTTTATTTCGAAGAGCGGACCTCAAGTCCGCTCTTTTTTTTATTTTAGATAGCTTTTAGCTTCGTTCTCGGACACAGCCAGGAATCTATCGATATTGCCTGCGTCCGACGCCTCGCCAAAAACCAAAATCCCTCCCGCCATTCCGGAAATTAATTTTGGCAACCGCTCTAAGCGTATCGAAATCCATGAAAGAAATTGCTTTTTCAGATATTTCTTGGTGTCGTTTCACCTGAGCAGGATCGATCTCAAACGGGCTCTCCTCGCCGGTCTTGGAAGAGCTCAGGGACGAGACGATTGGCTCGATTGCTTATCATCATGAACTGGTACTACGTGGAATCGGGGCAACAACGTGGCCCAATCAGCGAGGCTGAACTCGATTCTCTTTTCTCCAACGGCACCATTCGTTGGGACACACTTGTCTGGCGCGAAGGTATGGCCGAATGGATTTCCTATCACCAGGCCCGACCCTCCAACCCGGTTCCCCCTTTGGCAGATGCTCCGCCGTCGGGTGGGGTTGTTTGCTCGGAATGCGGCAGAATTTTTCCTCCCGATCAGGTTATTCGCCATGGAAACGCGAATATATGTGCGACTTGCAAACCTGTTTTCCTGCAAAAATTGAGAGAAGGAGTAGGGCGGTCAACTGCCGGTTATGCCGGCCCAATGGAATATGCGGGATTTTGGATTCGGTTTGTGGCCCATTTTGTAGACCAGATCATCGTCGGCATCGGATCCGGGGTCATCGGCTTTGTCGTGGGACTTCTTTTCGCAGTGGGCGCACGTAACAATCCCGCGTTGATGGTCGTCGCCCAGGGGATCTCGATGCTGTTAGGCATTGGGATGGCGGCTGTCTATTACACCTGGTTTGTTGGGAAATATGGTGCGACGCCGGGTAAAATGATTCTCAAGCTGAAGGTGGTGCGTGCGGATGGAATGCCGCTGTCGTATGGACGGTCTTGTGGAAGATACTTTTCTTACATCATCAGCTCCATCACCTGCCTGATCGGTTACATCATGGCCGGTTTTGATGACGAAAAACGAGCGTTGCACGACCGCATTTGCGATACGCGGGTTATCCGAGTGGGCTAATGAAAAAGACGGATATCTTCTGCTCGGGATGCCGTGGCATTCTGCCGGCAGGGATGTTCAATCTGGGAAGCTTTGCCGCGTGTCCGAGTTGTTCTGCTCCTCTGCGCGTGGAAGTTTTCCCGGCGTTGTTCAGACAAAACGACGTAAAGGCAGCTGAGACTTTGGTGGAAGGGGAGTCGAGCTGTTTTTATCACCCGCAAAAGCGAGCTGTTGTCCCGTGTGATGGTTGCGGGCGATTTCTTTGCTCTCTTTGTGAACTGGATTTTAATGGACAACATCTTTGTCCGTCCTGTCTGGAATCCGGCAAGAAAAAGGAGAAGCTGGAAACGCTGACCAATGAGCGAGTGCGTTACGATAGGGTCGCGCTGGGAACGGCATTATTGCCAGCCCTTTGTTTGTGGCCCTCGATTATTGGTGCTCCCATAGCTCTTTACATCGCGATTCGCTATCGGAACCGGCCCACCAGTGTGACAAACCCCACGAAAGTCTGGTACACCATCGCCGCTGTCATGGCGTCACTGGAAATTCTCGGCTGGATCACCTTGCTTATCTTTTTCATCACAAAGTCCTGACGCATGGCAAAAAAGGAAAAACCTTATCGTAAATTGTCTGGGGCGGCGAACCTCGCCGGCTACAGCAATCTTTTCCTCGCCCAGGATCATCTCTTGCTGGTTCATGCTACAAACTTTAACGAGAGGTACAAGCGATTTTTCTTTAAGGACATTCAAGCTGTTATCCTGAAGAAAACCGTTGCGGGAAAAGTCTGGAATATCATTTGGGCATGCCTCGCCTCCATCTTCGCCGTAATCACCATCGCGTCAGAGACCCCATTCCTCTGGATCATCGCAGGCGTTTTTGTGGCGATCCTGATTGTTAATTGCCTGTTTGGTCCCACATGTTCCGTTCACATCAAAACCGCCGTTCAACTGGAAAAGTTGGATGCACTCGCCCGGATGCGCAAAGCAGACAAAGCCCTTGCTATCATCAAAGATAGAGTTCAGGAGGCTCAGGGACTTTTGTCGGCAGAACAAATGCAACTCGCCCATCAAGAGGCGCAAACGCCTCCGGCATACGTGGACCCTCTGCCGGCTTATACACCGGCGTCCATTCCTTCCGGGTTGCCTCTCCGACCTTACGACAGCAAAGTACATGTGATCCTTTTTATCTTGCTGCTATTGCTCGCAGTGACAAATGCCTTGCAGATCGTCGTTAACTCCCTGGCCGTCGTGACAGCGGACTTGTTTTTAACGGCGGGAACGATTGCTGCGGCCATTGTCGCTTTGCTCAAGCAACGGCAAAGCGACTTACGTGTGGGGACACAACGGTTGACCTGGGCAGCTGGCATTTTCGTGGGGGTCACGCTTGTCATTGGCTGGGCTGAAACGATGGTCCTGAGTTTTAAGAACCCGGAAGCCTCTGGCAATCAATGGGAGTTGATCAAAGCCTACGCAGAACTCGTCCCCTTGGAAACACCGTGGCTTTTAGCGATATTACTTTTCAACGCCGTGGGAGCTGTCGCGCTGGGGGGAATTGGACTGTGGTTGTTGCGCGATCTCCGTCAGCCGCAAGCAACAGTTGTTGCCCCTCAAGAATGGCCGCAACCGGTTGTTCCGACAACGCCGGCTGTGGTGCATGTTGGTTCCACGCCAATGATTCAACCACAGCCCGTTGAGAATCCTTCGGAGCAGGCTCCAACTACCACGCCGCCACCACCAACTTCGTAGTGCAACTTTCCCAACAACATTGCTTAAACCATTTCTCGCGTGAAGCGGTGGCGCGTTGTCCGGAGTGTCGGCAGTTCTATTGTCGGGAATGTATCACCGAGCATGACGACCGGGTTATTTGTGCCAATTGCTTGAAAAAACTGGCGTCATCAGATGCCAGGAAAGTAAACAAACTTACCCTTTTTGCCAGGCTTGCGGCTTGTGTTGTCGGGCTGATGGTGGCCTGGTTATTTTTCTATTGGGGTGGCCAAATATTACTGTCCATTCCCGCTTCGGTTCACGAAGGGGAAATTTGGAAAACCAGCTTTTGGGAGGAATAATGGCGACTCCAAAAAAGACCCGAAAGACTGGACTCAGCGCCATTGAATTGCTCGAGCAAGCAGTTCATTTGTTGCGAACGACTCCTTTAAGCGTATTGCTGCTTTATTATCTTGGGACGGTGCCGTTTGTTTTGGGATTTCTTTATTTCTGGTCAGACATGAGTCGCAGCGCTTTTGCAGAGCAACATCATGTCATCGCGTCGCTCGGCATTGCCTTGTTGTTCTTTTGGATGAAAACGTGGCAGGCGATTTTCTGTGCGGAATTGCGTTCCCGGCTTTCGACGCATCGGCGTTTTCAATGGAATTTTCGGAACTTCGTCCGCGCCGCGATGATTCAGGTGACGATCCAACCCAGTGGACTTTTTATCCTGCCAGTTGCGCTTGTTATTACGCTTCCCTTTAGCTGGACGTACGCTTTTTACCAGAACGCCAGTTCATTGGGGGCTGATTCCAGCGGGATTAAACATTGTTTTCACCAAGCGGCAAAACAATCGCGTCTGTGGCAGAAGCAGAATCACCTTGTTCTGGGGATACTTTCGTTATTCGGCTTTTTTATTTTTCTGAATATCGTCTCGGCTTTTGTGATCGTTCCGGGGTTGATCAAAATGTTTTTTGGTATCGAAACCGTCTTCACCAAAGGCGGTGCTGCGAGCATTTTAAATACGACATTTTTAGCGGCGACCCTCGCGGTCAGTTATCTTTGCATTGATCCTCTCGTTAAAAGTATCTATGTGCTGCGTTGTTTTTATGGAGAGTCCATCGGCTCCGGCGAGGATTTAAAGGCGGAATTAATGCGAGGCAAATTGTCGAAAACAACACCTTTTCATGCGGTAAAGAAAATTGCGGTCGCGGCCATACTTTTATTCCTTGTTCACAGTTCTCCGGCGGCTGATGCAAAGAGCGACGCAACTCTCACGACGGTTTCGGGTTCGAAACCCGCGGTTTCGGCGGATGACTTGAATCGCTCGATTGGGGACGTGATGAATCGGCGTGAATTTACCTGGCGGATGCCGCGGGAAAAAATCAAGCCGACTGCCGCTGTAAACAAAAACTTTTTCCAACTCTTCATTGAAGGAATAGAAGAAACCGTAAGTCGTTGGGCTCGCAAGGCTCGTGATTTGTCCAGGGGATTTGCCGAATGGTGGGAAAAGCATTTTGGGGGCAAAAAGAAAGTCCACGAACGTTCCTCGGAGTCTTCTTCAACAGCTGACTGGATGACGAACCTCCAGATTTTTATTTATATCCTGCTGGCTCTTGTCCTCGCAACTATTGTCATTCTCATTCTTCGCCTTTGGAAACACCGTCGACGGCACGAAACGGTCGTTGCGCAAGCTGTCGCAATCAAGCCCGATCTCACGGATGAAAACGTGGTGGCTGATCAGCTTCCGGAAGATGGCTGGTTAAAAATGGCGCGTGAATTAATAGAGCAGGGGAATCTTCGCCTGGCGTTGCGCGCGCTTTACCTCGCCAGTTTGGCGCATCTCGCGGATCGTCAAATGATCAGCATTGCGAAATTTAAATCGAACCGAGACTACGAATTGGAATTGCGCCGTCGGGCGCGTTCGCTCGCTGATCTGCAAACCGCTTTTTCTCAAAACGTAGGCATTTTTGATCGCGTGTGGTATGGCATGCACGAAGTAACGAATGAGTCGTTGGAAAGCTTCCAGAGCAATTTCGAAAGGATTCGCTCGTGCTGAAAAAAGCGAACATTTGGATCGTGCTGTTTTTCCTGGTTTTCGCGGGGCTGGTCTACGGCATCAGCGAATTGTTCCGTCTTCGTTTCGAAGGGGGCGACGTTTATCCTCCATATTCTTCACTTCGCTCAGATCCGCTCGGGACAAAGGCGCTCTATGAAAGTTTGGATCAATTGCCGGGTATTTCGGTGCGCCGGTTTTATGAACAATTCTTTAAAGTAAAGGACGGACGCAATACGACTTTCTTTGTCCTGGGTGTTGGTAATCGTCTTCTTGATTGGACGTCCGAAACGGAAGCAAACGATCTCGACACGTTTGTTAAACAGGGCGGTCGATTGGTGGTAACGTTCTTTCCTGAAAATGCCGAGGGCTGGTCTGCCCGTCGTGATAAGAAAAAACAAAAAAACTCGTCCGCTGCTCCTCCGCAGGATGTGAAATATGAAACGAGGGCATCTGATTCGGAATCTCCCGAGCCGAAGAAAAAGGAAATGAAGCAAAGGAACGGGGACGATGAATTTTCGGGTAAAATGATTTCGTTGAAAAAGCGCTGGGATTTCAAAGTGGACTACGAGGATTTGCCGGTTGATGAGAAAGGCATTAGCCAGGCGGTGGAGGTGGAACGCGCGAGCGACATTGTCAGTTTGCCACAACAGATTTCCTGGCACAGCGCCATTTATTTCACTGACCTGTATGACGACTGGAAGCCGATTTATAAACGCGGTACGAATTCAGTCATCATTGAACGGACTTTTGGGCGGGGCTCCATTGTTCTTGTTTCGGATTCCTATTTTTTGAGCAACGAGGCGTTGCGGAAAGATCCTCAAGCAGCCCTGCTTGCCTGGGTGGCAGGGTCAAATTCTCAGTTTATTTTCGATGAAGCCCATCTTGGCGTGTCGGAGGATCCGGGCATTGCGACCCTTGCGCGGAAATACCGATTGCACGGACTCGTTGGAGGGTTGCTCCTGTTGGCGATTCTTTTCGTCTGGAAAAATTCCATAAGTTTTATTCCGGCACATCCAGAATCGATTGATACCCACGACCTGATGGCAGGAAAAGATTCTGCGACTGGGTTCGTGAACCTTCTGCGACGTAACGTTTCCGCTGCCGATCTCCTTTCAATCTGTTTCAGTGAATGGAAGAAATCGGGTGGCGAAAATCGGTGTCATACGCGCAGTAAAGTAAAGCGAGTGGCAAAAGTGGTGGCGGAGCAGAATGCGTTACCGGCCCGGCAGAAAAATCCAGCCGAAAGTTATCAATCTATTTCGAAAATTTTAGCGGAGAGGAAATAAATGAACGAAAACCTTGAAGAACTGAAGCATACCCTTGCGCGAGCGCGCCAGGAAGTTGGCAAAGTCATCATCGGCCAAAGCGATGTTGTCGATAAGTCACTCATTGCCATTTTCACCGGACAGCATGCCCTGATCGAAGGTGTGCCTGGCGTGGCGAAAACTTTGCTCGTACGCACGCTTGCCCACGTCCTCGGATGTGATTTCTCGCGCATTCAATTTACCCCGGATCTCATGCCTGCTGACATCACCGGAACGAACGTTTTCAATTTACAGCGGAATGAGTTCACGCTGATCAAAGGCCCGATCTTTACGTCCTTCCTTCTTGCGGACGAAATCAATCGTGCGCCGGCGAAGACGCAATCAGCCTTGTTGCAGGCGATGCAGGAACGGCAAGTCAGCATTGACCGCGAGACGCATCAACTGGCTCCCAACTTCACCGTCTTCGCCACACAGAATCCTATCGAATACGAAGGTACCTATCCTTTGCCGGAGGCTCAAAAGGATCGTTTCATGCTAAAGATTTCCATGGTGGCTCCTGATCGTGACGAGGAGCTAAGCCTGGCGAAACGGATGCTTGGGAAGGAATCTCCGGAAAAAACGCTCGCCGCCGGTGTTGTGCAACAGGTTTTAACTGCGGAGAAATTAGTTCAGTTACGCCAGGAGCTCGAAGGTATTACCGTCCGCGAAGAACTCATTGCCTACCTCGTGGATATCGTGCGCGCCTCTCGTAAACATGAAAGCGTGCTTGTCGGCGCCGGGCCGCGCGCAACGCAGTCGTTGCTGCTGGCGAGTCGAGCCTTCGCGGCGATGGGTGGACGCGATTTTGTAACCCCAGACGACATCAAGGCAATGGCTGTACCG
Source organism: uncultured bacterium (assembly GCA_966095605.1). Taxonomy (GTDB): domain Bacteria; phylum Verrucomicrobiota; class Verrucomicrobiia; order Limisphaerales; family JACDHS01; genus CBHWET01. The sequence goes on along the minus strand of CBHTTJ010000150.1, from coordinate 4,201 downwards.
GTGTTGGAACACCGCCTGATTTTGCGCCCTGAATTTGAGATTGAAGGTATGAGCGTCGCCGAAGTGATCCAACGTATCCTGCAGGAAATCGCCGTGCCGCGATAAGCAGATCATGAAGTAATTGCAATGATCGTTCCTCGTTCCAGATTGCTCGTTTTGACCGCGCTGGTGGTTTTGCCATTTGCAACCATTGCCGGGCTCTTGCCGGACGGAATGATTTTGGCAGTGGGCGTGATTGTTTTGTTTCTGGTTCTTGCACTGTTGGATGCGGTGCTCGGTCTGCGTGTGCTGGATGGGGTCACCGTGGAATTGCCCAAAGTGACGCGTTTTTCCAAAGACCGGGTCGGTCAAATCCAATTGGAAATCCGCAATGCACGGCAGACCGCGAAGAAAATTCGAATTGGTTTTGCGTTTCCCACTGAACTGCATTCGCCTCACGAAGATATGCTGGTGGAGTTGCCTTCGACTTCCCCTATGTCAAGAGTTGTATGGCCATGCACCCCTTTGAAGCGAGGCAACTATCTCATCGATAAATGTTATCTCGAAGGGGCATCGCCGTTCGGATTGTGGTCGATTCGTGCGACGACACCGACTGCTGGAGAACTCCGCGTTTACCCGAATCTTCTCACCGAGCGAAAAAGTGTCGCCGCTTTGTTCCTGAATCGTGGAAACTTCGGTGCTCATGCACAGCGGCAGGTGGGCAAAGGTCGCGATTTTGAAAAACTGCGCGATTACATTCCGGGCGACAGTTATGATGAAGTGCACTGGAAAGCCACGGCGAAACGCGGAAGGCCCGTCACGAAAATCTTCCAGATTGAACGCACGCAGGAGGTCTACGTTATCATTGATTCTTCTCGTCTGAGTGCCCGCGAAGCGAAGTTTAATCCGCATGGAAAATCGACCGAACCGCTTCTGGAGAATGCCGTGGGTGAACATCGAACCTCGGTGCTTGAACGTTTTATAACCGCGGGACTCGTTCTCGGCCTTGCGGCCGAGCATCAGGGCGACTTGTTCGGACTCTTAACATTTAGTGACAAAGTGCAGACATTCGTGCGCGCGAAAAATGGGAAGGCTCATTACGCCGCGTGTCGAGATGCGCTTTACACGTTACATCCGCAAAGTGTCACACCGGACTTTGATGAACTTTGTTCCTTTATCCGGTTACGACTGCGTCGCCGTGCGCTCCTGATCGTTCTGACCTCTCTGGACGATCCCGTTCTCGCTGAGAACTTCGTCAAGAGCATGGACCTGATCTCCCACCAGCACCTTGTCCTCGTGAACATGATGCAACCTCCTGGTGCGCGGCCGGTGTTTTCGAATCCTGATATTTCGTATCTCGACCAGGTTTACGAGGAGCTTGGCGGTCACATTCGTTGGAACAACCTGCGCGAATTGGAAAAGGTTCTGCAACGACGCGGCGTTCGTTTCTCGCTGGTGCCGAACGAAAAGCTGACCGCGCAACTGGTGGGGCAATATCTCGACGTGAAACGACGGCAAATCCTGTGATCATCGACCTGCAAAAATTCGTGGCGAGCGAGCGACCGCATTGGGCGGAATTGGAAAAGATTTTAAACAAGCTCGAGAACGATCCGGCGCATCGCTTGCCGTTATCTGAGGTGAATCGTATGCATTATCTCTACGAACGTGCTTCGGCTGATCTCGGCAAAATTGTTACGTTCGCTTCCGAACCAGAAACGCGCCGATATCTGGAAGGCCTCGTCGCTCGCGCCTACGGCGAGATTCATGAGACCCGGGAGAAGCCGCATCGTTTCCAGCCGCTGTTGTGGTTATTCAATACCTTTCCACAAACGTTCCGTCGCCACCTTCGCGCCTTTTGGCTTTCAGTAGCCATTACCATTGTCGGTTGCCTGTTCGGCGGGGCGGTCGTCTTGTTCGACCGGGAATCAAAATCAATCTTGATGCCCTTTGCTCATTTACAGGGTGATCCACGCGAACGTGTTGCCCGGGAGGAAAAAGCCACTCAAGACCGCCTCGAGGGGAGTAAGGCAAGTTTCTCGACGTCGTTGATGACTCACAACACGAAGGTTTCGATTGTTACCATGGCGTTGGGTATGACTTGGGCCATTGGAACCATCGTCAGTCTTTTCTACAACGGCGTCATTCTGGGTGCCGTGGGTGTCGATTACATCCTTGCGGGACAAACAAAGTTTCTTATTGGCTGGCTGCTGCCGCACGGCTCTTTTGAAATTCCCGCGATCATCATAGCAGGGCAAGCTGGTTTGATTCTTGGGGGTGCTTTGATCGGTTGGGGCAAGCGTGCATCTTTGCGGACTCGCATGCGCACGGTGGCTCCGGATCTGGTGACGTTGATTTTCGGCGTAGGTGTGATGTTGATTTGGGCGGGTTTCATCGAGTCATTCTTGTCGCAGTACCACGAGCCAGTCATTCCGTATTCGGCGAAGATTACCTTCGGCGCCATTGAATTGGTGTTGCTCTGTCTCTTTCTGGCGAAAGCGGGTAAGAAATCAGAACCTGTTCGCAGCTAATTGTCTGACCAATGCAGCCCGAAAAGACCAACACGCTATTAATCAAGACACCGGAAGGCATTTCCTTCTCGCTGCTGCTGGCCAGTCCGCTTTCGCGTTTTCTTGCGTATGCCATTGATTTCGCTTGTATCACAGCAGGAACAAGCATCTTGGGCTCGGTGCTTGCCTTTCTGAATTTGATCAGCTTCGACGTTGCCCGAGCATTGACCATCCTGCTCTTTTTCATTTTGCAAATTGGCTACGGCATTTTTTGCGAATGGGCGTGGCGTGGACAGACTGTTGGGAAACGCATTCTCCGGCTACGAGTGATGGATGTTCAGGGCTTGCGACTCCAGTTCAGCCAGGTTGTCATTCGCAATCTGCTGCGTTTTGTTGATGCGCTGCCCGCGTTTTATCTCGTCGGCGGAGTAGCATGTTTAATTAATCGTCGCGCGCAACGCTTGGGCGACATCGCTGCCAACACGATTGTAATTCGAAATCCCAAGGTCGACCAACCGGATCTGGATCAGCTTCTTGCTGGAAAATACAATTCTCTCCGCGACTATCCGCACCTTGAGGCGCGGTTACGACAACGCGTCTCTCCGCACGAGGCGACGGTTGCGCTCCAGGCGATCGTGCGTCGTGGTGATTTGGAAACGACGGCGCGCGTGGAATTATTTCAAACGATTGCCGATCATTTTCGTTCCCTTGTGGAATTTCCGCCAGAAGCCGTGGAAGGCATTGCTGACGAACAATATGTCCGGAATGTGGTGGACATCCTCTTCCGTCCTCGGGGTGGAAAATAATTTCCCTCCTCTGGCAAAGTCCTGAAGCCTGTTTTGTTCTCGATTTGTGAGAACCGCCAGGGGGCTTTTTTGGACAAAACAGACAGGGGAAGCCGTAGCTTGAAGAGATTCGGGGCCTATAGGACGTTGCTAACAGGAGGAAATATGAAATTTTTGTATTTGTTAGTAGCATTGTTTGCGGCGTCTTCTCTTGGTCTCGCCCAGCAGCAGGGAGCGGTGAAATCACGAGTGGTCACACAAACCAGCTCTGGATCTTCATCAGGAACCGGATTTGCGACGGCCCCCGGCACCGCCACAAGTGGAACGGGAACCACCGGTACCACGGGAACTGGGGCGACTGTCACAGAGACTCCTACTGCTGGTGTAGTGACAGGAACAGACACGCCGTTAACAGCGGTGCCAACCCAGACGGCCGGCTCTATTGTCGCGGGCACGAATGGAACGTCGAGCGGACAGTTACAGAACACGACCAATTTGTTCGGACGAATTACCGGCGTAACGTCTAATACCGTTCCGACGACTTTAGGATTCCGACCAACCGGAGGCGGCGGGGCAACTATCTCTGGTGGAGGGGGCGCCAGCGTCGGAACCGTGGCCCAACAAACGGCTGCCGGAGTCACGCGTCCCGGCTTTACACAGATCGTTATAACCTTGCAGGGAACGGTACAAAGCGAAACGGATCGCCAGGCGATTTTGAATCGTTTCCAAAATATTCCTGGTTTTGTTGTAGTCGATCAGATGGAACTCGCCGGAGCGACCGGTGCCCCGGTGAATGAAGCTGCTGGAGCATCGACGGGTTTTAATTCTGTCAGCACCAATCAATTGTTTCAGCCTTAGATAAAGTTCTTGTCGGGGAACGTATCTCGCCGTAGGAAAGATGCATGTCCACGCATTACTCCCACGGCGAGA
>CBHTTJ010000149.1:0-15293 GCA_966095605.1 uncultured bacterium | reverse complement strand
CGGAAAAGTTTTTTCCTGAGGAAAAATGATTTCCTGAGCTGCGGAAAAGTTTTTTCCCGAGGAAAAATGATTTCCTGAGCTACGGAAAAGTTTTTTCCTGAGGAAAAATAGTTTCCTGAGCTGCGGAAACGTTTTTTCCTGAGGAAAAATGGTTTCCTGAGCCGCGGAGATGTTTTTTCCCGAGGAAAAATGGTTTCCTGAGCTGCGGAAACGTTTTTTCACAGTGAAACCGGAAAAAGAAATGAAAGTCAGCCACTTGTCACCGACGCAGCAAACCTTTTGCGCGCCGACGCCAGACCCGATCTCGTTTTCGCTGATACTTCGGAAGATGACCGTAGTCGGAAAGCACTTCCTGTAACTCTTTTCGGGCGAGGTCCCGCTGACCTTTTTCCAGATAAAGTTCTGCCAATTGCACTCGAGCCCGGGCGTAGGAGTTGTTTTCGAGAACACGTTGCCAGACACAAATCGCGGTGTCCTTTTCCCCCAGCGCCATATAAGTCTCCGCCAAAGCCATCATGGAATAACCATATTCGTGTCGCGGATTCTCCTGGCAGACCTTTTCGAGGATAGGCTTCGCCTCGGCAGGACGTTTCAGTCGCAACAAACATTGACCGTAATGGGCGCGGATATCGATATCGGCAGAATCCCGTTCCAAGGCGGCGCGATAGCAGGCTTCTGCTTTTTCCAGCTTACCTTTTCGGAAATAAACATCGCCCAGCTGAAAATGATGATGCGCCTTATCGAGATGGTGGATTTGTGCCTCGAGTTCCTTGATTCGCGCACGCTGTGCGGCACCGGGAAATTCAAAGCCGCTGTTCGAAGCATGGGTTGGACGGTAAACGCTGAAATAATACCAAAACGCGCTGATCCCGTATCCGAACACAAGGAAAGCCGCCCAAAGCCACTCGCGCTGGCGAATCGCATCAATGAGCATCCACAATTGGAACGCGGAGAGCAGCCAAACCATGGGATTGGTCAGCAAAAGCGATGGATGCAGGAGTTCGGTGAGAAGAGCCAACATGCGTGGGGTGAGAATAAAGAAAGGAATCGGCGTCGGACAGCTTTGTTTTGTCTTTGGCGTTTGAGGATTTCCGGTGATTTCTCGCCTTGCACTTTCCCCCAAACTCCGCTTTCTTCTCTGCGGCAAAAGGAATGAACGAAGCGCTCGTCATCGTCCCGACATACAACGAAAAAGACAACCTCCCGTTGTTGGCTGAGCGCCTGCTCAAATTGCCCGTCTCGGTAGACCTTCTCGTCGTCGACGACAATTCCCCTGATGGCACCGGCAAAATCGCCGACGAACTGGCCGCGAAACACCCTTCGATCCACGTTTTACATCGCGCGACGAAGAATGGATTAGGTCGTGCCTACTGTGATGGCTTTAAATGGGCGTTGGATCGTGGCTACGAGTTCATTATGGAAATGGACGGCGATTTTTCGCACAACCCTGATGACATTCCCCGCTTTTTGGAAACGGTGAAGAAAGAAGATGCCGACCTGGCAATTGGATCACGCTATTGCAATGGGATTCGGGTGATCAACTGGCCACTGGGTCGTTTGCTCCTGAGTATGGGCGCCGCGAAATACGTTCGCATGATCACCGGAATGCAGATCAGCGATCCGACCGGTGGTTTCAAATGTTTCCGTAAACGTGCCCTGCAATCCATCGACCTCAACCAGGTCCGGTCCAATGGGTATAGTTTCCAGATCGAAATGACCCACAAGTTGTGGCGTCAGGGCCGAAAAGTGGCGGAAGTGCCGATTATTTTCACCGACCGTTTTCAGGGAAGCTCGAAGATGTCCCGGAAGATTGTTTACGAAGCCCTGTGGATGGTTTGGCGGCTTCTGGCCCAGAACGGATTCCGTCGTTCACCTCGAAGGAGCTAGACGAAGACCGGAACTTTTACCTTTAACCGGGGTTTTCCATGGCGTGCTTATCAATTCCATGGTTCCAGCCGCAACCCCTTAGCCCAAATTGACTTTCACCCCTTTTTTCTGATATAACACAGCTATGCGTCGTATTCCGTCGTGGGGAATTATTTTAGGAATTGTTATCGTGGCTATCGCTTTTGGCGGTGGCCTCGGCTGGTGGGTCAGCCGCGATAACGTCGTCGACGCCCCTAAGGCACCGGTGGTTGTCCAACAGGAGAATCACGAAACGGAGATTCCTCAAGTCGCGGTTGCCAACACGCAGGAACCGAAAAAAGGAACTGTCGCAAATCCCCAGGAAACGGAAGCTCAAGACCCCGCAACACCTGAGGAACCAAAGACTGCCGCAGCCTCCCAATGGCAGGATGTTTTGGATGAAGTTCTTACCTCTGAAGGTGAACCGGAACAAAAAGCTGACCGTTTGTTGCGCATGATGCCGCTCCTCGGACAGGAAGCGCAGGTGGAAGTCTCCCAGCACCTCGTCAATTTTGTTAACGACGATCGTTATCTTCCGATCGCGCAGATGCTCACCAATTCCACGACGGCAGAAGCCGTGGATACGGTGTTGATGACCGACCTGCTCAATCGTAACGATGGGATTAAATTACCGCTGCTGTTGTCGATGGCCCGCAACGAATCGCATCCGAAACATGGCGAAGCCAAGGAATTGTTGGAGTTGTATCTGCAGGAAAATCACGGCGACGACTGGAACCAGTGGGAAAGTTCCGTGACCAATTACCTCGCGCAAAACGGTTCGGAATTTACTTTGGAAGCGCCACCGGAACCGACGACCACGGCGAATCCTTAATCGGATCGCTCTTCGCGGTTCGTAATTTTTGTTTTCGTTTTCCCTTTCACCTGCGCAACATTGCGCCGATGGAACAAAAGATTTTAACGCTCGGCCATTCGCCCGATCCCGATGATGCGTTCATGTTTTATGGCCTGGCCAAGGAATTAATCCCGACTCACGGCTTTCGTTTCGAACATATCCTTCAGGACATCCAAACCCTGAACGAACGCGCGACGCGTGGCGAACTCGATATCTCCGCTGTCAGCATTCATGCCTACGCCTATGTAAGCGATAAATATGCTCTCCTTCCCAGCGGCGCCAGCATGGGCGATGGTTACGGCCCGATGCTCGTCAGCAAAACGAAATGGACGAAGGACGAGATCGCCCAAAAGAAGATCGCGGTGCCCGGCACCATGACGAGCGCTTTCCTCGCACTGCAACTCTGGCTCGGGAAAACCGCGAAGGAATTTAATTACGTGGTCGTACCCTTTGACCAGATTTTCGCCGCGGTCAAAAACGGCCAGGCGGAAGTGGGATTGATTATTCACGAAGGACAACTCACGTATCAGAATGAGGGCCTCGTGGTCTGCGAAGATTTGGGCGCCTGGTGGTCCCGCGAAAACAACGGTCTTCCCCTGCCCCTCGGCGGCAACGTGATTCACAAACGATTTGCCCCTGAAGTGCGCAAACAAATTTCAGACGTTCTCACGCGAAGTATCCAATTCAGTCTCGATCATCGTCCGGAAGCAGTGCAACACGCCTTGCAATACGCCCGCGACATGGGGCGAGACCTCGCCGATAAATTTGTCGGGATGTATGTGAACCATTGGACCCTGGATTATGGCGACAAAGGACGCGAATCGATTCGAAGATTCCTTGGCCGCGCTTTTGAACGCGGAATCATTCCGCATCGGCAGGAACTGGAATTCGTCGAGTGATCGCTCTAACTTAACGTTGCGGTTTCACAGGCACTGGCCATCATTTGCATCATGTTCGGCATTGCGCTCAATGCGGTCGGAATTCTCGTGGGAGGCATTTTCGGATTGGCGAAAAAGAACCCGTTGTCTCCGAAAGACGAAGCCACCCTGCGCAAATTGATGGGGCTGCTCACCGTCTTTATCGGGCTGCGCCTGGTCTGGAATAATCTGAACGGATCCTTCGGCACGATCATGAAGCACCTGGCCATTGTTCTGATTTCCATGTCGCTCGGCAAATTACTGGGCAAAGTTTTGCACCTGCAGAAACTCTCCAACGCGGTCGGCAAATGGGCCTCGGAAAAACTATCGGGCAATGTTTCAACCAATGACGGTTTCCTGGTGGCGGCGTCGCTTTTCTGCGTGGCTCCGTTGAGTATTCTGGCTTCCGCCGACGAAGCATTAAATCGGTTCTCATTTGCCTTTGTCATCAAGGCGTTGACCGATGGGCTGGCGACGCTCGCCTTTGTCCCGCGCTTTGGATGGAACGTCCTGTTTTCCGTTATTCCCGTGATCGCGTGGCAAGGAACGATTTACCTTTTAATGAAAGGGATGGAACCGATGTTGATCGAACGCCAGATTTTCTGGGCGCTTAATGCGACGAATGGCTTTCTGATCTTTTGTGTGGCGTTGATTATCCTGCAACTGAAGAAAATTGAAGTAACGGATTATCTCCCGAGTCTCGCCATCGCCCCGCTTCTCGCCAATTTTTGGAAATAGAATGAATCGAATTCGAGACCCCCTCGAGTTCCAGGATCAATTCCCATTTTTGCCTTTGCGTAATTCTTCCGCCAAAACATATCCGCAGCATTTCGCAGCACCACAACGACACGGGTAGTCCCGGAAAAATTCCAGGTCGTAACCATAATCAAAGGTAAGCTCTTCTCCAGACGGTATGTCTCTGGCTGCAACGATCCAGAGACGCCCATCAATCTTTTCCACGACACAATTGGGCTCGCAGCTGTGATTTAAAAACCGAGCGCGATTTCCAGGAATATTCCCGTCCAGATCAAACGTCTCATCGAGATAAAAAATGTAGTCGTTTTGTTCCTCACACCGTTTAGCCGACTCAGCTTTGGAAATCTTTTCGCCGCGATATTCCGCAATCCGCGTCGCGACGGGTATAGAGCGAACCGCAAACGCTCCCTTTCCGTGAATGGAAGAATCCCCAACTACAAACATTTCATCGATGACTGACATTCGTTATCGGGAAGATTAGGCGAACGACATTCCAGTGCAAGGAGACGACGAAATGAGTCATGGAGAAAGGACATGGATTTTTAGCTCCATCTTTGTTTTAATCGTCGGGTTATGGTCCGTTGGTGTCTTATTGCCCTTACAACCCTGCTGCCGTTGTGTGTCCACGCACAAGTAACCGCTCCCATTGTCACCACGACGAATGTGACCATTCGTGTGATGGCGTCGAATCTGACCAGCGGAAACAACCAACGTTACGAAGCACCCGGCCTCAATATTCTTCGCGGATTGAAACCGGATATTGTGGCGATGCAGGAATTTAATTACGCGAGCACCAATGGAGCAGGAACCGATACATCCAACGCGATACGCGAGATGGTGAATTACGCATTTGGAACAAACTTCAGTTACTTTCGCGAATCGGGTTACAACATTCCCAATGGCATCATCAGCCGCTACGCGATTCTGAACAGTGGTTCCTGGGATGATATCCAGGTGCCTGATCGTGGATTTGCGTGGGCTCAGCTGGACATTCCCGGCACAAATGATCTCTACGTGGTGAGCGTCCACCTCCACAGTAGCGGAGGTTCCTCCTCTCGCGCGATTGAAGCAACGAACCTGAAGGGACTCATCCAATCGAACTTTCCTGCGAATGCCTGGATTGTTATCGCAGGGGATTTCAACACCGATACGCGCACGGAAACGTGCATGACGACGTTCAAGACGTTCCTCAGCGACAGCAACGTTCCGGTGGACCAATCAGGTGAGGACAATACGAACGCGGGTCGGACGAAGCCGTATGATTACGTGCTGCCATCTCTTTCGCTAAACACCTCGCAAGTGGCCACAGTCATCAAGAGCAACAGTTTTTCTTCCGGACTCGTCTTTGACTCGCGGGTTTATACGAACCTCTCAGATGTTTCGCCGGTTGTTTCCACAGATTCCAGCGCTGTGAACATGCAACACATGGGCGTCGCCAAAGATTTCAAAATTTCCTACTCGGTCACCAACTTCGTGACCGTGACTTCACCACCGGTTACTCTGGTAACATCAAACGTGATCCGCTGGCCAGGCATCAGCAACATCACTTACACGGTGCAAAAAAGTTCGAACCTCACAAATTGGACCAATGCGGCCAGCGTGACTTCGACCACCACCAACTTCGGGTTTACGAACGTCACGCCCGGAACAAATGTGTTCTATCGGGTCAAGTACCCGTAGGCTGCCGCATTGACTCAGTCTTCGCCGCCACCTTTTTTCCGCTTCTTTTTCTTCGCTTCCTGTTTGTCCTGTTCGGTGATTGGCGTTGGCATCGGAGCGTGAATTTCTTTTCGCCACGCCAGAAGCTTGTCGTGCAGTTCCTTTGTCTTCGCAGGATTCTTTTTGGAAAGATCGGTCGTTTCACTCAGATCATCGCGAAGATTATATAGTTCCAACCGTTGATCCTCGAAGAATTCCAACAGTTTCCAATCGCCAGAACGAATCGCGCCCGCGGGCAGCGTTCGCCACGAATCCCCCCCTGCTCCTAAATAGCCAGGGAAGTGCCAGTAAACGGCGTCACGATCGAGTCGCTCTTTGCCACCGCTGCGCAAAACTTTCGCGTAGCTCATGCCGTCGAGAATGTAATTCGCAGGTTTTTTTGTTCCCGTAATTTCCAGCAAGGTTGGGTAAAGATCGACGCCAACAATGGTTTGTTCAGAAACAGATTTCGCCGGTATTTTCCCCGGCCAGCGGAATATCCACGGCACACGGTGTCCGCCTTCGTAAAGCATTCCTTTACCTCCACGCAACGGCGCATTGTCGGTAACATCCCCTGCTTTCTTGATTCCCTCTCGCACGTAACCACCCACACCACCGTTATCGCTGGAAAAAATTACGAGCGTATTGTCCGCGAGTTTCAGTTCGTCCAGCAACGCGACGATTCGGCCCACGCTGTCATCAACACTTTTTATCATGGCGGCGTAAGTCGGATTATTGTGACCACCCACCGGCGCTTTTCCTTGAAAATGCTTAATCAGTTCGTCCTTGGCCTCGAGCGGCTGGTGCACTGCAAAATGCGGCAAATAAAGAAAGAACGGCTGGTCCTTGTGACGACGAATGAAATCGGTGGCTTTGTCTGTCAGAAAATCCGCGAGGTATTCTTCTTTTGGATGTTTGACCGGTGGATCGGTATCAAAATTGAAATGTACGCCGGAACTTTCGATCGCTTCATCGAAACCGCGCTTGCCGGGATGATAGTCTCCCTTTCCAAGATGCCATTTGCCAAACATTCCCGTTGCATAACCCGCATTTTTCAAGGTTTGGGCCATCGTGATCTTATCTTTTGGCAGTTCTGTGACGTTTTCGACCGGATGCAAGGAACGTGTCCACCAGCTGAAGCGATTGATGCTGCCAACCGTATAAACTCCTGTGCGCGGACCATATTGACCACTCATCATAGCCGCACGGCTCGGCTGACAATTCGGCCCACAGGAATGTCCGTCGGTGAACCGTATTCCCTGGTTCGCAAGCTTATCAATATTGGGTGTCTCATAATATTTGCTCCCATAACAGGCGATATCCGTATAACCCAGGTCGTCCGCAAGGATGAAAACGATGTTGGGTTTGTCCGCAGCCTGCGAAGAAACGGTGCCCAGCACCATTGCCGCTAAAATTGACAGGAATTTCATGACCAACGAGACGCCAAAGGCATCGAAAAAGTTACCTGTTCAAATTTCGGGCGGTTCTGGCGGGCAATTTTCCCTTTTGTGCGGCGCAAGGCCTGCTTATCCTGCGGCTGTGAAACGATTCTGGAATGTTTGCTTGATCTTGAGCGGGGTCCTTTTGTTTGGCGTTTTAACCGCCGGTGCCGCATTACGGCCGGTGGAGAATCGCTATCTCTTCATTCTCGAAACTTCCAAGGAAATGAAGCGTGAAGCAGAACCGGCCAAGAATGTTCTGCTTCGGCTTATCTACACAGGCGTCATGGGACAAATGAAAGCCGGGGACACGATTGGGGTCTGGACCTACAACGATGCTCTTCATGCCGGCGACATTCCCATGCAAACGTTTACGACCGAAGACCGGGAAAGCGTCACGCATCGGGTCGGGGAATATTTAACCAACCAGAAATTTACCGGAGGAGCGCACCTCGAGCTGGCGCTCTTGCCAATGCTAAAATTGGCGACGAATTCACCCAATCTTACGGTAATTCTCATTTCTGACGGAAAACAAGCGGTGGCGGGCACGCCTTTCGACGCGGAGATTCGCGCGCTGCACAAAAAATACTACGATGAGCTTCGCGAAGCGAAACTGCCGTTCATCACCGCTTTGGTTGCGAACAAAGGAGAATTTATAAGCTACGCCGTCAGCTCTGCTCTGGGTCCTATTCGGGTGCCACGTCTTCCGAAACCACCAGCACCGACCAATGCAGTGCCTGTGGTGACCGCACCCAAAGCACCTGAAGTCAAAGTGGGCCCTTCGCTTTACCTGCGCGGCGCACTCCCAAAGAACACAACAACCACGGAAACGCCGCCACCGGCTGCCCCTGCGGATACAGCGAAACCAGCCGCCGTCGAAACCGCCCCGTCGAACGCCGTCGCAACGACAAAACCAGAAACGGTTGTGAGCCAGACCACCGAGGTTGCTCAAGTCGTTCCACCGGCGCCGACTGCTGTCGTGGAACCGGTGAAACAACCCGTCGAGCAAAGCAAACCAGTGGAACAGCCGAAAGCACCCGAACCGATTGAGAAATCTGAACCAGTTCCGACCAAAGAAAAAGTCTCCAACGTCACCACCTTCACGGTTCAGGAAACCAATGCGGCGGCAACTGCTCATCCAGCCCCACCTTCAGAGCCAAAAGAACAAGCAAAAGAAACGGTCTCGACACCTCCTGCTCCGTCCCCCGCCTCAACGCCAACCGAAACGCCCGTTGTGGAAAAGAAGCCTTCTGCACCACAACCTGTCGTCGTTGCGCAAACCGAAGGTTCCAATAATTTACGCAACGTCCTCATCGTAATCGGAACTCTTTTGTTTTTGATTCTGATCGTGCTCGTCCTGATGTTGCGCAAAAGCAAGCACGCCCATCCCAGCCTGATTACTCAATCCATCGACAAGTCGGGGCCCTAAGCATTTGTTAAACAAAAAAGCGCGGTTTTACACCGCGCTTTGACAAATCCGACCGTTGCTTACTTGCTTTAATCCGCGTAACCGTGCGGATGAGCGCGATGCCAATCCCAGGCGGTCTGCACGATATCCTGAAGTTTGGGAAATTTCGGTTTCCAGCCTAATTCGTTCTTTGCCTTGTCCGCGCCTGCCACCAACTTCGGCGGATCACCAGCGCGACGCGGCTTTTCCACATAAGGGATTTTCTTTCCCGAGACCTCTTCACAAGTCTTGATGACCTGCTTCACTGAATAGCCGTCACCGTTGCCCAGGTTGTAAAAACCTTTTTTACCGGGTTGCAGCGCGAGGAGATGGGCCTGGGCGAGGTCAATAATGTGAATATAATCACGAATCGCGGTTCCATCCGGCGTGGGATAGTCCGTCCCGTAAATCTCACATTGCTGCGCCTGGCCAAGGGCGACTTTCAGGACATTTGGGATCAAATGGGTTTCGATCCGATGATGTTCGCCGAATTGTTTACTCGCGCCGGCGGCGTTGAAATAGCGGAATGCCACAAAATCAAAACCGTGCAGTTCCTGGTACCATGTGAGAATTTTTTCGAACATCAGCTTCGATTCACCGTAGGGATTAATCGGACGCTGCGGCAAATCTTCCGTCATGGGAATTCGGTCCGGCGGACCGTAGGTCGCGCAGGTTGAGCTGAAAACAAATTTCTTCACGCCGTTATCGCGAGCGGCATCCAGAAGATTCAAACCGCTACAAACATTGTTGCGGAAATATTTGGATGGATTCGTCATCGACTCGCCGACCAATGCGTGTGCGGCAAAATGCACGACAGCCTCCGCTTTGGCCCCTTTGAGGGCGCTGCTGATCTGTTCGCGATCACAGAAATCCCCTTGCACAAATTTCGCGCGAGTATCAACCGCCGAACGATGACCTTCCGTAAGATTATCAAAAACCGTAACGGCGTGACCGGCGCTAATCGCTTCTTCCACAAAAATGGAACCGATATAACCCGCCCCGCCCGTAACAAAAAGATTCATGCGGCGAACCTAAATGGCCGGACAAAATCCGACAATCTGAAACGATGCGGAAAATTTTTCGGGGAAAGGATGAGCCAGGCCGTTTACTTCGAGGGATTGAAAGTTTTTCTACTTTTATTACCGTCTTTCCCTCATGCCACTGCCACCACCAGATTCACATCATCTTTCCGCCGCCATCGGTTGGATGGAACTGAAAAATTTGGAGGAAGCCCTCGCTGACCTGGATCGGATCAAGGAATCGCGTCAACGTCATCCCGAGGTTCTGGAGGTGCGTTGGACGATATATGCCGCACAACAAAAATGGGAATCATGCGTAGACATCGCGAAAATCATCACGATGGTAGCCCCCGAAGACCCCTTCGGCTGGGTCCATTTGTCCTTCGCCCTGCATGAGTTGAAACGCACGCAGGAGGCCTATAACAATTTACTAAAGGTTCTGCCCAATTTTCCCGAGGACTGGCTTATGCGCTACAACATGGCCTGTTATGCATGTCAACTGGGGGCCAACGAGGAAGCGCAACGTTGGCTGAACGAGGCGAAATCGCAACGAGGTGATCAAACGGCCATTCAGAATATGGCCACAACGGACCCAGACCTGGCGCCGCTGTTTAAAAAACAACAAGGGGAATAAGTCGCCCGCCACACCGCAGCCTCTCCTCTAGTCTGGCAGCCGGCGATTCTCACGTGCATCCACCTTGCCGCCAGAACCAGACGACGTGGCCACCGGAGTTTCAGGATGCTCTCCCGAGGGAACTGCCAAAGGTACGGAAATGGGGATCGGCGTCTCAAAATTCGGAGTATCGTCGGCGTTCCATCCAAATCGTTGCACACGGACGTCGCGATCCCATCCTGCCCCGCTATATTTCGCGGCATGGTAAACAATCAAGTCTTCTTTGCCGTCCAGTGACTTGGTAAAGCTGCAATGGCCTGGTCCGTAAATCGAACCGTTTGCATCAGAATATTTCTTGAAAACCGGTGTGGAGATTTTAGTCCATGCCGCGGCATTGGTGAAGTTGCCATTGGTGTTTACGAGCATTCCCAGGCAGTAATCATCAGTCCACGACGCATTGGCTGCATAGACGATAAATGTTTTTCCGTTGCGTGTTAAAACTTCCGGCGCTTCCTGCAACCATGTTCCCCACCCGTCGGGCGGATATTCCCACGCATAATGATTCGTTCCAATGGCGACGCGTGGTCCGCTAATCGTCCACGGATCGCTCATCGGAGAGATATAGAGATTTTGTTGTCCGTTCGTTTCCCCGGGCCACCCTGACCAGACAAAAAACAGGGAGCCATCCTCTTTTTGCAGCACGGTTCCATCGATCGCCCACCGATCATCGGAGGGGTCGTAAATCTTGCCTTTAAAAGTGTATTGCCCCTGTGGATCAGACGTGTTGGCTTCGGCGACAAACATCCGGTGATTCGCACTGTTCCCATCGTCAGCCGAATAATAGAGGTACCATTTTCCTTTCAAAAAATGGAGTTCGGGTGCCCAAATGCCATGATCATAAGGATCAGGCGGGCAGAAGACAGTGATCGCAGTCGCATTGGCCAATCCATTAGTGCCGGTCAACTGCGAAGCTTTTCGAATTTTCACGTCTCTCGCTGTGGTGTCGGTGTAATAATAATTTCCATCCTTTTGCACCACCCATGGATCGGCCCCATCTGGAATGATCGGATTCAGATACGTTCCGGCCGCACCTGCCCGCAACAAACACAAACAGGACATCAGGATGGAGAGCCACCATCCAGGGATCAATTTGCCTGCGTTAAAAAAACGAACGGTCATCGCACTGGTTTTTCGACGAAGAAAGATTCGATTTATTGCATGAAATTTCTATCAGAATGACGGATGCGCGGATCATCCACAACAAAACGATATCGCTCTTGACCAAACCTTTTGTCGCAAGCATTGTCCGCGTGTTGATGAAAACGGCTGCGATTACTCAAATCATGATGCGAAATGTCATGCGCGTTGTCGTATCGCCGCGCCGCGTCCCTTTTTTCTGGTCTAATTGCATTAAATCAACTGGCCAGCAGGAGGAAATGATCTAAGTCAACAAACGAAGAAATTTCCAACCCTGCTCGCCAAAAGTGAGCAGGGTTTTTTATTTTTTGTGAAATCGGAAAACCCAACATTACTGTCGAGTCTCAGGGCGCTGCCGCGTCCGGTCTGGATTCTCTTCTTTGGCTCGTTCCTCAATAAATTCGGGGCGTTCGTCGTGCCGTTTTTGGCAATCTACCTGACCAAACAAGGCTACTCACTCACCCAGGCCGGCTACGCGATCAGCGCCTATGGCATCGGAAACCTGGGCGCGTCTCTTTTGGGTGGTTATCTCGCGGATACTGTTGGTCGACGGAAGACCATCGTTCTCTCGATGTTCTCTGGCGCCGTCACAATGTTACTGCTCTCGCAGGCGCGAGAACTTCCCACGATTATTCTGCTGGCGGCCCTGACCGGCGTGACCAATGAATTGTATCGCCCGGCGGCGAGCGCATTGCTGGCCGATCTATTGCCGGAAGGTCAACGGGTAACGGCGTTCTCCGCTTATCGCATGGCATTCAACGCAGGGTGGGCCTTTGGACCTGCGACCGCCGGTTTCCTGTCGGATTACGGTTATTTCTGGTTGTTCATCGGCGATGCCGCTACTTCGGTCCTGTTTGGACTGGTGGCCTTCTTTGCGCTTCCGCGCGGTGTGCGCAGCCATCAATCGAATATTCCGTGGCGCGAAGCGTTGAGAACGTTGCGGCACGACCGTCAATTCCATCAGGCGATGCTGGCGGCATCGGCGATTTCGCTCGTTCTCTTTCAAATGAGTTCAACGTTTGGGTTGCACATCACCCATCTCGGATTTTCTCCGGCAACCTACGGCGCATTGATTTCGTTGAATGGCGCGCTGGTGGTTTTCTGTGAATTGCCCATCACCACGATTACAAGACGTTTTCCCGCCAAACCGGTCATGGCATCGGGCTATGTGTTGCTGGGGGCTGGTTTTGCGCTGAACCTCTGGACCCACTCGGTGCCTGGGCTCGTGCTGAGTGTTGTCACCTTTACCCTTGGTGAGATGATTGCGATGCCAATCGGCGGAGCATATATCGCGGACCTTTCACCGCAGCATATGCGCGGACGTTACTCGGGAGCTTACGGACTCACTTGGGCCTGCGGCCTCGTTATCGGTCCAGCAATGGGAATGCGCTTGTTCGAATTGGGATCGAATGTCCTTTGGTTTTCCTGCGGAGCATTGGGCCTGCTCGCGGCTATGATTATCCTGCGAAAAACCACGACGACGCGCCCGACCAGAAGCATCACGGTGCCGACTTCATCCGCACAATGAACACGTGACGATCTTTTCCGAGCAGATCTATCTTCAGGTTTTCGTCCACTTTTCCGGAAGATTGATGGGCGCCGAGAAGGGTCGCCATGTTGTCTTTCACGTCGGAAATCACGGCGCTATGACCGCCCCATTTTCCGTTCTGCCTTTTGGTCCAATACTGAATTAAATCACCGGGACGGGCGTTTTTCGGCTCGATTCGCTCCCCCTTTTTCAACACATCGACGAGTGCATATTGCACCCCCGCGATTCTTGGTTCTTTGCCCGCTTCAGCAAAAGATTGAACCTGCGCCGCATTCCAGCCGTGGCTGATTAAAATGGCTTTTCGTGCCTGCGCATTCAAAGGAGCTTTCAATTCTTCGCTGACCACAGCTAAAACAAATTGGACACAATCCACCTGATGCTTCGCGGCACTGGGTCCATAAACCCATCCTTTGTATTTTGTATTGGCCAGGGTTCGCGCGGTTTGCAGGACATCAGCCCGAAGCGGCATGCAAAAAGCGGCGAAGAACGCGGCAATTGACAGGAGTTTTCGGAGTTTAAAAGAAAAGATTGGACTCATCTGGTTGCGACATCGAATTCTGCGCCCGGCAATTTGAAATAAAACTGCGCATTCCGCAATCGTGAACCGGTTTGCGGCAAATACCCTGCCTTCCAACCGCAGTTTCCCCTTCCCTGCCCCTTTTTTTAAATTACATTGCAGGCGTGACCGATATCAAGGCAACCACATTAGAAGAACTGCAGAACCAGTTTAAAAGCTGGGGCGAACCCGCCTATCGTGTCACCCAGGTGCTCGATTGGGTCTACAAACGACGCGCCCGTTCGTGGGACGAAATGTCGAATCTCCCCAAGACATTGCGCGCAAAATTAAAAGAAACCTACTCGTTGACCACGTTGGAACTGGTTCGCAAACAAGGTTCGCGCGACACCACGCAAAAGTTTCTTTGGAAACTCACCGACGGTTCTTTCATCGAAAGCGTTTTGATCCCCGCGAATCCGGCACTTTACGGCGAAGCGAGTGATCGACATACGCTTTGCATTTCCACGCAGGTCGGTTGTGCCTACGGTTGCAAGTTTTGCGCGAGCGGCCTTGAAGGATGGAAACGAAATCTGAAGCCGGAAGAAATCGTGGATCAGATTCTCGCTGTGGAACGTTGGAATGTTTCCGCGGAACCGAAGGAGAACGCGACGCAACAACCCACGACCACCAACAAAACCGAGGATAGTTCCGACCGAGTCGTCAATAATATCGTGGTCATGGGCATGGGCGAACCGCTCGCGAATTACGACAACCTGTTGCAGGCTCTCAAAATCCTGAACGCTCCCTGGGGTGGCGGCATCGGTGCGCGCAAGATTACTATTTCCACCAGCGGCCTCGCTCCGCAGATTCGTAAACTTGCCGATGAGCCTCTGCAGTTTCGACTCGCCATTTCCCTGCACGGTGCCACCGATGAAGTGCGTCAACGCATCATGCCCGTGAACAAAAAGTATCCGCTGCAGGAACTGACTTCGGCTTGTGAGTATTACCAGGAAAAGAAGGGACGCATGATCACCTTCGAATACATCCTGATCGCCGGCATTAATGATGGTCTGGACCAGACCAAACCGCTCGCCCAGCTCACCCATCGTCTCCACGCCAAAGTAAACCTGATTCCCTACAATAAAGTGGAAGGCCTGCCGTGGGAGCGTCCAAGCGAAGAAGTGCAGGAACAATTCCTCGCCGCACTCGAACAACAGAAAGCCACCGCCACGTTGCGTCGCGAAAAAGGTCACGACATCGACGCGGCTTGTGGGCAACTTCGTTTGAAAACGGAACGGGAATTACGCGAAAACGTTGCCTCCGCGCAGAACTAAATTTATTGTCCCTCCGTGATCGCGTTACTTAATTACGAATCAGGCAACATTCGCAGCGTTGAAAAAGCTC
>CBHTTJ010000148.1:0-15441 GCA_966095605.1 uncultured bacterium | reverse complement strand
TCTTTTTTTAGAGCCAAAATGAGTGTCTTTCTAGATTTTCGGACGTTTTTGGAGCAAAATTCGCTGGTTGGATAGAGGAGAGCTACTCCAAGCCCCTTCGCGTTGAATCTTTTTCACCGAAACAGCGAGGAACCGCCTCTTTTGGACTAAGACTCTGATTTCCAACCACTTAAAAATGGTACAACGCGTTGTGCCCCGCATCCAAACATCCATTTTGCCGAATTGGCAACTCGTTGAAATTCCTTATCAATCCACCCCGGGCCTTAACTGGACATGCAGACATTAGCGCGGAGGGAATCTGGTTTTAGGCTCAGTTAGGCGCCAACTCAAGGGAATCCATGAAACCAGGAATTAAGTCGGTCGCGCGCTTCTCGAAGGAGAGGGGATATTCGACGATAAGCAAATAAACTCCCGAATCGGTGGGAATTATTCTCATGACCGCGCCACCACCTGCGTTTTGCATTCTCGCTTCGGTGGCCGTTAGATTTCGGAACGACAGCTCGCGGACGCCCAGGATCTTATCGTTAAATTTTTGAAAAAAGTTTTCCGCATATTTCCGTTTGTCACGAATTCCTCCTTCGATCTTGATCCTGGAGGCTGAAAACTTAACCTTTTCCTGGCTCTGCAGCCCAACCGTGCTCGTTTCCGTTTTCTTTCCCTCCTGATTGGTCCCGACGACAGAAAAGTCATTGAAGGGACCCGGTAGTTTGACCTTGAAATGTCCTGCGGTGGATTCTGCAATGTACCATCCATCGGACTCCGGGACGCCGGCTTGGATCCGATACATTGTGGGTTTGGCGGTCTCCCGAACAGGCTTCGTCACCTCCGTGGCCAGCAGGAAACCTCCGAAGAGAACCATGAACGGACCTGCTATTGTCATAAACGTTCCATATTTCTTCCGCCATTCATTTAGCTTTTCTGGATCTTTTGGTTTTCTCGGCAAAACGCCCTTCGCAATCAAAAATATGTAAATGCCAAACAAAAAAGGAATCAGCCCACTCCATCGGTCATAATATTGGATCACGATATTCCCATCGCGGAACCACGGAAGACTGAATCCCACAAGAATCGCAATGATGATCAAGATGATCCGCCCGGCCTTCGACATTTCCGAAGGATTGCCGGACTCCGAAGACTAGCAAGATTAATTCATGGACCGGTAAGAACCTGGCTTTACGCTGGAACACCCCGGAGTCAGCAGCGTGGCAATCAAGTGGTAAACGAAGTAGCGGCAGACGTTGCAATGATTGAAATCCTCAGGCGCAAGATCAGCCTTCATTGATCGATCGATCGGTTTGGTAGTGACGTCCATCACGAACCGATTGCACCGGATTCCCTATATTGCTCAGCCTTGAGTGCCCGCTGCATTAAAAATGCATCAGCCAAAAACAGAGATCGCTGGGCCTTCTGACGAAGGCCGGAGGATTGCGTCGCTATCCTAATCGATCGGAATGTTTAGCTCGACTTGAGTTCCCTGGCCGGGGGCACTGGAAATTTTGCATGTGGCGCCGATGCTGGTCATGCGTTTTTCCATATTAATCAAGCCATTGCCCGAAGCCGAAACTTCGCCGCGCAAGAAACCTTTTCCATTATCTTTGATAACGATCAACAATCGGGAATCGTAAACGCATAGGCTGAACCAGACATCGGTCCCTCCCGAATATTTAACGGTATTGTTTAAAATTTCCTTCACGACCATGAAAAGATGGTGTCGCGTCTCGGCGGAGATCATTCGCGCGGGCAATTCCATCGGGATATCAAAATGCCTGCGAATGGAACTCGCCGCCAAGAATTGCACGGCGTAGTCGCAAAGGTAAGCAACCACACGATCGAGCGAATCGTTACGAGGTTCTACCGCCCACACGATCGCATCGAGAGTTCCGGACAATTCGCGGGCCGCGCTTGCAATCCGTACTTTTTCATTGGTGCTGTCGGAAATCGACGCGGGGCGCTCGCTCAGCATCAATATTTCTGTCAACCGGGAACCCAATTCATCGTGCATGTCCTGGGCGATTCGCGTGCGTTCCTTTTCGATGGCGTTCTGTTGTTCAAGACGTTCGAGCTTCTGCTGCATTTTCCGTCGGGTGGCATAGCGTACGGCGGCGGCAATGAAGACGAAACAGGAAAGGATGGCCGAACTTTTGAACCACCAGGTCTGCCAATAATGTGGTTTCAAGACGAAAGCCACTTTGGCGCCATCTTCATTCCAGGCGCCGTAACTGTTGCAACCCTGGACTCGAAATGTGTAACGGCCCGGTTTGATGTTGTTGTAGTAGGCGACACTGCGTGTTCCCGCGTCCACCCACTTCGGATCCACGCCTTCCAGTTTGAATTTGAATCGATTCTTTTCAGGGGCCTCAAAACTCAGGGCGGCAAAATGGAACTCAATTTCTCCACGGCCCGGTGTCACGCCGTCGAGGAGACCCGGCTCCACGCTTTGCCCATCCACGATGATTTCGCCGATGACGATTCTCGGTGGACTCGATTCCTTCTCCAAATTGGACGGGTCAACGACGGCAATTCCTCGGGTGGTGGCAAACCATAACCGGCCGTCAGTGCCTTCCCAGATTCCTGGCTTTGCGAGGCCAGTGCATTGTGGTGTCGGCATTCCATCGCTTTTCCCAAAAGAAATGGAAGTGACTGCCCGAGCGCTGCCCTGATCCACATTATCGAATTCCTTTTTCTTCACTTTGAAGACACCGGCAACACTGCTCATCCAGAGATTGCCGAAACGATCTTCCGCGATGTCGAGGATGTTGTCGTGGAAGAGTCCTTCCTTCGCGGTGTAAGTGGTGAGTTTACCGCTCTTCCACCTTTTTAAACTGCCCATCGTGCCGAGCCAAAGATTGGATTCCCGGTCTTCGTGAATCGATAGAATTGGATTCGTCAATATTCCAGAGCCGAACGTAAAGGTGGAGAGATGATTGTCTTTCCAGAAGGCCAGTCCACCGTCGGTTCCGATCCAGACACGGCGATCATGATCTTCAGCAATCGCGGAAACGGTTCCCCCCGGCAACCCATCAGCCGTAGCGAAGTGTTGCGCCGAACCTTTGTCGTAACGATATACTCCATTTTGACTCCCGATCCAAAGCGCGCCGGAAGAATCTTCAAATACCACGTGCACGGAAAGATTTGTGACGCCTAATGCTTTCGTGTAGTTCACGGTCTGGCCTGCAAAGAAACGCAATAACCCTGCCTCTTCGCTGCCGATCCAAAAGCCCGGAATCAGAATACCGCGACGCAAAGATAAGAGGGAGTCGTTGAGTTCCGTATTGACGGGGTTAAATACAGAAATGCTTCCGTTCGCCGCGTTGACGCGATTCAATCCGCCGCCCCTCGTAGCGATCCACATGTTCCCTGAAGTATCTTCAATGAGTGAGGTCACATGGCCATGTGAAAGTCCTTCTTCACGAGTAATCGCATTGAATAATTTCGGGCGGAATTGTACCAGGCCTTCCGCTGTCCCGACCCACACGTTGCCTTCGCGATCTTCCTCGATGCAGAAAATGGATTCGAAAGATTTCTCGCTTTCGTCGAGTTTGGGCGCGAGCCGTGCTTCCTTGACACAGCAAAGCCCGTTGACCGTCCCGACCCAAAACGTGCCATGGCGATCCGCGTGCAAGGCTGTCACCGCTCCGGGTAAACCTTCGGTTCGACCGAACGTCGAAATCCTGCCTTGCTGAATGTGAATCAAAACATCATCTGAACCAATCCATTGTCCCTCGCGAGTCTGCTGGATCACTCGTGCCGGTTTCCCGTCGAGAGATCCGATTGGAATTGCGGCAAGGGTTCCATTTTGATGGCGGAACAATCGACGATCAGTTCCGAGCCATAGGTTGGTCTCGATGTTCTGCAATGCCAGAACAGGACCATTCAGTTCCGTGGAAAAAGACGAGAACTGTCCTTTTGCAAATCGGAGCAGTGCCGTCTGTGTGCCGATCCAGAGTGAGCCATCGTCGTTTTCCACCAGCGCCGATACGCTGTTGGACCCGTGCATTGCTGGGAGAAGATGAGCGGAAAATTTTCCGTTTTTGAATTCCAGCAATCCGTTCGTGAGAGTGCCGATCCAGAGTGTTCCATCGTGACCCACAAGCAAAGCTGTCACACAAATGTTTTTCATCCCCGGATGGGAATCGAATGTTTTAAAATAAGTTCCATCGAACCTTGCCAATCCACGTGGTGTGCCAATCCACAGATAATCATCAGAAGTTTGGCAAATGGCAGTGACGGAATTGTGGGGAAGACCATTATCCGTCTGCCAAACACGCGAAGCGTACTGGGAAGAAAACTGAAATGAGAAAACCGGAAGCGCAGAAAAAATCAGTACAGCGCAAAGAAACACTGAAAAGAAAGGCTTCACGGTGCCCTGATGTTATCGAAGCGGAAGCAACTTGTCCTTAAGAATGACTGAAGCCGGTCATCGGACCATTATTTTCCTGTGGTCCACGAGATAGCGCCTGGATCGGAAGTCAAAATCCCGCCGAGAGACTCCCATGAAGTCCAGCCTCCTTTGCCGCTGTCATAAGATCGGTGGTGCAGCGCCGCGTCGTCGCCCCGCATAAAAATGTCGAGTTGTCCCGGGCCGCGTGAACACACGGTGGGAGACCCAGCAGGAAGTCCACCCATCGGCATCCAGTCGGACCACCCATAGCCGGACCGGAAAAACTTTTGCACCACTTGCCGCGGTTTGTCAGCCGAACATACGAAGACATCGATCCGTCCGTCTCCCCAGGATGCTACTCCAGGTTCTGAGGTGAGAATGCCACCGAGGGAATCCCAGTTGGACCAACGGCCCTCGGCGTAAAACTTGTATTGAAGAACATTGTTGGTTCCGCGCACAAACAGATCAAGTCGTCCGGGTCCCGACGAGCAGACGTCGGGTTTGCCTGCCGGTGTCCCACCGAGGGAGGCCCAATCGCCCCAGCCGGTTTGTCCATCCCAGGTTTTCTGCATCACCTGTAATTCTCCCGGCTTTCCGCTGAGAGCAAAAACGTCGATGCGACCCGACCCTGATGCGATGGCACATGGATCAGACGCCAAACTTCCACCCAGCGATTCCCACTCAGACCAATCGCCATTGTAGAATTTGTGTTGCAAATCATTGGTTGCACCGCGAATGAAAATGTCGATCCGCCCTGAGCCCCAGGAACACGCATCGGGACCACTGCCATCAGGGGAGTATCCGCCCATTGCCACCCATCCCGACCATTCTCCTTCAAAATATCGCTGCACGATTTGTGGGGTTTCGTCCGCGCTCCGGAGAAATACATCGATGCGAGCAGGGGGGACGGCACTTAACGCTTCTGCAGGTGGCGAGGCTTCCTTTTTTATTTTGCCTTCTTTTTTCGCAGAAGAATTATCGGAGCGTGTGGCCTTGTCCTTTGCCTGCGCCGTCAGCACCAGCATCATCGCCGTTAATACGATCAGTTTTCCGAAGCGTTGAAACGCCAGCATAAAGAATCTGGTAATTGGGAGTTCGAGGGAGTATCTCACGCGGAGAGCTGCATATAAAGCCAAAGCGGACCTTGCTGTTTGTCGGTTATTTTAATTTCTTTTCTCGCTCTGGGTCACTGCCGCGGCTGCCAAAGTCGTGTTTTCGCTCGTGACTGTGACGCTTTCCACTTCGGGGCTGGCGTCAGAAGATGTCGCCGAAAAAGTTAAGCGATATTGCCACCCAGCGGCGAGTCCATCCACCGCGACGGGTTGATCCAAATCTTTCGTATTCAGTTCCTGCCACTCCGACCACTCCTCGTGAGCATTCATGAAGCGAATTTCCAATCCAAGAGAACTCGTCGCTGGAACAGCCGCTTTGTAGCTGATGCGAATCGAATTAAATGATTGGTGTCCAAGGTTCCGACCTGAAACGAAAGTTCCGACCAGCCGGTTTGCGCTCGGAGCAACATTCTCGATGGTCGCGAGGGTCAAATGATGATTCGTATTAATGACGGCGTTGCTGAATTCGCCCCAACTGAAATCCGAAGCTGTGTGGATAACAACGCGCGTAGCGGGATCGGGTATTATTTTCGGAATAGTGATGCCGGGTGGTGTAATGCTTTGCCGATTGGCTTCAGTGGCAGATGTGGCGTGAGTGCGAGAGGGACGCGAAGCGCGGTTGACGTCCATTGTTTCAGGTCGATTGGCATTATCTGAATGGCGGTTGACCCAAAACATTAGACCTCCGACGACGATGACTGCAGAAATGAGGATAAAAGTGGTTTTCATAATATGAGGTGAAGAAGTTGACGCCGACGATCCGGAAACCTCAACCGGGTTCGTCGGCGCCTTTTTAAAAACTACTCAAGGAATTCCGAGACCGATCCACCCACTCCAACCTCCAGTGCTGGTCCAGGTCTTTTGATCGATTTGGTTGTCTGCGGCGCGGAGGAAGACATCAATGCGGTTGTTGCCCCAGGATGTGCAGCCCGGATCCGAGGCCATGATACCTCCAAGTGATTCCCATCCGGACCAATTCAGTTCCCAGGAGATATGTCCGAGAGAATTATCCAGTTCGCGCACGAAGATATCCAAGCGGCCGGAGCGCATCGAACACGCATCTGGGCTGCCGATGATCTGCCCGCCAATTTGATTCCAACCCGACCATCCGCCCGTGCTGGTCCAAACTTTCTGGTTCAAAGCGCCGAAGGTATCGCGGACGAACACGTCGATGCGTCCATCACCCCACGTCACGGCGCTTGGGTCTGCAGTCAGGACCCCTCCGAGGGATTCCCAAGGACCCCAGGCGTTATTTTCAAACACGCGGTGTTGCAGTGTATTATCTGTTCCGCGACAGAAGATATCAATTCGACCGGCGCGCATTGAGCAGCCGTCGGGTCCGCCGATCAAGGCACCACCCAGAGAAATAGGTGTTCCCCAACCGCTCGCAGCGGTCCAGCCTTTGACCCACAATGCGCCGTCGGTTCCACGCCAGAAAACACTCATGTGATCGCGGTCCCAGGCGACTGGAGAGGGATCTGACGAACAATTGGATGCGTGATCACCCCAACCGGACCAACCCGTGGCACTGTCATAATATTTGCCCATCAAGTGATTGTCGGCTCGCCGGGTAAACAATTCGACGTTGCCGCTGTAGCGCGATTCTGCGTCTGGCCCAGGCGCAATGTTCGCGTTGTTGATCAGCGCCATGTAGTGGTTCCAGTCCCAGTAAGCGCCGGGATCGACGTGGCTATTGCAGTTGGGATCAATTCCCAGGTTTGCTGACGCCCACGCAGACCATCCCGAGACAGTTTTAGCATTGTGACCAACAATATGATTGCGGTCTTTCGCCCAACCGAACTTACTCGCGAGATTCTTTGTGACACCCGCCGAGGCTTGATACATCGCCTCTGTGTACCATGCAGGATTATTGGCGAAGCCTTCGTGTTCCGTGCCTGTGGAATGCTGGTTCCAACAACGCGCGTGCCAGGCATATTGTGAATCGCGGACTCCGAGTTGCGTCACTTCGCCCGCGGGAGCATCGCTGCCGGCATCCTGTTTTCCATTCACGGCATAATGAATACTGGCGCTGGTCATATTGCAGTCGTCGAACCACGCTACGACCGAGGCGTAATAACCTTCCATGTCGTGGATGACGTGAAATTTATGGCCGCTGCCACTCGTATAATAATTCGGACTACAGATTGGATGCCAGATCGCGGGACCGTAATCGGTGCTGCCACGCGTCGTTGCGGCGGTCGCAAGTAAGGCCATGCCGGTGGCGACAGATACTTTGCGGAACAGCGCGGTCGCCTCGGCGCGTTCACGGTTATGGATTTTGATTCGTTTCATGTTTTGCTGTGTTGGTTTTGTGAGGGCTACGCAATGACGCACTCGACGGAGGTAGAGAACGTTTTCATTGGGTGATGCTGAAAACGTTAGAAGAAAAGGGGCCGGCCCAACAATGGCACCTATGTCACTTTTCGGGGGACAAATTAAGATTTATAAGCGAGCAACCATGACATTTGTCACATTAGGGCGTGAAGGTGCCAGGCGAAACGCCGAAATTCTTCCCGAAGATTCCCTGGTGATCGGGACTGGTGGTTCTTAGTCTCTCGTCATCTCGTGATGAAAACCCACGAGCTTGTCGGCTTCATCAAAGAACAGATAGTCGACATCAGGAAGTAATTGGAAAGAGCTATGCAGCGCCGGTGATTGGAAAACGTCGCAGCGTTGCACGTTTTTGTCGTGCAGCCATTCGAACGTGCGAACCGTCGCAAAAGTGCTTCTCTTTTTTGTGTCGGCGGGAGTGGCCCAGCTATTCTCGACCTGGTAAGAGCTTATTGGTTCACGTTGGAAGAGTGCCCGAACCTGAGCGTGCGTCATGCCAGGCGTGAGGTGAAGTTTCAACCACTTCGGTGCGTGACGTTCCTCGAAAATAAAGAATTTCGCCGAACGCATCTTCATTTCTTCGGGTGTGTAACTGCGACAGCCAATCACTGTCAATAAGAGGGATAAGAGGAGAATTCGCATAATGAATCCGGTCATGAGCGAGTCGTCGCAAAGACCAATACGTCCATCGGGATCGCAGATTCCCATTTCGCGATTGCCCCACGTCTGGTCCGTGGGCCGAAGCCGGCACGTCGCGCCCTGAGAAGAAAACTCTGCAAACAAGGCGTCGACATTTTCAACCCACAGAAAAGCATCCGTGCTGCCGGCGCGCTCAGGTTTAAAGGAGTGCAGATGGAGGACGATTCCATTGCGACTGACGCCCATGTAACAAGGATCGCTCTTCGCTGGATCGGACCGGTAGGCAAACGTTCGTTGAAACCCCAGCACACGACAATAGTAGTCCTCTGCTTTCGCAGCGTTGGAAACGGCGATGACGGGAATGGCCGACTTGATCATGAGGTTGTTTTTGAGTCCATGCCTGAAGCAGGCGAACAGTGTCATGATCATGGTAAAAGCGCAATTGTTGGAATCAGCTTGATGACTGGTGAGGCGAGTGTCTCGATACTCTTTTTGGGCAGCGGCTCCTTTCGAGCTCTTTTTGGCCGGGGAGTTCGCGGTTTTCATTCGACTTTCCCGGAGGGAAAAGGAAGTTTTGTCACGATGGCGCTGCCGTACAAGATCGCGACTCTGCTTTATTGCTTCAATGAAGCCGATGACGTGCTGCTTTTGGAACGGGCGCAGGAGCCGAATCTCGGGTGCTGGAGTCCTTGCGGCGGAAAATTAATCCAGGAAATTGGGGAGTCGCCGTATGCGTGTGCATGCCGAGAGGCAGAAGAAGAGATTGGTCTGGGAATCAAACCGCCGGACCTTCATTTGACTGGGATCATCAGCGAACATGGCTACCAGGGGCACGCGCATTGGCTCATGTTTCTTTTCGAGGTGAAAGCACGACTGAAGACGTTGCCGCCAGTGCATCGCGAAGGGAGATTTGAGTTTTTCAAGAAAACCGACCTGGCGAATTTGAAGATGCCGCAGACGGACCTTGAACAGATCTGGCCGTTATTCTGGAAATACCGTGGCGGGTTCTTTTCCGCCCATTGTCATTGCGTGGAAAATGGTTGCAACCAATGGACCATTGAAGAATCCGTTTTGCATTTTCCGGCGCAGACCCCAAATTCGTAAGCGCATGGCTGAAGATCCGATCATCGATTTGCAGAGCGACCAGTATTTCATGGGCGAAGCGTTGCGCCAGGCCATGAAGGCCTACGACGCGGAGGAAGTGCCCGTCGGGGCTGTGATCGTGCGGAGCGGAAGGATCATTGCGCGGGCGTATAATCAGGTCGAGATGCTCAAAGACGCTACGGCGCACGCGGAGATGTTGGCGCTGACACAAGCGGAGCAAGCCGTTGGAGATTGGCGTCTGACCGATTGCACGTTGTATATTACCAAAGAGCCCTGTCCCATGTGTGCCGGTGCCATTGTGCATTGTCGTGTTGCCCGCGTCGTGTTTGGCGCGAGCGACAGTAAAGCCGGAGCCGCCGGAAGCGCGTTGAACCTGTTGCAGTTCCCGACCTTGAACCATCGTTGCGACATCAGCCACGGTGTGCGGGAACAGGAATGCAAAACGATCCTGAAGAGCTTTTTCCTGGAGCAACGAACCCGGAAACAAAAACCTGGCAGCAACGGGACGAAAGGGGAACCAGAGGCTTCGGAAACGGATCTTTGATCTGGAGTTTTTTGCGATTTGAATTTTTAGAAATGAAACGTCGCGGATGAAAAAAGAATTGAGCATCAAGCTAAGTCACCCCGGTCCGCCAAAAAGCTTCTGGGAAATTGAAGTGCTTTACGAAGACGAGCATTTGCTGGCGATTAACAAGCCGAGTCAGTTGCTGTCGTCGCCGGATCGCTACGATCCGAATCGCGCGAACCTGATGAAGCTGTTGCACGAAGGGATTGCGAAAGGTTCGCCCTGGGCGAAGGAACGAAATTTAACTTACCTCGCCAATGCCCATCGTTTGGATTTCGAAACGACCGGTGTGTTCCTGATGGCGAAGAACAAGCCAGCGCTCGTGGCGTTGGCGAATCAATTCGGATCGGAAAAGCCCAACAAAGTCTATGTTTGCCTGGTGCAAGGCGCACCGGAACAAGACAAATTTGAAGTCGATGCGAAAATTGCGCCGCATCCGATCAAACTGGGCTTAATGCGAGTCGATTCGCGCAACGGGAAAAAATCGAAAACAGAATTTTCTGTGCGGGAAAAATTTGGCGGTTACACCTTGCTGGAGTGCCATCCTCTCACGGGACGCACCCACCAGATTCGCGCGCATTTACAATACATCCGTCTCCCGATTTTAGGGGACAAATTATATGGTGGAGGACAGTTATTACTCTCGCACCTGAAGCACGGGGATTACCGTTTGAAACAAGGGAAGGAAGAACGTCCGTTAGTCTCGACGTTGGCGTTGCACGCAGAGAAATTGCAGTTGCCTCATCCCGTGACGGGCGAAACCGTGACGATTGAAGCGCCGTGGCCGAAGGATTTAATGGTGGCCGTAAAATATCTGCGTCGATACCTGGTTTAATGCTTGGGCGATTCCCGTTCGCGCTCTTTCAGGATGTCTGCGATAATTAGAAGGGTTCTGTTGTTTGGTTTGGGAGCCGGGGGTATGGGTATTTTTTTGAAAGCTGCTTCTTTCTTCGAGCCTCCGCCCAAAACGGCGGACGACGAAGATGCCCACCGCAAATGGCTGCTCCATTTCACGCTGCGCGTCGTGATCATTATCGTCACGGTGGTAGGGATCATTCTTGCCGCAACGATGCCCCAGAACAAAGTCAGGTGGCTGACCGCGATGGTGGCAGTCGACGTACCATGTCTGGGATTTATCATTCTGAATAACATCGGCCGAACTCGGTTGGCCAGTTGGCTGTTAGTGATTCATTTCTGGCTGGTCCCGACGATTTTTGCGTTTTCCGGAGGCGGGATTCGAGCCCCCGCCATGATTGCCTATCTCATCGTGATATTCTTTGCGGGACAGTTGCTCGGCCCCCGTACCGGTCTCGCTTCGGGAATCGGCTGCTGGGTGACGATGCTGTTCTTTGCTGTTCTGGAGCAGGCTGGACTGCTTCCGAAACCGTGGATCGTTTATACACCATTTTCTTTTTGGATAGTGCAGGGGATGTTTCTCGCGTTTTTTACCTGCGTCCAGTGGGTGGTCGGCAGCGCCATGATCGGCGCCTTGAGACGAGTGCGCCAGGAGCTCGTCGAACGTAAACGGACCGAAATGCATTTGCAGGAAAGCGAGGAACGTTATCGGGTGGTCATCGAGCAAACGGGCCAGTTGGTTTATGACTACGATGTCGTCACTGGATACATCACGTGGTTTGGCGCAATCACGGATCTTACCGGATTTACCCCGGAAGAATTTCAAAAAGTGGACGTCACGAAGTGGGAGGAAATGGTTCATCCCGAAGATCGCACGGAGGTTCTTCGATTGCTGGAGAGTGCGATGGTCGCCGTCGATCGTTATCACGCGCAATACCGATTTCAGCGTAAGGATGGTTCCTTCTTTTACGTTAATGATTCTGGAGCGTTCCTTCCGGATTCTTCTGGAAAATCGAAGCGAATGTTGGGAGCCATGTCTGATATTACTGCTCAAAAAAAAGCGCAGACCGAAAATCTCGAACTGACCCAACGGCTCGAACAACATGTCAAAGAGCGCACTGCGGAATTGCAGTCCGCCGTGAAGGAACTTGAAGCATTTTCGTATTCCGTATCGCACGATCTGCAGGCTCCGTTGCGTTCGATCAACGGTTTTACCGAGATGTTGATGGAAGATTACGCCGAGAAAGTAACGCCGGAGATGCGCGATTTGCTGGTGCGCACCCGAGCAGGTTCCCAGCGGATGCAACAATTGATCAATGATTTGCTTAATTTTTCGCGCTCGAGTCGCAAGCCGTTGAACAAGATACAACTCGACCTAAAAAAAATGGCCGAGGAAATTGTCTCGGAACTTCGGGATTTACAGAAAAATCAACATATCGAGATTTGGATTGGAAATTTGCCTGGTTGTTTCGGTGATGAATCGTTGCTCACACAGGTCTTTTCGAACCTGATCGGAAACGCTTTTAAATTCAGTCGACTGAATCCTTCGCCGCGGATCGAAATCGATTTCCTGAAGAAAGGTGACGAGGTTGTTTACTTTGTTCGCGACAACGGTGTCGGTTTTGACATGAAAGATGCGGGGGCACTTTTTACCGCCTTTCAACGATTACATCGCAAGGAACAATTTGAAGGAACGGGAATCGGTCTCTCCATTGTTCGTCGCATTGTAGAACGACACGGCGGACGTATCTGGGCGGACGGCGAGGTGAATAAAGGTGCAACCTTTTACTTCACACTGCCTTTGCCGAAGGAGCCGATCCAGGCTAGCTGACAATCCAGCTCAGAATGGCTTTCTGGACGTGCAAACGATTTTCGGCTTCGGTGAAAATCGTGTCCGCGTGCGCTTCGAACGTTTCGTCGTCGATCTCTTTGCCGCGATAAGCAGGAAGACAATGCATCACCAGGGCACCGGGCTTCGCAAGTTTCACAATCGATTTGTTGATCTGGTAACCCGTCAGTTCTTTGATTCGTTCCGCCGACTCGGCTTCTTTGCCCATGGAAATCCAAACGTCGGTGTAAAGCAGATCGGCACCGGAAGCAGCGGCCTGCAGATCTTCGGTGACCACAATTTTCCCGCCGGCGCGTTTGAGGATGTCAGCAGAAGGCTGAAATTTCTTCGGCGCCGCAATACGCAATTCGAATCCCATTTTCGCTGCCGCAAAAATCCAGGAGATCGGCATGTTGCACGCGCCGTCACCGACGAACGTCACAACCTTGCCCTTGATTGAACCGTGTTTTTCTTCGTAGGTGAAGATATCCGCGAGCACCTGGCAGGGATGTTCGTCATCCGTCAACGCATTGATCGTTGGGATTTTGGAATATTCAGCGAAATCTTCCACGTCCTTTTGAGCAAAGGTCCGGATCACCGCCCCGTGAATCATTCGGCCAAGGACGCGGGCTGTGTCTTTGATCGGTTCGCCGCGGCCGAGTTGAATATCGTTCGCGCTGAGAAACATCACATTGGCGCCAAGTTCGCGAATGCCAACCTCGAAAGAGACGCGGGTTCGCGTTGAAGACTTGGAGAAAATCAGCGCCCAGGTTTGTCCGGCGAGCGGTTGGTGTTGGCTATGGCCCCTTTCCTTTTTGAGGACGCTCGCGTTTTTCAGAATCGTCTCGAAATCTGCCGCAGCAAGTTTCTCGAGACTCAACAGATGTTTCATTGCTTTTTACTTTCGCGGAAAAACGAGAAAAGAACACGAATTCGCGTGTTTTTTCAAAACCTTTTTCGAAGAAAACCTCACCCCGGCCCTCTCCTTATCAGGAGAGGGAGAATCGATCTCAGCTAGTGAGGACAATTTCACGCCGCATTTGCCGGACGTTTTTCCAAAAAAAATCTAAACCGGTTCGCCAGCTGTTCCCTCTCCTGGGAAGGAGAGGGTCGGGGTGAGGTCGCTTTCTCACTGTCGTTTCAAACGAAAATATTTCACCGAATTCGTTGGGGTGATCGTTCCTTGTTGTTCCGTGCCTTGAATGCTCGTGGCGATAGGAGCCCAACCAGTAGTTTGTAAAACGTTGTTTCCTTCCAGAACGTAGTTGTTCAACGCCGCAGGCCAGAAGAGGGTGAAACTGTTGCCGTTATTGCGAATGCCAAGCGCCGGAGTGGCCGGGAAATCAAATTGCGCGGGAGTCAACGCCTGACTGTCGAAATGAATCCGGCTCAGATAACCGGTGAAAGAATTCGCATCATCATCCGCCGAACCAATCGTGATGTAGGAACCGGTGCGATATCCCGCTCCGTTGGTGTAGCTGACGGTCGCAGCCAAGACCGCGTCGATATAAAACTTCATGTTCGTTCCGTCCGTATGCACCACGGCGATGTGATGCCACTTACCGTCGTTGGGAAGCGTGGCACTGGAGGAAATATCTTTAATTTTAAATGCCGTCGTGTGAAGGGTGCGGTTGGTGTTGATCGAAAAAGAAAATCCCGGGCGACGATCGTATTGAAAGAGAATCGCGCGTTCGGTCGGCGCGTAATTAACGGCCACTTTTACCCACGCCTGCAACGTGTAATTATCGTTCAACCCATTTGTCCCGAGAATTTGATTGGTATCTGTAACGGTAATTTTTTTCGTGCCGTCAAAATAGAGGGAAAAGTCACCGGGCTGGCCGGTTGGCGAATTGGTGTTCCAGGTCGGCGTCCCGCTGCCTAATTTGCCGCTCAACCCGCCAATGGAATCCGACACCTTCGTCCCGCTTCCTTCGTCGAATGGAAAATAAAATCCATTCACGTGATTCGTGAACAGTTTGAAGATGAACTGGGACAACACCGGATAATGATCCGAACCTTCCACACCGTAGCCGACGTCAGTATTGGTCGGTGTCAGACCAGAACTCGTGGCTTTCCAAATGTAGTCAATCCGCGCATTCAAGTTGTTCGGATAGCCGGGACACGGAACGGTGCGTCCCAGGCTCCCATCGCCAGAGACAGGCCAAACATCCGTCCATTTGTTATCGAGCAGATTGTAAATCGGCGTGTTGGGTGTGTCGTTGAAATCACCCACCATCACGACGGGAAATATCTCGTCCGCGAGCCACGTGTTCAAATTCGTTCCGCACATCAATCGCTCCGTGTTATCCGCGTGAAAATCGAGATGCGTTGTCCAGAACGAAAGAAATTTCCCATTCATATCCACAATGGTTTTTAACCATCCGCGTTGTTCATTGTCGCCGACCACCGGCAAAAGCCGGTGATCCCGAAATAGAACGGGATACTTTGAAAGAATCGCGTTACCGAACTGATCGTTGCCACTAAGCGAGGTATTGTTGTTGCTAAAGACATAGGTCATGCCTGTTTCCTTCGCCAGTTCGCCAATGGTATCGCGGCCATCGCTGCGCGCCATGAACCGAGCGACTTCGTTTAAGCCGATAAGGTCCACATTTTGATCAATGATAAA